>JAQWMF010000033.1 GCA_029246925.1 Porticoccaceae bacterium
AGTATGCTTAATGGCAGTCTATACCCTGCAACAGCTGATTGAGCAACTTTCAAAGAAATTAAGTATAGATCTAGAAATTAATTGGAATATTAGTAGCAATGACATAGAGACATCCCCTCACTTTTGGCATGAGCAGTCTATTTTATCCCTTAAAAAACAAAATGCAGAGATCGCAAGTCGTTTGCAGGAGGGTTTAATCCTCTTGCACTGTAATCAGTATAATATTGATGAGTTATCCTCAATAGCTCGCTTTCAAAGCTATGACAACCATCAATTTATTCTAGAGGGATTTTCTGAAAATCGAATGCAACTACTGCACAAGCAACTAGAATACTTGATTCGTATTTGCCTTGATTAGGTGCTAAATTACGCCGAAGTTTTTGACCATTAGCGCCCCCCATACCAGCACAAAAAGAAACATTGAGAGGGCGACTGCAGCCGAGCCAATATCTTTGGCTCGGCCCGATAGCTCGTTATACTCAGGACCAATTCGATCAACAACTATTTCTATTCCGGTGTTTAACAGCTCTACTATCATCACTAAAAATAATGCCATTAAGAGCATCAATAGTTGCTGATAACTTTCAGCCATAAAAAAAGCTATGGGTACTAAAATTAAACACAGAAGAACCTGCACACGAAATGCTTCTTCTTTAAGAAAGGCATCTTTCAGCCCCTTAGATGAATTTTTTCCTGCAACAATAAAGCGACGATACATCAACGCTAAAAAACTTTTTAGCATCACCATAACTCCTTTTATTCTATATATTGATCCATCTCCAATGCCGGATTATCTTCAGCTGGTGTACCGACAATTTTTGCTGGCACACCTGCAACTGTGACATGATCCGGCACAGATTCTAGTACTAGGCTACCCGCACCAACCTTTACACCTTCACCCACACTGATATTTCCCAACACTTTGGCACCCGCTGCAAGCAACACACCATTACCGATCTTAGGGTGACGATCACCTTTCTGACAACCACTGCCGCCGAGAGTGACTGAATGTAACATCGATACATCATTGCCAACAATGGTTGTTTCACCAATGACCAAACCGGTAGCATGATCAATCATAATGCCATCTCCCAATTGGGCAGCTGGGTGGATATCCACAGCAAATCGCTCAGAAATATTATTCTGTAAAAATAACGCAAAAGAATAGCGCTGGTTAGTCCATAGCCAATGAGAAACTCTATATAACTGCAACGCTTGAAACCCTTTAAAATAAATCAAAGGCGTCAAATAATGCTGGCATGCTGCGTCCCTTTGAAAGGCCGCCTCTATATCACGCCGAATACTAGCCCCAATATGAGGATCATTTTCGATAGCTTCAGCAATCACTGCTCGAATGTCTTTACTAGTTATAGAGCTGTTGGAAAATGTCTCAGCCAAAACATGGCCTACAACTTCTTCTAGGCTATCGTATTGAAGCACTACACGCTGAAAAAAGTCAGCTAAAAGCGGTTCGTCAGAAGCCAATTGCTGCGCTTCTTCTTTAATAAAATCCCAAATAGGATCCACTGCATTCATAAAGTCTATTTCCCAAATTTTTGCGTACTTAGTCCACTATAATATAGCGCTGAAGAATTTCATCCAAATGTTCTAAAACCACATCTAGCAGTATTAAATCTGAATGCTTAAGCCTAGTAGCAAGCAGTTCACTGCTGAGCATTTCCGCATATTGATTCGCCAGAGACCTATAACTTAAGTGCCAACGTTCGGGTGCTATACCCCCTTTATCAAATTCATAGGGACGATAAAAATCTGATTCCCCTGAATCTAAATAGCCATCCAGCCAGTTATGCATAGGCGCAAACAGACCATCACCTTGCACCTCTTCTGGGGTTAATTGTATTTGGTAATCCTCAGGCATTGCTTTAGCATCATAAATATCAAAATCAGTACCCCAGTGATGCCTTGAAGCGCCCGGTAGGGCTGACCAGCGAAGAATAGCTTGAATTTTCTGCCATGGACTTAACCCTTGAATATTGATCGGCTTACCAAATGGCCCCATAACTGGGCGCATACCTGAGGCCTTACCGTTCCATATGAGTAATTGACGATCGAATGATCTATAGGCACTGCATATTTTTAAATCAAATCCGGCTTTTCGCGCTGCAATTTGAAGACCCAAAAAAGGCTGTAGAACCTGCTTATGAATTAACTGTTTTACAGTATCACCCTGACACCGATCTAGCGGCACTAGATGAGTATCAGTTGAGCCTGTAACAATTTCAGCCGTCATAAAATAAATTCTCAAAAGTTTAAATAATTACTTATCTTATACCCTCACCAACAGTAATAAGCAAAAAAATACCCCTCATAATCCACACAAACATTGACTTTTTTTAACCAAAACGCATTATTGCTGAGTAAGACATTAAATTTCGCCTGTTTTAAGCAAGTTGTTTTGATTGGATGAATGCCTCTATGACTACTGAAACCTCCCTACAAAAAGACGTTCCACTCTGCGGGCTAAATGATCTTGAAGATCTGTGTGCCATGGAATTAATTATCGAGGAGCGACAATTGTTTGCGGTCCGACAGGATAATTCTATTTTTGCTTACTGGAATCTCTGCCCACACAGAAATAGTCCACTTAACTGGGTCCCCAACACATTTTTAGATGTTGAAAATCAACTTATTCAATGCGCATTGCATGGCGCATTATTTGAAATTGATTCAGGCCTTTGTATTGCTGGACCCTGCAGCGGGGATAACCTTCAGCCTGTAGAACTTAGATGCGAAGATCAATTTTACTACGTGGCTGCAGGTCAAAAAATGCCACCTGCTCCAGTTAACCTTCGCGCTCAGGCATTGGCAGATCTTGAAGACAGGGAATAGCACATTCTAAGACGATTTCTGTATCACTAAGCTTCGCTCGCCAAGCTATTACCTCAACCCCAGCATTCAATGCATCAATCAGGGTTTGAGCATACTGGGGGTCAATCTTGTCGGCCACCTCCATCCTTTTCGCCTGATTCACCTGGACACAAAAAAATAGCATTGCCCTTTGACCTTGCTGAACAACATTTATAAGCTCTCTGAGGTGCTTTGTGCCTCGACTGGTTACAGCATCAGGAAACATCACCAAGCCCTTAGACTCCTCTAGTGTGACGCTTTTCACCTCGACATAACACTGTCCTTTTTTGGGATCTTCTAGCAACAAATCTATTCGGCTATTTTCCACACCATATTTGACCTCTGTTCGAAGCGTCTCATAGCCAACTAAATCAGGGATAAGATTGGCTTCAATCGCTTCCTTTACAAGGTAGTTGGCTTTATTCGTGTTAATTCCTGCCAAATTGCCATACTTGTTAGTCACTAATTCTAACGTTCCTGGAAGTTTTCTTTTTGGGTTATCGGACAATGAGTACCAACAGTTGGAATTTTCAACCAAACAATTTTTCATGGACCCTGTATTGGAACAATGAATTGTTAATGATTTTCCATCAATATTTTTAACATCGCTAAAAAAACGCTTGTATCTCCTCTGAAATCTTCCTAAAAGGAGGCTTGGTGTTAATTTCATAATTTAAAACCCTACGGAATTGCTGGTCTGCCTGCAATAAATATTCATCACCGAATATGTGCTATTATTTACTAAGATTCACAATCTACCACTGTAATGTTTCGAAAACCGCTAAAATTGGAAAAATTTCTCTTGATAATTTGTCATAAACTCTCTATAAACGCGTTTTTCACCCTTTGAGCTTATTTCAAATTCGGACTTAAAGCATGGCTACAGCAAAGAAAAAAACAACGGCGAATTCTTCTACACCTGCTAAGAATTCAGCAGCACTTCATGGCCTAGCCCCCTATCAGGAAAAGGGCAAAGAAGAGTACATGAATGAGCGTCAGCGAGATCACTTTAAACTTATCCTGAATGCTTGGCGAAAAGAGCTAATGGAAGAAGTTGATCGCACTGTGACTCACATGAAAGACGAAGCGGCAAATTTTCCAGACCCAGCCGATCGTGCAACTCAGGAAGAAGAGTTTAGTCTTGAGCTACGCACCAGAGACCGCGAAAGAAAACTTATCAAAAAAATTGATAAGACATTATCGCGTGTTGAAGAAGATGATTATGGGTTCTGCGATCAATGCGGTGTAGAAATCGGTATTCGTCGACTAGAAGCCCGACCTACAGCCGATCTATGCGTTGACTGTAAAACTCTGGATGAGATCAAGGAAAAGCAAATCACTGGCGGCTAACCAAGCCTCCAGATTGAATGCTTAATTCTCGGTCAATACACAGATGTCACAAGCATTAAGTATTGGCCGATTCGCACCATCCCCTAGTGGACCACTCCATTTTGGCTCTCTGCTCGCTGCTGTTGCAAGCTTTTTACAGGCAAAGCATCAAGGGGGAAAATGGCTGGTTAGAATCGAAGATATTGATCCTCCCCGAGAAGTAGCCGGAGCCAGCGATACCATTCTCCAACAATTAGAACATCACGGATTGCTTTGGGATGACACTGTTATCTACCAGAGCAACCAGTTAGCGCATTATTTTGAAATCCTCGACCATCTAAAAGATCAGCATCTTATTTACCCTTGCGGCTGCACAAGGCAGCGACTCAACACGCTCAATGGCGTTTATGACGCTAAGTGCCATACACTCAATCTGTCAGATGAAAATACGTCCATTCGCCTATCGGTCAATGATAGTCTGAAGACCATTGGACTGGAAAATGACACAGTCACCTTTAACGACGGAATAATGGGAAATTACTTTCAGTCACTTAACCAAGATGCGGGTGATTTTGTTTTGCGTCGGCGCGACGGTCTAATTTCATATCAATTAGCGGTGGTTATCGACGATCATCTCCAAGGTATAACTGAAATCGTTCGCGGAGCAGACCTTCTCGACTCAAGCCCCAGACAAATTCTATTGCAACAATGTCTAGGCTATAAAACACCCTACTATGCTCATATCCCGCTGGCTGTGAATAATTTGGGACAGAAACTAAGTAAACAGCACCATGCCAAGCAACTACCGAAAAAAAATGAACAGGAACAACTCTGGCTGGCTTTGAAATGGCTACAACAAAAACCGCCCATGGAATTGCGAAAGTCTCCAGTGGAAGAAGTTATCAAATGGGGTATAACGCATTGGGATATATCTAAAATATCAGGCAATACAACGGAAATAATCGCTCCAGAAAATTTAAAGTAAGGTCAGTTGTCGAATACTATTTTTTGGATCTTACGGCTAACGAGGCATGCCGAATCAATAGTTTTGAAGCTAGTAAGTAAAATTTAAAGCTCCAAAAAAGAAGTAATAACCTTAAATTTATGACACTTTTCCCTAGTATTTTTTACTGATTTTGACATTCAACGCATTTTTTGCCCCTTTCAACCCCAATGGGGTGTCAATGCGCTTGTGACTGTCTAATATATTTGATTATATGGATTCGTCAAGAATACTTTGACTATAAAGAACAACAATAAATAAAAACAATAATCGGATGGATTGCAAAAGCGTTCAAGCAGCTTAGACTGGAGAACGAGTGGGGGGCTGCCGAGAGGCAACCCTTTTTTTATTGCCAAATTATTTTCCCCTGACTCCCCAAATCAGATAAATACCCTAGTAAATATTTATTGCTAACAGTGCTGGTTTTGCTCTGTTAAACTACCCTCTTACTCAGCGACGGCTATTAATGTGTTAAAACGTCTCAGCAAGTTTTTTAATCGCTCCTCATCGCAAAAAAATGATGATAATTATCTTGTGTTAAATGCACATGAGCATAGCCTCAACCCAAAAAAAATCTGTAAGCATGCCTGCGAAATTGTTCGTGTTTTGCAAAACAATAATTTTGAAGCCTACGTTGTGGGTGGCTGTGTAAGAGATTTACTGCTCGACCTAAATCCTAAGGATTTTGATATTGCTACCAGCGCAACTCCACAGCAGGTTAAAAGACTATTTAGGCGCTCGAGAATTATAGGTCGACGGTTTCAGATTGTTCATGTTCAATTTGGAAGAGAACTGATAGAAGTGACCACTTTCCGATCAAATAACACCCATAAAAATGAAAAGGTCCAACAGTCTGCAAGCGGATTGCTTACCAGAGATAATATGTTTGGTTCGCTACATGACGATGCGAGTAGGCGTGATCTTAGTATTAATGCGCTGTATTACGATACAGAAAAAAATACCCTTCATGATTTCTGTGACGGACTCGAAGATCTTGCTAAGCGCAAAATCCGCATTATAGGCCATCCTGCAACCAGATATAGCGAAGACCCTGTAAGGCTTCTTAGGGTAGCTCGCTTTGCTGCTAAATTGGGCTTTCATGTAGATAGTAAAAGCCTTAAACCTATAGCGAAAATGGCGGATAGCCTCAAGCAGGTTTCTGCACCCAGAATGTTTGATGAAACCCTAAAGCTCTTTATGGGCGGCTATGGCCTAGCGGTATTTCAACTTTTGTTTGAATATCGACTATTTGCACAGTTAGTGCCACAAACGAATCGTCTTATTGAGCAGGGACACCCTACTGCCAAAAATATGGTAGCGCAGGCACTGTCAAATACTGACCTAAGAATTCGCAGCAATAAACGAGTGACCCCAGCCTTTATTTACGCCGCATTATTGTGGCCAGCGGTGCAAAAAATCGCATCAGAATATGAATCCCAGAGTCATCCAGCTGCCTCAGCTATGAATAAAGCGGCCAATGAAGTAATAAGCAACCAAATCACCATCACCGCTATTCCTCGACGATTCACTATGGCCATGCGAGAAATATGGTCAATGCAGTTAACTTTAGTCAAACGCGGCGGCAATCGAGCTCAGCGATCAATGGAAAATCCACGCTTTCGCGCAGCCTATGATTTTATTTTACTCAGGGAGCAGACGGGCGAGTCTCTGAATGGTCTTGGCGACTGGTGGACTCAGTATCAAGATGCCAACGAGGATGAGCGTCAAAGCATGGTACAGAAACTCAACTCGGGCAGACCAAGAAAACGTAGACCCCGTCGCCGACCACAAGGCTCTACTAATGCCTGAGGCTTTTATCAGTCTTGGCAGCAACCTTAGCAGCACATCAGAGGGTATCGATAAGGATCCTCAAGTTCAAATCAATGATGCTCTAAAAAAAATCGCCAACATTACTGACATCAATCTTTTAAAAATCTCTAGCTTTTATCAAACGTCCGCTGTTGGGCCAGGCGAACAGCCCGATTACATTAATGCTGCGATAAAAATTGAAACCCGTTTAACCGCCTACGCATTGTTAGACACACTGCAGTATATTGAGCATCAGCAGGGGCGCGTTCGCAATGAGCGCTGGGGTGCAAGAACACTGGATCTCGACATCCTGATTTACGATAAATTAATTGAAAATACAGCGCGGCTAACCCTTCCGCATCCACGCGCACATGAAAGAGGTTTTGTGCTTGCGCCACTGGCCGATTTAAACGCCGAATTGATCATTGGAGAATACGGAAATGTTGGCGATCTATTGGCAAATTGCTCTATGCAGGGTATTGTTAGACTTACCAATTAACCGTCTCTTTGTAGCATAAAAACTGGAGAAAGTAGTGGAAGCAGCCCTCCTAAATGAACTCGGGTTAGATACTAATGTGGCCAATATTAAGGTGCCCACATATATTGCTGTTGAAGGACCCATCGGTGTCGGTAAAACCACACTAGCTAAACGCCTTGCCGAAACCTTTAACTGCGAAACCATGCTAGAAGATGCACAAGAAAATCCATTTCTGGAACGCTTTTATCAAAATCGTAAGACGAATGCCCTACCCACTCAGCTGTCTTTTCTATTTCAGCGCATTCAAAAATTACAGACCATCAAGCAAGGTGAGTTATTTCATCAGGGTCGGGTTTCAGACTTTTTGATAGAGAAAGATCCCCTATTTGCAAAAATTACCCTAGATAACGATGAGTACCGTCTCTACCAAACTCTGTATGACAAGGTTATCGAGGAATTACCACAACCCGATTTGGTTGTTTGCTTGCAGGCTTCCACAAGCACTCTCTATGATCGCGTTCAGCGCCGTGGAAACAGTATGGAACGAGGCATTGACCTCTCTTATTTGCAAAAACTTAATGATGCCTATACCCAGTTTTTTTATCATTACGAGGACACCCCGCTTCTTATCGTCAATACTAGCGACATAAATTTGGCTGAGGGGAATTCTGATTACTACAATTTGGTAAAATATATTCTTCGCGGGCAATCTGGTCGTCACTACTACAACCCTCACCCAATCCAATAAATGCTGCTACTCGATATAATGTTACAATCAGCCCCAATACTTTAGTGTTCGTGTGACAGAATATTTAGGAAACCTAAGTTTATGACTAACATATCCATTGATGATCTAAAATCCATTAAAGCCAGTGGCCAAAAATTTGCTGCCATTACTGCTTATGATTACAGTTTTGCCAAGCTGATTGATAAAGCCGAAATCGAAGTCACCCTAGTAGGCGATTCGCTCGGCAATGTTATACAGGGCCAACAGACGACTATTCCTGTCACCTTAGATGAAATGGCATACCACACGACCAATGTGAAGCGTGGCATCCGGTCTTCTCTGATTCTTTCAGATATGCCCTTTATGTCTTATGCCACAGTACCTCAAGCCTTAGATAATGCAGCTGTGCTTATGCAGGCTGGCGCACAGATGGTCAAACTAGAGGGTGGTGAATGGCTGACAGAAACAGTTTATGCGCTAACTGAAAGAGGCATTCCTGTCTGCGGTCATCTGGGACTTACCCCGCAGTCAGTGCATAAATTAAGTGGATTCAAGGTTCAGGGCAAAGATGCAAATGCTGCTGACAAAATTTTAGCTGAAGCAAAAATGCTCGAAGAAGCAGGCGCTGACTTGCTGGTCATCGAATGTGTTCCCTCAGCACTGGGTAGCAATTTAGCCTCTACCTTAGATATTCCTGTAATAGGTATTGGCGCAGGCTCAGATACAGACGGACAGGTCTTAGTTCTTCAAGATATGCTGGGGATTTCTGATAAGGCCCCTAAATTTTCAAAGAATTATTTAGCGCAGGCTTCCAGTATTCAAGATGCACTAAGCGCTTATAGAAAAGAAGTATTAAACGGGGCATTTCCCGAGCCAAAACACGGGTTTTAGTAGCACTAAAACCCCCACTTTAATATTTTTTGATTACTTGGGCTTAACGTAAAGTACCAGGCTATGACCTACCAGCTGATAGCCATTTTGTTCTGCAATTTTTTCCTGTAAACCTTCAATCTTTTGATTGTGGAATTCAATCACCTTGCCAGTTTCAGTACATACCATATGATCGTGATGTTCACCACGATCGAGCTCATAAACTGCAGGGCCAGAGTCAAAATTATGCCTCTCAACCAAACCGGCTGTTTCAAATTGGGTTAATACTCGGTAAACCGTTGCGATACCAACATCTTCATCGGCATCCCTAAGGGACTGATAAATATCTTCAGCCGTCATATGTCGCTCGGCTGTATTTTCAAGAATCTGTAAAATCTTAATTCTAGGCAGAGTGACTTTTAGCCCCGCCTTTTTTAATTCCATATCTTCTGGAGACATAATCTATCCTTCCCTATGTTATGATCCACTTATAATATTTTAACGCACCAATTAGGGTACTTTGCATGCGATTATATTCGATTTTGGCTTTACTTTTTGTATTTTTATTATCTGGTTGTAGCTGGGTTCAATTTCCCAGCATACATAAAACAACTATCCAACAAGGTAACATAGTATCTCAGGAGATGGTAACCCAGCTAAAAATTGGAATGACCAAAACGCAGGTACAATATATATTGGGAACACCACTTATAGTGGACACATTCAACCCCTCTCGCTGGGATTATTATTACACTAGGGTCGATTCTAATAGCCAAAGAACAGAAAAACAGCTTAGTCTTACGTTTGATAAAAACAATGCACTTCTTAGTATCGATGGCGACTACTTAATGTCTAGAAAATCCCCTGAAGACGGCCAGTAATTAACTACTTTTTTGCGCCTTTGATTCCTCAGCTCGACGTCGACGAACCTCTTTCGGATCGACAATAAGCGGCCTGTATATCTCTACTCTATCCTTGGCTTTAAGCTGATAACTGCCTGGCTCTGCCAACCCCTTGGTGCCCAATACTTGAGAGAAAATACCCATTGGAGTGCTCTCAATATCTATTTCGGGAAACAGCTGCAACACCCCAGATTGCTGCACCGCCTCAAGCGCAGTGGTTCCGTCAGGAACACTTAGCACTTTAAGTATCTGCTTATCGGGTAGCGCATAGGCTACCTCAACAGTGATTTCAGAATTATTTTCTGTCATTAGACTGCCTTTTATACAATTCATCCGCACGTTTGCAAAGTGCATCGACAAGATTATTGGAAACCCCAGAAAACATACCCGTGGCCACCTTGGCTAATGCTCGGCTTTTAAACTCGAATTCAAGGTCAAGTGTAAGCTTACAGGCTGAATCAGACAAAGGTTTAAACTGCCACAAGCCATTAAATGTTTTAAACGGACCATCCTGCAATGTCATTTCAATACTAGAATTTGGGACCAACTGATTGTTTGTTGTTAAATTAACTTCCATACCCGCTTTTTTTAAACACAATGTAGCACGCATCAATTGATCGGTATGCTCAATAATTTTAACGGAAAAGCAACCATCCATAAACTGCGGATAGCTTGCCACATCATTGACCAAACAATACATTGCATTCGCAGAGTATGGAACAAGTGCTGATCTATTAACCGTTGCCAATTGCCCACCTACAAAAATTTGTCATACAGCCCCATAATAAATACGGCCCCTATCGCAAAAGGTGCTAAATAGCGCAGAGCATACCGCCATAATAACTGTACTTTTGGATCAGTACCTAACATTTCGGATTGGATTATTTTTTTATCCACCACATAACCCACAAACAAAGCAATCAATAAGCCCGAAATCGGCAACATAATATTGGCGGTTAAGAAATCCAAGAAATCAAAAAAAGTAAAACCAAATAATTGATAATCAGACCCAATATTAAATGAAAACACAGTCCCTAAACCTAGAATCCAAGCGATAACCGCAAAAATCATATTGGCTTGAAAACGACCCATATTTTTAGTCTCAACGAGCCAAGCCACACAGGGTTCAAGTAATGATATAGCTGAACTCCAAGCCGCAATAGACACTAAAATAAAGAAAATAGCTCCGATCAATAAACCGCCAGGCATATTACCAAAGGCAACCGGTAAGCTAATAAACATTAGGCCAGGGCCAGCACTGGGTTCAATCCCCGGAGTTGCAAAAACAATTGAAAAGATAACTAAACCCGAAATAATAGCCACTGCACTATCGAAAAAAGCCACGATTAGAACCGTTTTTCCAATACTGTCTTTCTGCGGCATATAAGCACCGTATGCCATAATGGCACCCATACCAATACTCAGAGTAAAAAACGCATGCCCCATCGCTTCTAGAACAGAACGCCAAGTTAATTGATCAAGATTAAAGTGAAATAAGAAATTTGCCGCCGCCTGAAAATTCCCTTTAAAAACACTAAAAACTAGCAATCCAAGTAGTATTAAAAATAAGATTGGCATTAGGGTTTCAACCGCCACCCCCAAGCCCTTTTTCACACCCCCCATAACCACCGCAACACAGAGGGTTAAAAACACCGTTTGCCAAAAAATTAGTCGAGAAGGATCATTGAGCAACTGGGTAAAGGCGGCTGCGGCAGTATCGCCATCTGCCCCTCTTAGCTGGCCTGAGCCTATTTCAATAATATAACTAAGTGCCCAACCCGCAATGACTGCGTAGAAGCTTAGAATCAAGATGCCAGCTAAAACACCCAGCCAGCCTAAATGAGCCCAACGGCGATCAACGCCACTCTCAGAGACAATATCTCGCATGGCATTGATCGGGCTTTTGCGCCCATGACGACCTAGCATAACCTCTGCCATCATCACTGGAACACCAATAAAAAGAATACAGGCCAGATACACCAAAACAAATGCACCCCCCCCATTACTTCCAGCTATATAGGGAAATTTCCATATATTTCCCAGACCAACCGCAGAGCCTGTGGCCGCCATAATAAAGGTCCATCGACTGACCCAGGCACCATGCATTCCCTTCTGTTGTAATGCCATAACAAACCCCCAATATTTATAGCTGAATTGTAACCATAATTGTCGCTCTTACCTAGAGTCTGACCTGATTAATTAATCACAGAAAGAAAAAACCCTATAAATACACCATCATTGCAATAATCTTATGACAAAAGTCATGGTCAACGTATAATCCTCCGCTATGAGCAAGAAAAAACCTAAACAGCCATCTAATACCATTGCCCTCAATCGCAAGATGAGGCATGACTACTTTATCGAAGAAAAATTTGAGGCAGGTATCTCCTTACAGGGCTGGGAAGTCAAAAGCCTTCGCGAGGGTCAAGTGAATCTGACTGATACCTATGTCATGGTTAAGGATAACGAAGCCTGGCTATTAGGCACCAATATAACCCCCCTTAAAACAGCCTCTACTCACTATGTCACCGAGCCTGCGCGAACACGCAAGTTGCTTTTGAATTATCGTGAACTCAAGAAAATTGAAGATGCGGTCAAACAAAAAGGGCGCACCTGTGTTTGCACCGCCCTCTACTGGAAAGGCCATTTAGTTAAGTGCGAAGTTGCACTCGCCAAGGGGAAGGTTGCATACGATAAACGTATGGATTCAAAAGAGCGGGACTGGAGCCGACAAAAACAACGCCTAATGCGCCATTCATAGGGCGCAATATCCTAATTTGAAAAATTCTACTTACTCTCAGGATTGAGTAATAAACTTTCTTCAGGCATCATGCAATTAAGTTTGGTCTGTAATAGTTTTTCAATCGGCTCTAAACGAAATGCATCATCTTCGCAGGCAAAGCTAATTGAGGTGCCTGTTTTGCCCGCACGACCCGTTCGGCCAATGCGATGCACATAATCTTCAGGCTCCTCAGGCAAGGTATAGTTAATCACATGACTCACGCCATCAACATGGATACCTCGACCTGCAACATCTGTCGCCACCATTACCTTTAAGGCACCAGATTTAAACAATTCTAATGCCTTCATACGACGATTCTGGGGAACATCTCCCGAAAGTATACCCACCTTAAAACCCTGCTTTTTTAGCTTCTCGTGTAAGGTCCGACAAATATCTCTTCGATTAGCAAAAACCATAACCGAATCTACCTCATCAGATCGCAGAATATTTTGCAGTAAAATCATCTTCTCATCAGTGGAGGCAATATAAATTTTTTGCTCAACAGTATCGGTTGCAATCTTTTCCGCATCAATCTCTACCGTCACAGGCTCAAAGGTCCAGGATTGAGTAAGGCGCATTACCTCAGGGGTAAATGTTGCTGAATATAATAGGGTTTGACGATCTTCCTTTTTAGGTGTTAATTGCACCAGACGTCTAACTTGAGGAATAAAACCCATATCCAGCATTCGGTCAGCTTCATCAATCACCAACACCTCAACCTGATCCAAATATATATCTCGGTTATTGGCGAAATCTATAAGTCGACCAGGTGTTCCCACCAAAATATCACAGTGTCCACGCTGAAGTTTTGACAACTGCTTGCCATAATCCATCCCGCCAACCAAACAGTGCACCCCTAAATCAACATGCTTTACCAAATTAGATGCATCTTCAGCAATTTGAATAGCCAACTCTCGAGTTGGCGCCATAATCATGGCTCTCGCCTCACCTAAAAAGCGCTCACCTTCCACAGGATGCTTAATTAAATCAGCGATAATACTGAGTAAAAAAGCCGCAGTTTTCCCTGTACCCGTTTGCGCTTTACCCACTAAATCATAACCATGCAATGTATGTGGCAGTGAGGCCGCTTGAATAGGTGTGCAGTACTCGAATCCAGCATCATGAATACCATGCATTAGTTCACTGGGAAGCTCAACATCATGAAATCTAGTTTTCCCTTCTTGAGGCTCAACCACAAACTGAGACATATCCCACTTGCGCCCCTTTCCTCGCCTTGATCTTGATGATCTAGACGGCTTATTAGACTTGGGCTGAGTCGATGGAACTGACGCTTCTTGGTTATCAGATTGTTCGGAACGTTTAGTCAAAGGGCTATATACTTTTTTTAGTTTTCTAGTCTGGCGACAGCCTTTTGGCTATCACCGCGAATTCACAATGGCGCCAACTATAGCAGAATTACGCTTTATTCGCTTAGATAATAACTACTTAGATTCTAAGAGGTATGGTAAAAAATATGTAACAGCATGCTAAGACATTATTTCCATCGCCCCAAGGTCACACGATCCAATTCATTGTAATCTTGCTTAGTAGAAACCTCAGAAAAGCCTGAAGATAGCATTAGGTCCCTTACCGCCTGCCCCTGATTATAGCCATGCTCTATTAGAAGCCAGCCATTAGAGTTTAAATAGACTGGGCTTTGGCTGACTATAATTTTTATATCGTCCAATCCATCGATACCAGACACTAGCGCAGTAGATGGCTCAAAGCGCACGTCACCCTGAGATAAATGGGGGTCATCAGTTGCAATATAAGGGGGGTTACTAACGATTAAATCAAATTTATTATTCGGCGCTTTTACTGTATCAAACCAACAGCTTTGATAAATACTAACATTACTTAATTTTTGTTGATGGCAATTATTTTTCGCCAACTCAACGGCACCCAGCTGTGAATCTACAGCAACCCACTTCATATCCGCGCGCTCAGAGGCTAAAGCCAATGCAATAGCCCCTGTTCCAGTGCCTAGATCCAAACCACAACTCTGACTTGGCAAATTTAGGTTTAACGCTATCTCTACCAGAAGTTCCGTTTCAGGGCGAGGGATAAGCGTATCTGAGGAAACATTTAAGTCCATCGACCAAAAACCGCGAGAGCCAATAAGGTAAGCAATAGGCGTGCCCTCGATACGCTGGTCTAAGAGAGATTCGAATAGGGCTTGTTGAGCTGGAGAAACTTGATTATCAGGCCAGGTTCGCAACCAGGCGCGATCTACCTCAAGAACATGACATAAGAGTAGCTCACAATCTAACTGCGACGAGTCACTAGTTGACTGCAAATGAGCCGATAATTTAAGTAAATCAGAAACATTGGCCATTCTGAAAAGCCATTATTTCGAAAGAGTGGCAAGCTGTTCAGCCTGGAATTCATTGATTAATGGCTGCACTACCTCTCTCAGACTTCCCTCTATCACCTCACTCAATTTATAAAGAGTAAGATTAATTCTGTGATCGGTAACACGACCCTGAGGGAAATTATAGGTTCGTATTCGCTCTGAGCGGTCGCCGCTACCCACTAAATTTTTGCGTTGTTCTGATTGCTCTTTTGCCGCAGCATCTGTTTGCGCATTATTTAAACGCGCCTGAAGAACCGACATCGCTTTGGCGCGGTTTTTATGCTGCGAACGTTCATCCTGACACTCAACCACAATACCCGTTGGCAAGTGTGTTAATCGAATAGCTGAATCGGTTTTATTGACGTGCTGACCTCCAGAGCCAGAGGCGCGAAAGGTATCCACACGCAAATCACCTTTATTAATCTCGATGGCATCTTGCTCATCGGCTTCAGGCATCACAGCCACCGTACAAGCGGAGGTATGAATACGACCCTGAGACTCAGTTTCAGGCACTCGCTGAACACGATGGGCGCCCGATTCAAATTTCAACATCGAGTAAACACCCTTTCCAACGATTCGGGTGATAATTTCTTTGTAGCCACCGTGATCACCCTCGTTCATGCTAATCACTTCCACTTTCCAGCGCTGACCCTCCGCAAAGCGGCTGTACATTCTAAACAGGTCACCAGAAAAAATAGCGGCTTCATCACCACCGGTTCCTGCACGAATTTCTAAGAAGACATTGTTATCATCGTTGGGATCTCTTGGTAGTAATTGTCTCTGTAAATCTAGCTCTAGCGGCTCTAATTGTGATTCCGCCTCAGACAATTCTTCTTGAGCCATTGCCCTCATATCGGGATCAGAATCCTTAAGCAATAGCTTGGCTTCAGCGAGATTATTAATAACTTCCTGATAGCTCAAATAAGCCTTAACCACAGGCTCTAACTCTGAATATTCCTTGGATAGATCCCTAAATTTATTTTGATCTGTAATTATTTCAGCGTCACTTAAAAGAGCGGCAACCTCTTGGTAGCGCTCATTAAGATTATCCAACTTAGCTAAAATTGATGTTTTCATAGGGTTATTTTCACTTTTATCTCAAAAAACCCCTGCATTAAACAACATCAGGGGGAAACTGATTATTAACGGGTGTTACTCAACACCCATCGACTGCAATACAGCCTTGTACATTGAGTTGGGCAAAGCATTGTCTGCTACCTGCACGCTTTGATAACCCATTTTATGCGCCATAAGTGCAATTCTATCACTCGGCACTACCAGGGGTATATGCTTATCCTTAGGAATATCCATTGCTTGAAGTAATTCACCACTATGCACTACAAGGCAACCAGCGCTAGACATAAATGCTTTCGCTTCAGCCAGATTCTGCGGTTGAATTTGACGCTGATATAGCTCGCAGTATTCAATTGTAGCGCCACGGCGAACAAGCTCATCCCCTAAAGTCTGGCGACCCTGACCCCCACGCAAAATAAGCACCGATTTGCCCTGTAAATTTTGTAACTGAGCTATCTCTTCAAGCAACCCTTCAGTATTAGGCTGCTTTTGCGGATAACTTACAGAGTAGTTGAGTTCAGCAAATATTCCGGCTGTCTGCTGACCAACCGCGAAAAATTCAATACCTTCGGGTAACACAGGCCAGTGCCGATCAATTATTGGCAAACCAATTTCAGCCGCATTAGCGCTTATAAAAATGACCTGATCAAATTGCGCCAACCGATTGATACAGTCGACAATAGAGGCATAGTCCTTATTCGCCTCCAAAACCGGCTGAATATTCATAATAGGTATATAGCGAAAGTTGATTGACGCCTGATCCAAAAGTTTTAGAAACGCGTCCTCATCTCGCAATGGCCTTACAATCAAAACAGGCTTATCACCCATGGTAATCATTACCTAAAACCGCCGAAAGTATTGCGCCAGCGCCCATAGAGAGTAACTTATCAGCCAGCGCTTGACCCAGTTGCTCTGCATCGCTCGCTGGCCCAGTTATAGACGCCTCTAGTAGCGTCTCACCATCAACACTGCCAACCAATCCTCGAAGGCTAATCACTTGATCTTTCGAATTTAATTCCGCATAACAGGCGATAGGTACCTGACAACCACCCTGCAATCGACGATTAACTGCCCGTTCAGCAATAACACAGCAAGCAGTATCTGAATGATGCAGTGGCTCTAGAAGCGCTAAAATAGCAGAATCGTCAGAGCGGCATTCAATCCCCACTGCACCCTGACCACCTGCCGGTAGGCATAGATCAGTATCCAGCCTTGAGGCAATTCTATTGGCCATGTCCAAACGAATTAAGCCTGCACTGGCAAGAATTAATGCATCGTATTCACCACTATCAAGCTTGTCTAATCGGGTATTGACGTTACCACGCAAGTCTTTAATGCTTAAATTGGGATACTTTGCACGTATCTGGGATTGACGGCGCAAACTAGATGAGCCCACAACCGCATTTTTCGGCAACTGGCTTAACTCAGAATACTGATTGGATACAAAAGCATCGGTAGGATCTTCTCGTTCACAAATCACGGATAACGCCAACCCCTCGGGAAACGCCATAGGAACGTCTTTCATTGAATGCACTGCAATATCCGCTCGCCCTTCTAGCATTGCGACTTCAAGCTCTTTAACAAATAAACCCTTGCCCCCTACCTTCGCCAGAGGCGCATCAAGTAGCTTGTCACCACGAGTACTCATTGCCACTAACTCAACCTGCAAATCCGGATGATGTAGTAATAGTTGACGCTTTACATATTCCGCTTGCCACAGGGCAAGAGGGCTTTTTCTAGTTGCTATTCGCACTTTGTCTGTCACGGCTTTATCCTGAGATAAATTATCAGGCCCTATTATCATCAATTTAACCCTGTTTGTCAGAGTAAACCTTATTAAAGCGACAGTTTATGAAAATAATATCCCCTGTTTAGCTAAGTTCTACCCCCAAACCCTCAGGATTAGCTATAATCGACACAATTTTCACCGATTGGGCAATATCGTCAATGAGTAAATCTAACAAAAACAAAACTGATGAGCTGGATAATTCGGCAACCAATGCCTCTTGGGGCGGTCGCTTTAATGAACCTGTAGATGCTTTTGTAGCACGCTTTACGGCATCCGTTGATTTTGATCAACGCCTAGCTAAGCAAGATATTCAAGGCTCCATTGCTCATGCAAAAATGCTGACTAAGGTTGGTGTTCTAACCTCTAATGAACTCGATCAAATTATTGATGGTCTCGGTCAAATCAGTGATGAAATCAATCAGGGTAAATTTGCTTGGTCGCAAATCCTTGAAGATGTTCATATGAATATTGAAGCAGCACTTACAGAGCGCATTGGGATTGTTGGAAAAAAACTCCATACAGGTCGCTCTAGAAATGATCAGGTCGCTACGGATATTCGTTTATGGCTGAGAGATCAAATTGATGTTATTAAGCCGCAAATTAGTCAGTTACAGAAAAATATCATTGAATTAGCTAAAAGTGAAGCATCTACCATAATGCCCGGATTTACTCATTTGCAAACTGCACAGCCAGTGACCTTTGGTCATCATCTTTTAGCCTGGAATGAAATGATTCAAAGAGACTATGAGCGTCTTTGCGACTGTAGAAAGAGACTTAACCAAAGCCCTCTAGGCTCAGCAGCCTTGGCCGGAACTAGCTACCCTATTGATCGTGATTTTACTGCTTCAGAACTAGGCTTTAACAAAGCCTCAGAAAACTCATTGGACTCAGTAAGCGATCGCGACTTTGCTATTGAGTTCTGCGCCTTTGCCAGCCTTATGATGACGCATTTTTCACGTATTTCTGAAGAATTAATTCTCTGGGCCTCTGCTCAATTCCAGTTTATTGATCTACCAGATCGCTTTTGTACTGGCTCTTCCATAATGCCTCAGAAGAAAAACCCCGATGTACCTGAATTGGTCCGAGGTAAAACAGGCAGAGTAACAGGGCATCTTATTTCATTACTTACCCTTATGAAGTCACAACCATTGGCTTACAACAAGGACAATCAAGAAGACAAAGAACCGTTATTTGATGCAGTAGATACAGTGCAAGACTGCCTTCGTGCCTTTGGCGATATGATTCCAGCCATACAGGCTAATCGCGAGTCGATGTACGAAGCTGCTCGCAGAGGATTCTCAACCGCGACAGATTTGGCAGATTATTTGGTATGTAAAGGCACTGCCTTTAGAGATTCACATGAGATTGTCGGTAATGCCGTCGCCTATGGTATTGAAAGCAACAAAGATCTATCCGAAATGAGTCTTGAGGAGCTGCAAAATTTCTCAAGCCTAATCGATCAGGATGTATTCGATGTTCTTACACTGGAAGGCTCGGTTGCCGCTCGAAATCACCAAGGTGGGACCGCTCCCGAACAAGTCAAAACAGCCGCAGATCGAGCGCTAGAACTGGTTAAAAGTCGAAATTAACCTGCTCGCCTGATTGCTCTAAACAGGCGTCTGACAACATATTGATGAGCGGTTCGCCGCTCACTGTATTCTTCCATGTAGTGTCGTCTAATTTGAAGTGAAAGCCACCTGAACGAGCCGCCAACCATATTTCACCCAGTGCTGGCTGGCGAGATAATATAATCTGCGAACCATTAGCTTCACAGGTAATGGTCAACATACCAGCGGTATTTTCATAATCCAGATCTGCGCCGCTATCATCGATGCTTTCTTCAATAGAAAACATAAGGTCATCAACTATTTGGTTAAACTGGGCTTCGGTCATTGTTTGGGTACCTGTGATCGGGTGACGGTGATAATTGTTTGAGTGTAATCCATCACTACCGCTATACTACCGTTTTTTCCAAGGTAACAGAATATGTCTCAACGACTCAGCCTTATTTTATCTGTATTTTTATTCTGCGGTATTATTAGCTGCGGCAATACAGGTGATCTATATTTACCTGAAGAAACAACAACGACACAGGATAGGGACTACTAGCCAACATGCACAGTTCAGTTACAACCCAAGGCAATCAGCGAATAATGGAAGATGTCCCATTGAGCGCTATCGTTCAGCAGTTCGGCAGTCCCTGTTATGCCTACAGCAAAAAGGCTATCAGTGAAAACTTTCTAGACTATCAGCGTGCCTTGGGCTCGCGGGATCATCTAATCTGTTATGCCGTTAAATCCAATTCTAATATTGCTGTATTGCAAACACTGGCAAAGTTAGGCGCTGGCTTTGATATCGTGTCTGTCGGTGAACTAGAGCGGGTATTAATGGCTGGTGGGGATCCGACAAAAGTAGTTTATTCTGGCGTTGCAAAAACTGCAGATGAGATGCGCCGCGCCCTAGAAGTAGGTATTCACTGTTTTAATGTCGAGTCCGAATCAGAACTTAGGCTTTTAAATAAAACGGCCGCTGAAACCCATCAGTTAGCGCCTGTTTCTATAAGAGTAAATCCAGATGTAGACGCTAAGACTCACCCCTATATCTCAACAGGTCTTAAAGAAAATAAATTTGGTATCGATATTAATCGTGCCTTTGAGGTCTACCAGCAAGCCGCACAGATGGACAATATCTCTGTAGTGGGTGTTGACTGTCATATTGGCTCGCAATTAACTGATATCACACCTTTTATCGATGCTATGCAGCATCTATTATTACTCGTAGATCGCTTGGCTGACTCAGGCATTAAACTCAAGCATATTGATATTGGCGGCGGACTGGGTGTGCGCTATCAAAACGAAACCATTCCGTCCCTAGCCATCTATATGGATGCATTGGAACCATTGCTCAAGGGTCGCATCGAAACTCTTGTTATGGAGCCTGGTCGATCTATTACAGCTAATGCCGGCATATTGTTGACCCAAGTTCAGGTTATTAAGAAAAATGGTGATAAAAACTTCGCCATTGTGGATGCCGCCATGAATGATATGTTAAGACCCGCACTTTATGACGCATGGATGGATATTAATTCAGCTGAAATTATCGCTGATAGAACAGAGGACAGCTACGATGTGGTTGGGCCGGTATGTGAAACTGGCGATTTTCTAGCCAAAGATAGAATGCTTGCCATTACAGAAGGTGATTACCTTTATCTATCTTCAGCTGGTGCCTACGGTTTTACCATGAGCTCCAATTATAATAGTCGCCCCAGAGTCGCCGAAGTAATGGTTGACGGTCATCAGATACACCTTGTAAGAGCGCGCGAGACTATTGAAGATCTCGTTAGAGGTGAACAACTGATCAAAGAGCAATAACGGAGCTCGTTAAAATGCTTATAAAATTTACAAAAATGCACGGCCTTGGCAATGATTTTGTAGTCATTGATGCGGTGCGACAACAGATCAATCTCACCACCAATGCAATTAAACGATTAGCTGACCGCAATCTGGGGATTGGGTGCGATCAAGTACTGCTTATTGAGCCACCTACCGATAAAAGCGTCGATTTTAATTATCGCATCTTTAACTGTGATGGTAGCGAGGTCGAACAATGCGGTAATGGCGCTCGGTGTATGGGTCAGTATATTGCAGATCAGCAGCTATCCGGCAAAAAATCTGTCCTTTTAAAGACTAAAAATCGGGTAATGGAAGTTACTACCAAGGCTAAAAATCTGGTCACAGCCAATATGGGTGCACCCATTTTTACACCGGCAGACATACCTTTTACTTCAGAGCGGCAAGACAAACTGTATCCTATTGAAGCAGAATCTCAGAACTTTGAAATTGCAGCCCTATCAATAGGTAACCCTCACGCAGTAATACAGGTCGAAGATATTAATACGGTTGCGGTTAATGAAATCGGCCCCCTGATTCAAGCACACACGCAGTTTCCAGAAAGCGTTAATGTTGGCTTTATGCAAATTATTGATCGACAAACTATTAAATTGCGGGTTTATGAGCGCGGCGTGGGCGAGACCCAAGCCTGCGGATCAGGCGCCTGTGCAGCAGCTGTAGCCGCTATTCAACAAAACTTAGTAGATGCCTCAGTAAATCTTAAATTACTCGGCGGATCACTTAGCGTTGAGTGGCAAGGCGATGACGAACCTATCTTAATGACAGGCCCTGCAGAAACAGTTTTTCATGGAAAAATTAAGCTATGACAGTCAAAAAGAAGCGTTCTACCGAACAACAGTTAGTGCGTGATTACCTCAGTCAGAATCCAGATTTTTTTGAACAAAATCCCGATATTTTTGAAGCTATCAATATTTCTCATGACAGCGGTAAAGCTATATCTCTAGTTGAGCGCCAGATTAGCCTGATACGAGAACGCAATAAAGAAATGGCCACTCAAATAGAGCTAATGCACAGCGCTGCAACAGACAATACATTACTAATGGAGAAAACCAATCGACTCGTTTTAAACTTGGTTCAAGCAAAAGATTTAACCCGCTTAATCAAAGCGCTTACAGTCAGCTTAAAGAGCGATTTTTCCACAGAATATTTTAGTCTTATCCTTTTAGACAACGGCTCTAAACCTGTTAAAACAGCAGCTAATTGGGTGTCTAAAAGTGAAGCTCAGTCAAATATTGGTGACATACTGGTATCCCAAAAAGCTGTGTGCGGCGTGAGAAAGGACGAAGAGGTTGCTCTGCTTTTTGGCAACCAGGCAGACAGCATTGGGTCTGTCATAGCACTGCCGCTTAAAAACAACAGTATCTTTGGCGTTTTAGCTCTAGGGCACAGTGATTCCAATTTCTATTCAAATGATATTGGAACAGTTTTTATTGATTATATTGGTGATCTACTCAATCAGCTTATCCCCAAACATATAGAGCCTAAAACCTAACGTTTGGATTTACTCTTTCTTTTTGAGCTTGAATTACCCGCCTTATCCGTTGTTCTGGAGCGATTATTTGACGACTTCTTGGCTCTTGAGCTTTTAGTTCTGGGGTTTTTATTTCTAGGCTTATTTGATCGGTCATCTAATCGTTTAGCAGAGCTTCTTGGCTTTGCGGTTTGAGTCTGACTGGATCCCTTGTCAATAAGCTCAAAGTCAATTTTTCGCTCTTCCAAATTAACCCGAACCACCTTTACTTTGACCTTTTGGCCCAATCTAAATGTTCTACCCGTTCGCTCACCCACCATTCGGTGCTGCGCCGCTTCATGGTGATAGTAATCTTTTGGCAGACCGGTCACATGAATTAGCCCCTCAACCATCAACTCATCTAACATAACAAATAAGCCAAACCCTGTAACAGCACTAACAACCCCCGTATATTGCTCAGAAACGCGATCTAAGAGGAATTCGCACTTCAGCCAGTTGACCACATCACGTGTGGCCTCATCAGCTCGACGCTCAGTTACTGAAAGGTGTTGCCCCACTTCTTCTATAGCCGACAATTCATAAGGGTAATAAACTGTCTTATCGACCTTCGATTGCTTCTCAGGTCTTCGAATATGCGCCGATTTTTTTCCACTTTGTATTAGACTGCGAATCGCTCGATGCACCAACAAATCCGAATAGCGGCGAATCGGCGAAGTAAAATGCGTATAGGCGTCGAATGCCAAACCGAAATGACCTAGGTTTTCAGACTGGTACACTGCTTGGCTCATTGAGCGCAACAATACCGATTGAATAATCTGTGCATCATCACGATGTTTAACGCCATTAAGCACCTGACGATAATGCATTGGCTGTGGTTCATCTCCCCCACCAAGTCCTATGCCAAGTTCACCTAAGAAGTCTCTAACCGAGATTAATCGTTCCTCACTCGGTCCCTCATGCACGCGATAAAGGGCTGGAACTTTAGATTTCTGTAAAAATTCAGCGGCACAGAGATTAGCGCACAGCATACACTCTTCAATTAAACGGTGAGCATCGGTTCTGTCCACCGGAATAATTTGACTAATTTTTCGCTGACTATCAAACAGAATGCGCGTTTCCTGAGTATCAAAATCTATGGCTCCACGCTGATTTCGACATTTTTGTAATTGCAGTGAGAGGCTTTGTAAAGCATCTATTTGCGGCAATACTGCTGAAAACTGTTCTCTTATCGCAGAACTATCACTCTGATCTTTATTAGCCATGATCTGCGCAACCTGCGTATAGGTCATTCGCGCATGAGAATGCATTATCCCCTCATAAAACTTATAACCAGTGATCTCACCCTGCTCACTGATTTGCATCTCACACAGCATACAAAAACGGTCTTCAGCAGGATTGAGCGAACAGAGGCCGTTGGATAATTTTTCCGGTAGCATTGGCACCACATGGCTAGGGAAATAGACTGAATTGCCACGGGAAAATGCCTCTTTGTCTAACTCCGAGCCCACAGTGACGTAATGAGAAACATCGGCAATTGCGACAATTAGCTCCCAACCACCTTTTGATGTAGGTCGGCAAAAAACCGCATCGTCAAAATCACGAGCATCTTCACCATCGATAGTAATTAATGGCAATGATCTTATATCAACCCTTGAATCACAGTAGTCTATTTCAGAGGGAATCTTTGCAGTTTCCGAATCAACCTCAGCAGACCATTTAAAGGGGATACCATAGTTTCGAATGGCCATATCAATTTCAATACCAGGATCTAAATGCTCTCCTAGGACCTCAGAAACAAACCCCACAGGTAAACTGTTTCTCGTAGGCGGCTCCAAAATATCCACAACCACAATCTGGCCTGGACTT
>JAQWMF010000034.1 GCA_029246925.1 Porticoccaceae bacterium
GGCTGAGTATGGCCAATAATACCGCGCCGGCCACAACCTGCCTCAAGGCATATCTTTGGCAGCTGAGTAGTTTTTCCCGACCCAGTCTCACCAGCAATCACCACCACCTGATTAGCTTTAATCAGATCGCGAATTTCATCAGCTCGCCCACTTACCGGTAAATCGGGATATGAAATAACAGGGAAATCAGCCGCACGACTCTCAACCCAATGATTGGATTTAGCCACCGCCGCTGACCACTTTTTCCATGCCGAAGCCTGCTCGCCTGAATCCTTGTCAGCTTGCTGTACTTTCTTTAACTGTTGTTTTAAACGAAACAAATCACGACTAGACACCGCATCCAAAAGTTGCGATTCCAGCAGCCGAAATTGCTTAGGCTGGGTAGGTATTTTGGCAGGTATTTCTAGTACCGCCTTAGAATTTCTCATCCAATAATCTTACTGCGATAAATCCTGCCACACACATTGACCACTCGCCGATTTAATCGTTTCGAGCTTCTTGTTATGACTGGCTAATTCAGCATCGCTAGCTTTTATGACTTTAAGGGGGGAGCGATCCGGAGAAAGCCTACGAATACCACTAGCACCAGAAACTGCTCCCTCATCAGAGGCAGATTGATCATTGATATTAAGATTGACTTGGCCACCGGTCATTACCAAATAAACATCTGCCAAAATTTCAGCATCAAGCAATGCACCGTGAAGATCGCGCTGAGAATTGTCCACCATATAGCGCTTACACAGTGCATCCAGATTATTTCTCTGCCCTGGATGCTTATTTCTAGCTAGCGCTAGGGTATCCACAATCTGGCAGAGGCCAGCGATTGATTTAGGGGGCTTAGCAAGCTTTGATAACTCATGGTCGATAAAACCCACATCAAACGGCGCATTGTGAATAACCAACTCAGAATCACCCACAAACGCCAAGAAATCATCCACAATATTTTCAAATAGTGGTTTATCCTCGAGAAATTCATCGGTAATACCATGCACCTGCATAGCACCCTCATCAACCTTTCTTTGAGGGTTAATATATTGGTGATAGTGTTTACCCGTTAGCTTGCGGTTAACTAGCTCCACACAGCCAATTTCGATAATTCTGTGATCTTGAGACGTCTCAAGCCCCGTGGTCTCTGTATCTAATACTATCTGTCTCATAGGCTCGCTTATTCCAACTCATCAATACCGCGATTTGCCAACTGATCGGCAATCTCGTTTTCAGCATGGCCACTATGACCCTTAACCCACTGCCAATCAATAGAATGCAACTCTACAAGCTGATCCAATTGCTGCCAAAGATCGACATTTTTAACGGGCTTTTTTGAGGCCGTTTTCCAACCGCGCTTTTTCCAATTTGGCATCCACTCTTGAATACCCTTTAAAACATAGGTGGAATCAGAGGTCACTGTTACCTCACAGGACCTCTGTAGCGCAGAAAGCCCCTGAATAACCGCCATTAACTCCATACGATTGTTAGTCGTCTCAGGTTCTCCACCACAGAGAGACCGCTCATTGTCACCATAACGCAACAATGCACCCCAGCCACCTGGACCGGGGTTACCTCGACAGGCGCCATCGGTAAAAATTTCAACAGTTTTCATTATAATGACAGCCTAATTATGGGGCGTTCGATTAATATTAGTTCGCTTAGAACCGTAAGGTTTAGCTGCCAATGGGCTCCACGCACGCGTGCGATTACTAATTCCACCGGCCACACGCTTAACAGCATGAATCATATAAAAATTACCCCATGGAGAGCCAACCTTTTCACACATTTTCTGCCAAGCTGTGTTATCGCGAAAACAGATAGCACCGCCGATAGGTAAATTATACGCGCCATTTTGTACGCCGATCACCTCGCAATTAAGCAAAGACAGCCAATCGTAGACCCTACCTTTACGCAGACTAAAAAAATCATATTCAGGGCGCTTAGTCGCCAACCGCATCGGCCATTTTATCAACCCCATAGGACCCAATGGATTAAACACATAAAAAATCATATGACCACCGGGCGCAAGAACCCTTGCAGTTTCAGCCAAGACCGCCTGCGGCGATGCCGAATATTCAAGGGCATGTTGAACAACTGCCACATCCACAACCTCAGAGGGCAGAGGCAAATCCTCATAAGCCGCCACAACCGAACTGCCATCAAAGTTCAATTCACTACTTGAGGGTCGAACATAAAACTGATGCAACTGATTAAACGACTCAAGGACACAACGCTCACCAATCAAACCCATGTGCATCACTCTATAACCGGCTAAATCAGCGCAACTCTCAACCAGCAACTTTCTTTCCGAATCCAGTAGATATTGACCGAACTTTTTGCCTTTCCAGTTATCCAAAGCCATAGCACTACCAACTGGCGAAATTTCCAGATATTTTTGATACAAATTTGCAAGTATTTGGCGATTTTTGCTCATAATTTTCAGAGGCTATATCTATTATTGGTAAATCCTAACATGATACAAACCATTACCCTATTAGACCAAAAGAAAAAACATCCAATAGCCTACTTTTATTGCTATGTTGTTAATAGTTGCTATGACCGTTACAATCCCGCTCCTAAATTTTCACACTATAGAGTTTTTTGTGCTATCGAAGCCTAAAAATAACATTTTCTACCTATGCCTTCTGCTGTTAAGCCTGAGGCTGGTCGGCTGTGCCTCGATCACTGAAGACAGGGCTGAAGAAATAACAGAAAACGCCCCTATCGTTGATTTAAATGCGCCTAAAACAGTCCCAAAGGCGCCACCAAAGCCAGAAAGCCAAGCCGCCCAAGACAGCTCGACTTCAGCCCTCGAAACCATCACTGAAACAGCGGTTCAACAAGAGGCAGAACCAACACCACCCATAGATGCTTGGCAACGACTGCGAGATGGCTTTCAAATAACGCCAAAAAGTTTGCCCTATAGCGCAAATAAACAATTACAACGCTACCTAAAAAATCCACATAATTTAAATTTATTGTTCGAATACTCAGCACCCTACCTGTTTCATGTCACTGAACAGCTGGAAAACGCCAATCTTCCATTGGAGTTAGCATTATTGCCCATTGTTGAGAGCAACTACGACCCCCTCGCCTACAGCCCAAGTCATGCTGTTGGTCTATGGCAATTTATTCCATCTACAGCAACCTCATTAGGTCTAGAGCGCAGTCGCTGGTATGAAGGTCGACGCGATGTGGTTCAATCTACCGCCGCAGCAGCTACCTATCTGAGTTACTTAAATAAGCAATTTAACGGCAACTGGCTGCATGCTCTAGCCGCTTATAACTCTGGTGAAGGCGCAGTAAGAAAAGCCATCAGGAAAAATCGCCGCCTCGGTAAATCAACTGATTTTTGGTCACTCAGATTACCCAGAGAAACTAAAAATTACGTACCCCAACTGATGGCATTGGCATATATCGTCAAACAGGCAGAAGAGTATCAGCTTAAACTCCCAGAAATAGCCAATAGCGCCTATTTCGCTGTCGTTAAACTACCTGCGCAAATAGAATTAGATAAGGTGATAGAGGTAACAGGGGTCGATGATGCAACCTTTACCAAACTAAATTCTGCCTATAGACGTTCAGTAACCCCACCAGAAGAGGGTTACCATATATTATTACCCCTAGAAAATAGCCAATTACTTAGTGATTTCTTAGCCAATAGCGACCCAGCAACTTGGGCCGAGCACAGAGAATATATTGTTAAATCTGGTGATACCCTGTCGCATATCGCCAAGCGCTATCAACAAACTACCGTACAAATAAAAATCACCAATCGTTTAAGAAATGACTTTTTGCGCGTTGGGCAAGTACTGCGCATACCACCGACCGGTGAAGTCGCCGTACTAACCGAATATCGAACACCAGTAACCAGAACCTATATAGTGGCTTCAGGCGATACACTGTCAGAAATTGCAGCCAAGCATAAGGTTTCAATCACTAGCCTAAAGCGCGCCAACAACCTAACAGGCAATCTGATTAAAGTAGGCCAAGAACTGATCATTAAAGCGCCAACTTCAGGCCCCAAAACCACCCCCGTCAGAAAACTTAACTATCAGGTACGGCGCGGCGACTCCCTGCACCTTATTGCCAAAAAATTTGATCTTAGGGTGACCGATATAACCACTTGGAACCGACTGGATCGCAATAAATATCTACAGCCCGGGCAGAGGTTGACGCTGTATATTAATCCATTGCGGATTTAGTTTTAGTTAAAGCACAATCTTAAAAAACCAATTTTATACCTTCCCATACAACTGTAAGTTGTTTAATTAAGATGAATGATCTAGAATCAGAATAAGTGGATTGGGGGTACCCGGTCGGCGTTGGGCTCTGGTTTCAGAACTGGGGCCTTTCGCTTTTATGAGTCTCGAGTTTTAAAGTCATATTAAGGAAAACATTTCAAACCATATCCCTCGTAGCCCTTACCTGCGCCCTCTCGACCATATTTGCTGTATAACTTTTTCTGCAATATTTTGAATGCTTTATTATGCTGCTCAGGACGAATAATATGTAACCCAATGGGTCTAGCAATCAAATCAGCTAACTGCAAACCAGATGAGTTAGCTTTCTTATCGGCAAAAATAAGCTCAAAGGGCAAACATTTATTGTTACTCTCGCGCAAACGGATAAATTCCAGCTCGAGATTTTTATCCTCCTTTACACCTCGTTTTTCTACAATAATATGAGTTTTCAGCATATCTTGCTCTTTCTCATACAGAAAATAGTATAGGCGTTCTACGCAAAATTCTAGCGCAATATGGTAGGGATTATTAGGACGATGATATTTTTCAGTTAAGCGCTGTTTATCAATTGCCACACTGACAATAACAAAATTATGCTCCTCTATTAGATCACCCAATTCGGTCATAAATGCAAGTTTGGCATCATGATTAAAGAAGTTAAACCCATTTTTTTCCTTGCGAATATCATGTTCATGCAACACCAACATATCGTGCCCAAAATGCCGAAATTTGAATTTTGTTAGAGCAGTAGTAATCCTTTGTGCATAATGTTGCTTATGGAATATACAAAATGCCAAAACAAAAACTGGATACATGGGATCAATATTCCTCAAACTTATGATCGCCACTTTCGTCTACATAAACCACATAATCACTCCATTTATGGCCAATTTTCATTTACTTTCCTTGCGCAATTAATAAAAAACCCTTTTTTCTACAATATAGCACCCCAATAGCAACTTACTTGGATATTTATAAATCACATATTGAGCTATGACCTAGACTAGTATGGAAAACAGGTTAAAGACGATCTACGACTGCTTAGAATAGCTTAAGATTACTTACATTAGGCAGTATAGAAATCACCAATAATGCCGATATGCTGTAGTTAAAGTAACGGCGGGATTTTGGTTGCTGTAAAACACGCGATAATAATGAACCGCAAAATAGCCACGCGGTAATGGTTGGAATGCCCACAATCACGAAAGCCGAGGTGATATACAGCACCTGTAGAAAGGGGTCGGCATCTGTTTTAGTAAAGGCGGCAAAGGCACCGGTAATCATAACCCATGCCTTGGGGTTAACCCATTGAATAGCCACCGCCTGCCAAAAACTAATGGTCTTTTTACTTGCGTTATCAGCCTTGTGATCAGCAGTGGCAACTAGCCATGCAAAATACAGCAGATAAAGTACTCCTGCGACCTGAATCAATTGATGCAAATCAGGCACCGCTAAAATAACCGAGACAAACCCAGCCCCCGCAGCGACAAACATTAATGGAAATCCAATAATAATACCCATTAGATGGGGAAGACTGCGCCTAATACCAAAATTAAGCCCCGATGACATAATCATCATATTATTAATGCCGGGGGTTACTGAAGTTGATACAGCATATAACACAACTGCCAAATACCATTCCATGGTGAATCGTCCAAAATTGCTGAGCTAGTAAAAAAGATGCTACTCATCAAATATAGACTCAAATGGCTAAGCAGTATTTTTTAGTAGGCAAAAAAAAAGATATAGCCACAGGGGCTATATCTTTTTCGAATGCTACTAGCTAGGCTATTACTGAACTATATCTGCCTGCTCAATCAGCGCTTGCTGATAAGACATAAACTCTTTGCCGGTAGTGGCTGACTCTGCAATTGAGCGAATAAGCTCTAAGCGCTCACTATCCAAAGAATCGCTATCAGCTAACTGTACACCTGTAAGCTGAATCGCTACAAAGTCGCCGCTAGCGGTAGTAAAGCTATCAGTAACCGCATCACCCCTTGGGGTCGGCAGATCAAACACATAGGCATTAACCTCAGAATCAATAGTTCTGGCGGATCTTGCACCTGCCTTAACTACTTGACGCTCTAGATCAAAAGCGCTACTTACCGCCTGTATTGAGTCACCACCCTCTAGAGCCGCTGATATTTCAGCTGACTTTGCTTCAATATTTTCTTGAGCAATAGCCGTGGTCAACGTCTCAACCAAGCTTACACGCACCTCATCAAGTGATTGCTGGCGAGATGGGAAGTTTTCTTGCAATCTAAGCACAACGTAATTGTCATCGCCCAAATCAAGCACATCACTGGCATAGCCATCTTCGGCTACTTCTGGGCTATAGGCTGCGCTAACCACCATCGATGAGGCCGCAATACCAACTCCGCCATTTTCGCTAAATGGCTCACTGGTTTTGGCTTCAAGCTCTAGGTCTTCAGCCACTTCTTGAAGATTATCTGCATTAAACGCTAGCTCTTTTAGTGTCTCTAACTTTTCAACCATTAGCGTATCGGCTGCATCTTGCTTTAGCTCTTGACCAATGCGCTCCTGTTGATCTTCAAATAAGAACTCTGATTTTTCAACGTCTAGTAACTTAATAAAATGCGTACCTGATTCGGTTTCCACAGGTGCAGACACTTGACCTACGTCCAATGCCGCCAAAGCCTGCTCAAAGGCTTCAGGGAAAGTATCGCCCGTAGTAAAACCTAGATCACCACCAGTTTCAGCTGAGGCAATATCTTGAGAGTATTGTTTAACTAACTCAGAAAAGTCATCGCCAGCATCAAGCTTGGCTTGCACCTCAGCAATCAGCTCTTGTGAAGCGTCTTCTAACAAGATATGTGCCGCACGTAAAGATGGGGCTGTATCTGCTGACTCGGCTTCCTGCTCAAATCTAGCCTGAACATCTTCTTCAGAGACTGACTGAGAATCCAACAGCATACCTGCATTAAGCTCAATATACTCAATGGTTAGTTTGCGCTCGGTCATATATTGCTGTTTATTATCCTCATAATATTCAGCAATCTGCTCTTCGGTTAGAGAAACATTATCTTTAAACGGTTGAAAAGCGAGACGCGCATATTCGAAATCACGCTTTTGATCTGCCAATGCCGCCAAATCAGCAACCTCTGTAGAGGTCACAAAACTACTATTGATAATACCATCTGATAATTGTTCAACTAAGAACTGATCAGCTAGCATCTCGGTAAATTTTGTACTTGATGTGTAACCCTGATTTCGGATTGCATAACGAAATCTATCTTCATCAAACTTACCCTCAGTTTTGAACTGCTCAACATCTAATATCAAATCATTAATGAGCGATGGAGCTACACCTAAACCCTGTTGTTTGGCCGCTTGAATTAGCACTTCTGTGCTAATTAACTGGCGTATAGCCTGAGGACGCAGTGACTGATCATCCAATAAGCTTCTATCCATTTCAGGATTAGTATTAAGAATTCTGTTTCGCTCTCTAGCCACTTGCTGGAGAAGTTCTCGCTCACTAATTTCGTAGCCATTAATCACTAGTGCTGACTCTGAATCAGGCGTGCTTATAAACAGTGAACCGGTACCTGTTAGGGCAAAAATAAGACCGATTACGATGGTGATACCAATGGCTACACCACGCATATTATTTCTAAAATCTAGTAACATTTTATCTCTTCCAAAATTAAAAAAAGGCGCATAAGTATGCGCCTTTTAGATTCGACACCCTTTCTTCTCAAAAGAAGAGGAAAGAGTTCGATTATTAATTCACAGCGTCTTTAAGAGCTTTACCCGCTTTAAAGCTTGGTACATTAGAAGCTTTAATTTGAATCTCAGCTCCTGTTTGCGGGTTACGGCCAGAGCGAGCAGCGCGGTGCTTAACAGAGAAAGTTCCAAAACCTACTAGTGAAACTTGGTCGCCATTTGCAAGAGCGCCTTGAACTGAACCTAGTACAGCGTCTAAAGCACGAGCAGCAGAAGACTTAGATAGGTCAGCAGAGTTTGAGATAGCATCGATTAATTCAGATTTGTTCACAGTGTTCCCCTTTTATTATGGAGTTAAATTTTTCCAGTATTGAGATAATTTAAGCTAGGTTGCTTGTTCAAACCCTAGCATTCTTTGATCTCGTGACAACTTTATACCAACAGCGATTTGTCTGGTCAAGCTAACTTTTAAAAAAATTTAGTCTACAACCTAGTGAGTACTTGGTCTTAAGTTGCTATCAAGAGGTTTTTCCGGCCCGTTTCCACGATTATAATCTTCTTCACTCAATGGCTTAGGCGATGTTTCGAGTGCAATTTCAAGCACTTCGTCAATCACTTTTACTGGGAAAATCTCTAAATCATTTTTTATGTTGTCAGGTATTTCTTTAAGATCCCTTGCGTTATCGTAAGGAATAATCACGGTACTGATACCACCGCGATGGGCTGCCAATAATTTCTCTTTAAGGCCGCCAATCTTAAGCACCTGACCTCGCAAAGTAATTTCACCGGTCATGGCAACTGATGATTTAACCGGTATATCGGTTAATACAGAAACCAATGCGGTACACATACTTATACCTGCCGATGGGCCATCCTTAGGGGTTGCGCCCTCGGGAACATGGATATGTATATCCTGATCTCGATAAAAGTTTTTATGAATCCCAAGCTGCTGAGCTCGGCTTCTAACAACAGTAAGTGCAGCCTGAATAGATTCTTGCATTACATCACCTAGAGAACCGGTTTTGACCATATTGCCTTTTCCGGGAACCACGGATGATTCAATGCTAAGTAGCTCACCACCCACTTGGGTCCATGCCAAACCTGTGGCCTGACCGATTTGATTCTCACCCTCTGCGCGACCATAGTCAAAACGATGGACGCCGAGCATATCCTCAAGACCATCAGACTTGAGATTAATTTGACCATCCACCTCATCACGAATATTTTTAGTGACGGTTTTACGGCAAATTTTTGCAATATCACGTTCCAACCCACGAACACCCGCCTCTCGCGTATAGAAACGAATAATATCGCGCAATGCATCTGACTGAATATCTAATTCATTCGCTTTTAGACCATTGGCTTTACTCTGCTTGGGTATCAAATACTTTTCAGCAATAGCGACTTTTTCATCTTCGGTATATCCAGGAATGCGTATAACTTCCATACGATCCAATAGCGGGCCTGGGATATTCATTGAATTGGAGGTACAGATAAACATGACTTCAGATAGATCGTAATCTACCTCTAAATAATGATCATTGAATGTATGGTTTTGCTCTGGATCCAACACTTCTAATAAGGCGGATGCTGGGTCACCTCTATGATCCATACCCATTTTATCAATTTCATCTAATAAAAAGAGTGGGTTCTTAGATTTAACCTTGCTGAGTTTCTGAATAATTTTACCTGGCAGTGATCCTATATAGGTTCTGCGATGACCGCGAATCTCCGCCTCATCACGCACACCACCCAGACTCATTCTGACGAACTTTCTACCTGTGGCTTTTGCAATAGATTCACCCAGCGAGGTTTTACCCACTCCCGGCGGCCCTACCAAACAAAGTACCGGACCTTTAAGCTTTTTAACCCGTTTTTGAACCGCAAGAAATTCCAGAATTCGCTCTTTAACTTCTTCTAAACCATAGTGATCCTGACCAAGGGTTTCCTCAGCATTTTTTAAATCATGCTTAACTCTTGAGCGTTTTTTCCACGGAACACCGACCATCCAATCAATGTAGTTTCTTAAAACTGAGGCTTCGGCGGACATGGGCGACATCATTTTGAGCTTAGATATTTCAGATCGCGCTTTTTCAAGGGCTGCCTTTGGCATGCCTGCTTCTTCTATTTTGCCCTCTAACTGCTCAAACTCGGAAACACCATCTTCGTCCCCCAGTTCTTTTTGAATCGCCTTGATCTGTTCATTGAGATAGTACTCGCGCTGACTTTTTTCCATCTGCTTTTTTACACGTCCGCGGATTCTCTGCTCCACCTCAGCAAGATCAATTTCAGTCTCCATTAGACCCATAAGGTGATCAAAACGATGGGCCAAATTGGCAATTTCAAGTACTTCTTGCTTCTGACTTAGGCTCAACGTCATATGAGAAGCAATTGTGTCTGCTAGGCGATCGTTATCATCAATCGCATTGACAGTGGTGACAACCTCTGAGGGGATTTTCTTACTTAGATTAACGTATTGGTCGAACAATACTTTGGTAGCCCGCCCTAGAGCATCTAACTCTTTTTCATCCAATCCATTAATGGCTAGCTCATTAAACTGAGTTTGAAGAAATTTGGGACCCTCAACGGGATTCACCAACTGGACCCTGCTTACACCCTCAACAAGAACTTTAAGGGTGCCATCTGGCAATTTAAGGAGCTGTAATATTGTGGCTAGGGTACCTATATGATGAACATCATCCAGCACAGGACTATCCTCAGCAGGATCTTTCTGAGTCACCAAAACCACTTTCTTGCCAGCACTCATGCCCTCTTCCAAAGCTAGAATCGACTTTTCTCGCCCCACAAAAAGAGGAACCGCCATATGCGGGTAGACCACCACGTCACGCAAGGGTAATAGTGGGTAGGTTTTTGTAGCAGCTGTTTGTTCGGAATCCATTGATATTCTCCTGAGCTGTCGATGCAATCGACAGCAACAATATTTATTCTCTCTACAGAACTATATGGGGACTCAATTAAAGAAAGCAACCATATGAGAGAAAAATAAATAGAAACAGGTGTATCAAACGCATAAAAAAAGGCACCTATTAGGTGCCTTTAAATAATCAGTCTTCAGAAGCGACTTTTTTTGCTTCCTTTTTTTCGTAAACCAAAAGTGGTTCATTTTCTCCATTAATCACCGACCGATCAACCACCACCTTAATAACATCATCCTCTGCTGGAATTTTGTACATAGTGTCTAGCAGAACCGTCTCAAGAATCGAACGCAACCCTCGAGCGCCCGTTTTACGCTCAATGGCTTTTTCAGCAACTGTCTCAAGAGCTTCTTGCCTTAGGTCTAACTCCACAGATTCCATATCAAAGAGTGCCTGATATTGCTTAACCAGTGCATTTTTAGGCTCGACAAGAATATTAACCAACGCATCGCGATCAAGCTCTGTCAGTGTAGCTACCACAGGCAAACGACCAATAAATTCTGGAATCAATCCATAACCAATCAAATCGCTAGGCTGAACATCTAATAATGTTTCGCCGACTGACTTACGGTCATCTTTGCTGTTTACCTCAGCACTGAAACCAATGCCGCCCTTCTCGGAGCGTTCACGGATAACTTTTTCAAGGCCTGCAAAAGCACCACCACAAATAAACAAGATATTAGAAGTGTCGACTTGAAGAAATTCTTGCTGAGGGTGCTTGCGCCCTCCCTGAGGGGGAACTGAGGCAACCGTGCCTTCAATCAATTTTAGAAGTGCTTGCTGAACACCCTCACCCGATACATCTCTGGTAATTGATGGGTTATCAGATTTGCGTGAGATCTTATCAATCTCGTCCACATAGACAATACCACGCTGCGCCTTGTCCACATCGTAATCACATTTTTGAAGTAGCTTTTGAATGATATTTTCGACATCTTCACCCACATAACCAGCTTCAGTTAAGGTGGTTGCATCAGCAATTGTGAAAGGGACATCAATCAGTCTCGCTAAGGTTTCTGCAAGCAGTGTTTTACCACTCCCTGTCGGCCCAACTAACAAAATATTACTTTTACCTAACTCTATATCTACTTTGTCACTCGACGCCTGTAGGCGCTTGTAATGATTGTATACCGCAACTGCGAGTATTTTTTTGGCACGCTCTTGACCAATAACATATTGATCGAGAATTGCTTTAATTTCAGTAGGAACCGGCAATGAATCCAATTTTTCTTGGTCATCAGAAATCTGTGTTTCTTCTGTGATTATATCTGTACACAAATCAACGCATTCATCACAAATATAAACCGATGGACCGGCTATTAGCCGACGTACTTCATTCTGATTTTTTCCACAAAAGGAACAGAACAAAAGTTTGCCGCCATCATCTGTCGTGTCATCATCACTCATATCTGCAACCTACTTTATAATTAGTTTTAGGTTATTTTACTTTCTAACATTTAGCAACAGACGCTTATTAACCGCGCTTATCTAGCACTTCGTCAACAAGACCGTAGGCCTTTGATTCGTCAGCACTCATAAAGTTATCGCGTTCAGTATCCTGCCCAATTTTCTCGATCGGTTGGCCGGTATGATCTGCCATCAACTTATTAAGGCGTTCTTTAATCTTAAGAATTTCTTGAGATTGTATATGAATATCGGTTGCTTGACCGGAAGCTCCACCGCTTGGCTGATGAATCATTGTACGAGCATTCGGCAGACAGTAACGCTTACCAGCGGCACCTGAAGCTAATAAAAATGCCCCCATTGAAGCCGCTTGCCCAATGCACATTGTACTTACATCAGGCTTTATAAACTGCATGGTGTCATAAATTGATAAACCGGCAGTGACAGAACCGCCAGGTGAATTAATGTATAGATGAATATCTTTATCGGGGTTTTCAGACTCTAAAAAGAGCAACTGGGCAACAATAAGATTGGCCATATGATCTTCTACCTGACCCACCAGAAAGATCACTCTTTCTTTTAACAATCTAGAATAGATATCGTAGGCGCGCTCACCGCGGGAAGATTGCTCAACCACCATTGGCACAAGGCCACTTGATTGAGGGTCTATATAGCCTGAGCTATTTTTTGGATTTTGGAACGTCATAAGGTCCTCCCTGATTTTTTATACGTATGAAATAGTTAAAACGAGCATATATTGATTAAATTATACGCCAATCTACTAAAATCTGTACAAGAAGAGAACCCTAATTATGCCTCAGCTTCAGGATCTGGCTTAACCGCATCTTCGTACGAGAGCTTTTCTTCTTTAATCTTGCCCTTAGAAAGCACTAACTCAGTGACCTGATCTTCAAGTACAACCGCCTCAACCGAGCTAAGTAGCTCAGGTTTGCTGTAGTAATAATCAACTACCTCTGATGGCTTTTCGTAAGTAGAGGCAATTTCATCAATTCGCGTTCGCACCTGATCTTCATTCGGTGTAAGTGATTCCACTTTAACAACTTCAGAAACAATTACACCCAAAGATGCACGTCGCTCTGCTTTCGCTTTAAACATATCGTCAGGCAACATATTAAGATCAAATTCTTGACCGCCACCAAACTGCTGGATCATTTGCTTCTTCAGCTGCACAATCTCATTAGCCACTAAGGCTTCAGGGACTTCAACTTTATTCAGCTTGTACAGTTGATCCATAATGCGATTTTTTACGTTACTACGGATCGCATTATTTAGCTCACGTTGCATATTGGCTTCAACATCTTCACGGAATTTTTCTTCGCCGCCCGTTTCAACGCCATATAACTTAAAGAATTCATCGTCCAATGCAGGCAATGTTTTGGCAGAAACGGTATTGACCTTAACGGCAAAGGAAACAGTTTTACCCTTAACGTCTTCAGCATGATAATCTTTCGGGAATTTAAGCTTAAGAACAGTCTCATCGCCAGCGCTCACGCCAACTAATCCGTCTTCAAAACCAGGTATCATGCTATTAGAACCCAATACTAAGTCCTGTGCTTCTGCCGAACCACCTGGGAATTCTTTTTTGCCACGCAAAGTGCCAACGAAATCAATATTAACTTTATCGCCATCTTCAGCAGGCTTGTCAGTTTCATCAAACGACGCTTGCTGATTGCGAAGCACATCAATCATTTTTTCTAGATCATCTGAGTTGATATCTGCTACTGGACGCGCAATAGAAACCTTACTCAAACCTGCTAGCTTAACTTCAGGATAAACCTCAAAAGTCGCCGTATATTCGAGATCCTGACCGGGGTTATCAACAATACCATCAATTTTTGGTTGACCCACTGGCTTAAGGTCTTCCTGCTTAATCGCCTCATAAAAACTAGAGTTAACTACTTCACCCATCACTTCTTGGCGAACAGCCTTACCGTACTGCTGCTTAACCACTTTTAAGGGGACCTTTCCTTTACGGAAGCCCTTAATGCTAACTGTTTTTGTGGCCTTCTGAAGGCGCTGCAATACTTCGCTGTCAACTTTTTCAGCAGGAATACTAACCTTTACCTGCCGCTCAAGACCCTTGCTAGACTCAATAGAAACCTGCATGAAAAAACCTCTTGAAATATCACCCAACAAAAAGGATATGACAGGGAGCTACCCCTGAAATCAACATGGTGATATTGTTTAAAATGGTACGAGTGGAGAGACTTGAACTCTCACGGGTCACCCCACTGGAACCTAAATCCAGCGCGTCTACCAATTCCGCCACACTCGCAAAAAAACAAAACTTCACTTTTGACCTAATTTTTGGGATTTTTTGCACCCATTATTTTGGTCTACGTGAAAAAGGCGGCAATTCTGCCACAGCAACTAATTTTCATCAACCCAATAGTTAAGTTTTAACCAAAGTTTTATAACTTAATCCAAAAAAAACAACAAATTAATCTGTAGAGGCTAAAAACATAGGCAAAGCAGTGATTACAATTTCTTCAATACGGGTAACATCGGTATAAACCCCATCATTAAATAATTTGGCAATTCCATGCAGTGTTCCCCAAATAATCTGAGCGGCTCGCAAAGGATTATCACCTTTGATTAAACCAATAGCTTGCCAATGTTCAATCATATCCACCTGATGCTGGAATGTAGCATGAGAAATTGTCTGCAATTCTTGAGTGCATTTTGACTGTTTCCAAATAGATCGACCAAACATAAGCTCATATTCTTCAGGGTTGCTGGTGGCAAATATCATGTAACCCACTATATATTTCTCAAATTTACTACCCTCAGACAGGCCACCATCATTCAGTTGATTAAGTGAACGTTGCCAGCGCCTAAATCCCTCTGCAGCAATAGCACAGAGTAAATCATTCTTATCCTGAAAATAATGATAAGCGGCTGTTCTTGAAACGCCGACCTTTTCAGCCAATTTGCGAAGTGAGAGTGACTCAATACCACCATCAGCAATTAGGTCGGCTGCGGCAGATAACAATGTCTGACGAAGATTACCATGATGGTAATTTGAGTTATTTTTGTCCAAGGCAGTATTAACAGTCATAAACCTAATATATCAACCTATCTTGACACTGTCAAAATGAGAGCGTAATCTCAACAATATAGAGTGACGCAAGCAAAATAAAAAAGAGGTGCAGATTATGGACAATGGCAACTACCCCAACCTGTTAGCACCACTAGATCTCGGCTTTACCCAGCTTAAAAACAGAGTACTAATGGGATCTATGCATACAGGCCTTGAAGAAGCTAAAAATGGTCATCACCGCATGGCGGCCTTTTTTGCCGAACGCGCTAAAGGCGGCGTTGGACTGATTGTGACTGGCGGCATTGGCCCCAACTCAGAAGGAGGCACTCATTCGGCCACCAAAAATCTGCAGTGCCAGCAAGATATTGATGATCACAGAGTGATTACCGATGCTGTACATCAACAGGATGGTAAAATCTGTTTACAAATACTGCATACGGGTCGCTATGCCTTTT
>JAQWMF010000035.1 GCA_029246925.1 Porticoccaceae bacterium
TTGATGATTTTTTCCTGTTTATCACTGTTGGTTATACCCTCTTATTTTGGGTATCAAAGCAGACAGAATGTAAGTTTAAAGGCATGGGAAATTAAAAGAGCACTGGAGTTAGCGCGCAGTATAGCTGTAGAGAAAAATACACCAATAAAAGCCTGTCCCTCCCATTTAAATTACGCCTGTATGGCTGAGTTAGGCGATAGATTTTTAGTATTTGAAGATTCCAACAGCAATCATCAGTGGGATAAAGATGAGTCGATATATAAAGATATTGGAGTTGAGGATTTTACTATCAAAATATCAGCCACAGGGCGGCCATTTTTTCGCTTTAAGTCAACGGGTGAATCTATGGAGTCGGGCAATATATTGGTATGTAACCTTCTAAAAACTGATTTTGCTAAACAGGTAATAGTGTTTAGAAGTGGAAGAATTCGAATGTCAAAGGATACTAACCTAGATGGTTATGATGAAAAATCAGGTCGCAGTATAAGTTGTAAAAAATAATATAGGCGCTGTGGAAACAGCGTAATACGCTAAAAAATATATGGAGATAAGTGTGAAATACATCAGGCACCAGCGAAATTTTAATGGATTTACGTTAGTGGAAATTACCCTAGTGGTTGCGGTTCTTGGATTGCTCATTATGGTTAATTATTCAAATAATAAGCCGTTGTTCGATAAGGGTCGCGAAGCAATGGCTAAAGCCTTTTTATTGGAAATTTCTCATCGTCAGGCTAGCTATATGCAGCAACATAATACCTATGCGGAAAATTTATCTGAACTGGGTGCAGTGCCGATAAATAGCTTAGCGTCTTATTACAGAATAGAGCTTATAAAGTCGCTGTTTCCCAATAATCAATCGGGCTATACGGCCAAGGCTATTCCTATTATGGATGAGGATGCTGATAAAACGCTGTGGATTAATCATCTTGGAGCAACGAACAGCAACTGGGGGAATTAGTTTGCTAAACCGTGCTCAGCAGGGATTTTCTTATATTGAATTACTAGTGAGTTTATTAATTATTAGTTTCGGTGTTGTGGGTTATACAGAGCTTATATCAAGAGTTAAATCCACTCAGCACCATGCTAACGAACAGTTACAAGCTATCCTGTTAGCGGACTATATCGAAGAAAATAACAAGATTAATAATAGCCTTTGTTTTAAAACCGTTAATTTCAATAAGAGTGTTACTTTTGCACCATAAAATTTTTTGAATAGTCCTGCTTTAGGACTGCGGGTGATTGCACCCTAGCTACCAGTTTTATATCACTTAAAGAGAAAAATTAGCGATTGGCAATATGAATAAGTTCGGTGGATACAGCATGATTGAATTGATGGTCGCTGCCAGTTTAGGGGTGATGGTGGTGTCTGCAATACAAAGCATAGCCAGTAAAACGTTGTGGACTGTGGAAGAAATACAGGCTTCAACTGAAGTGCTTGAAGGTGCGCAGTATTTAAGTGGACTGCTAAGTCGTGATATAGAGATGGCAGGCTTTTATGGCGATTTTTATCCTTCTTATACAGCCATTTCAGGGCTGCCAAATCTTTGTCAGCTGATGAACCGAGGGGCTGTTATGCAGGCAATGCCCTATCCGATTGCTGGCATTAATGATGTAGCCAGTGGATATAAGCTATGTGGTAACGAAACCCTATTGTCCGGTACAGATGTGATTTTAGCTCGCAGCTCTTCGGTTGTGGAACAATCGCCAAGATATAAATGGCAGGCTCAACAAATATATATTCAAGGCGTATTGGATAACTTTAAAGTAGATCACGGCGATAACTTATCGGCTTTTTCTTTACATAAAGGAGGAAAGGTTGCGCCTGTTCGAGCTTGGCAACAGACAATTTATTATGTCTCTAAGGATAATATTTTTAAGCGTCGACGATTTTTAAGAGGTAAGTATTTACGCTCAGAACCACTAGTAGATGGCGTTTATGACTTTCAGGTTGAGTATGCTATTAGTTCAGCTCTGGACTCTAGCCATTGTAATACGCAAGAAAATATCAATTATTTATCTCCCCCCTTAACGGATAAACAGTGGGAACAGGTAGTTGCAGTAAGATTTCATCTGTTATTGCGAAGTTCTTGGCAGGGGGTGGATCAAATCGGCAAACGATTTCATTATGCTGGAAAATATCATGATATTGAGGAGGGTGGATATTATGCGTTGTTCTCTGGGCTGACGGCCATTATGAATAAAATACCAAAGCGGGTGGTATTTGATCTTGAGATATAGTCTGCAAACTGGATCGATCTTAATTTTAACGCTGTTGATGCTTCTTTTTTTACAATTTGTAGCTATAACTTTGGTTAGTTCAAACAATATCACCAGTAAAATTGTGAGTAATTTTCAAGTGAGTCGACGGCTTGAAAGAAGTGCCAATAATGTGATTAATTATGTACTAAAAAATAAAGATTACTTTATCAACTATCCGAAGTATCTTTATTCAGAGGGTGATTTTTTTATTGATTTAACGGCCATAACTCCATCTGGTTTTAGCGCCAAAATAATAAGTTTTAAATGTATTGATTTTACATCTTTGGATAGTAGCTTAGATTGCGATTTAACCCATCAAAATTGGGAGCTGATTATTGAGGTGGAAGATACTAGCGGCCAAGCCTCTTTACGCGTGGTACAGGGCATAAGGCTTTCTCGATTTTCGCAGAATAAGACAGATGACCATTCGGTGGAGTCACAAAAATTGCTTATTCAAGGAGTTTGGTGGTACCAAATTTAACTCATTAATCGTAGAGGGTCGCAATTGGCAGGCGCTTATGCTGCGTTTTTTGATAGATCCCAATTAGGCGTTTTTCATTTGCTTCAGAAATAGCTTTGCCTTCAAGAAAGTCATCAATCACATCATAGGAAAGGCCCAACACAGCTTCATCTTCTTTTTGTGGGCTTAGGCATTCAAGATCCGCTGTGGGGGTTTTATTAACAATTGAATCAGGTGCGCCAAGAGTCTTTGCAAGCAGTCGAACTTGGCGTTTATTGAGACCAAATAGGGGTGCTAAATCACAGGCGCCATCGCCATGTTTGGTGTAAAACCCAGTGATATTTTCGGCTGAATGGTCTGTGCCCAACACCAAGCCATTAACTAGGCCGGCAATTTGATATTGGCTGGTCATGCGTATTCTTGCCTTTACATTGCCCTTGGCGAAATCTATCGCTTCAGATGAGATAGATTCATTGGTTTGTGCGAGTGTTTCGCATACCTGTTGGTTTATTGCATTGGTGGACGCTTGGATATTCACTGTGAGTACTTTGTCTGCGGCGATAGCATCAAGGGAAATTTGCGCATCCTGTTCGTCTTTTTGAGTTCCATAGGGTAGGCGGACAGCATAAAACTGGAAGTCACTATTATCGGTTTCGTTTCTTAGTTGCTCAACTGCAAGTTGAGTTAGGCGACCGCAGGTGAATGAATCAACGCCGCCGCTAATACCCAGTACAAGGCTTTTGCAGCCCGAACGCTCAAGTTGTTGTTTGATAAAGTTGACTCGACGCGTTATTTCTACGTTAGGATCAATACTGGGTAAGACGCGCATTTCATCAATAATTGCTTGCTTGTTCATTAGGCTGTTTATCCTGCAATTTGTATCAATCTATTATGGGTACGCCTAAATATAGACTATTGTTGATTTAATATTTATCCCAACCCAATTCTTTCAGCAAAAGGGATATTACTTTGGTAGACCATTGTATTGGCTGTGCGTATCAAATGCTGATGGAATAACATGGGCTGTTATGCTGTAGGGTAATTTTCTCAATAGCCAGTTACTTGGGAAAAGTGTTCTGCTATCGAAATCGCAAGCCAGTAAATAACAGACTATTGCTTCTTCACAAATGCTGATTTTAACTGCATGGCACCAAGGCTGGGAATCTTGCAGTCAATATCATGATCACCTGCTACCAAACGAATATTTTTGGCTTTCGTGCCCACCTTAACCACTAGCGATGACCCTTTAACCTTAAGATCTTTAATCACGGTCACTGTATCACCATCCTGTAATAAATTACCATTACTATCACGTACTACCCGTTCATCTTCCTGATCGACACTGCCGGGTTGCCATTCATGGGCGCATTCAGGGCAAACCAGTAAACTGGCATCGGCATAAGCATAAGGGGACTGACACTGAGGGCAAGGAGGTAATTCAGACATGACATATCACTGTTAATAAAGACAAGCCCTATGATACCACAGGGTGCTGGCGATACCTTTGAAAAAATGGCCGGACGATTTGCTTGGCAGTAAGATAACAAATGGCTCGCGCTGCCTCAGCAAGACTGCGCATACTATGTATGGGTACGCCTAAATATAGACTATTGTTGGTTTAACATTTATCCCAGCCCAATTCTTTCAGCAAAAGGGCTATTACTTTGGCAGACCATTGTATTGGCTGCGCGTATCAAATGCTGGCGGAATAACATGGGCTGTTATGCTGTAAGGTAATTTTCTCAATAGCCAGTTACTTGGGAAAAGTGCTCTGCTATCAAAATCAAAACCATGCTCATTAAGCTGAGGATAGTCTGGGAAATTAGCGGCTAATACGTTGACTGCATTGTCTGCAAATGCATCTTTACCCATCATATGATACGCCTGAGCCATTACCGCTAGACCATCAGCTACAGCCGGAGATTGCTGAAAGTTTTCTACTACAAATTGGCCGCGATTGGCCGCGGCAACTAGAGCGCCTCTTGAGAAATAGTAATTGGCAACATTGATTTCTGATCGAGCTAGTAAGTTACGCAAACTGATTAACCGTTGACGGGCATCTGGGGCATAGGGGCTGTTGGGGTATTTTGCTATTAGCTCACCGAGTGTTGCAAAGGCTTCTCTGCCAGTGCCTGTGTCACGTTTACTGTTATCCAGATCGAAAAGACCGTCAAATAAACGACCACTTTGATTGAGTTCACTAAGGCCTTTGACATAAATTGCATAGTCCACATTGGGATGCTGTGGGTGCAGACGGATAAAACGCTCTGCGGAGGCAATAGTTGAGACGTAATCGCTAGACATATACTGGGCATAGATAAGTTCTAACTGCGACTGTTCAGCGTATTTTCCAAAGGGGAACTGTGACTCTAATAGTTGCAGATTGCTGATAGCTACTTGCCAGTTTTTAGATTTTAGATTACTTTGAATTTTGTCGTAAAAACCGCGTTCTGTGTAACCGCTCTCTTCGCTTTCTGAGGATTCTTCATCGTTAAATCCCATCCAAGAACAGTTGGCTAGCAAAGCTATGGATAAAATCAAACCAATACGCGTTTTGTTTTTCATGTAATATTCCCTGCAAGAGGAGTTTGGTGACATAATTCAATGGCTGAGTATTTAAACACAGAGCACAGAGCAAGCCAATCTGCTTTATCCTTATATAAGACTTATTAAAGATTGGAAAAGTTCAGTCTGCAGGCTGAAGAATTTGTCTATTGTTATTATAATTTTTTTGAACAGATGATCATGGCACAGCCCGATACTAAAAATACCGACAATTTAGAGGAAATCTCAACGCAGATTAATAAAACTGCGGAGGTTCCCTTCGATTATTGCGGGCGAAGATTAGATCAGGTGGCATCAGAATTATTTTCTGAGTTTTCACGCTCTAGATTGCAACAATGGATTAAAGAAGGATTGCTAAAAGTTGATGATGCTCAGTGGCTACCCAAGCGCAAAGTACTGGGTGGAGAGAGGTTAGATATTTGTGCATCTATTGAGGCTGAAGGCGAGTGGGTGGCGGAGGATATACCTCTCAATATAGTTTTTGAGGATGATCATCTACTGGTTATCAACAAGACCGCTAATTTTGTGGTTCACCCCGCGGCGGGTAATTATAGCGGCACAGTATTGAATGCTTTACTGCACCATTGTCCTTCGCTATGTTTGATCCCCCGAGCAGGCATTGTTCATCGTCTAGATAAGGATACCACCGGTCTTATGGTGGTCGCCAAAACCCTAGAAGCCCATACCAATTTGGTGAGTCAGTTGCAGGCGCGCTCAGTTAAGCGCGTATATCATGCGGTAGTCAATGGCCTGTTAACAAGCGGCGGATTGGTTGATCAGCCAGTGGGAAGGCATCCCCGACAGCGTATCAAAATGGCTGTGATTTCTGGCGGCAAAGAAGCGCGCACCCATTATTCGGTGTTGGAGCGTTTTAAAGGGCATAGTCATTTGCAATTAAAGCTTGAAACGGGTCGCACGCACCAAATTAGAGTACATATGGCACATCTTGGTCATCCCCTAGTGGGTGATAGTTTGTATGCGGGGCGTTTTAAAATTCATAAAGGGGCGCCCGCAAAGTTCATTGAATATTTGCGTAATTTTGGGCGTCAAGCCCTTCATGCTGTGGAGTTAGCATTGGTTCACCCTGCCACAGGAGAGGAGGTTAGCTGGTCCTCACCGCTTCCAGAAGATATTCAAATGCTACTCAGTCAATTGAGCGATGAACAAAACGACCTTTGATTATCTGATACCCGATTGGCCTGCACCTGACAATGTCCAGGCGGTCATCACGTTGCGCTCCAAAGGCCGTAGTTGTCCGCCCTATGATCATTTTAATTTGGCGACCCATGTGGGTGATGATCCGCGACAAGTTGCGTTAAATCGCAAACAGCTCATAGAACAATTAGCTCTTCAGTCAGAGCCTCTTTGGTTAAATCAGGTACATGGAACAAAGATAGTGGATAGCGCTATTGGTGATGCTTTGCCAAATGCTGATGGTTGCTTTAGTGATAGCGTAAATACGCCCTGTGTGGTCTTAACGGCGGACTGTTTGCCCGTATTATTGTGTAATCAACAGGGTACAAAGGTGGCAGCTGTTCATGCTGGATGGCGGGGCCTTTGCGGGGGTATTATTAGCACGGCACTGAGTGAATTTGATGCCAATGATACTGTGCTTGCTTATTTAGGGCCGGCAATTAGTGCTGCGCACTTTGAGGTAGGGCCAGAAGTTTTAGCGAAATTTTTATCCAGTGCCATTAATACTGAACATAGCAAGCAAATAGAAAAAGCGTTTGAAAATAGGGGCAATACCCGCTATTTAGCTGATTTATATGCATTGGCCAGAGCAGAGCTTAAGGTGCGCGGCGTCAATAAGCTTTATGGTGGTGATCAATGTACCCTTAGTCAGCCACGGCAATTTTATTCTTATCGCAGAGATAATAATTGTGGGCGAAATGCTTCTTTGATATGGCTGAAATCGAACTTTGATTAGCGTTAGTGTTTGATTGGCAAAATTGCCACTATTAATGCTTGCTAAGCGCACGTTGTTCCATTAGAATTGCCGCCCTTTAAAGCAGGCTGAACTGCTTGCTATTGGAAATTAGTTGATAAGGTCGTTAAGGCCCAGCGATATTGGAGTTAGACATGTACGCAGTGATCAAAAGTGGTGGAAAACAGCATCGAGTGGTAGAGGGTGAAACTCTACGTCTTGAAAAATTGGATGTAGCCACTGGTGACAGCATCGATTTTGAAGATGTGTTGATGGTTGGCGAAGGCGCCAAAGTTAAAATTGGCACACCTAATGTTAAGGGTGGTAAAGTGACTGCTGAGGTTATGGCACACGGCAGAGGCGAGAAGGTTAAGATTATTAAATTCCGTCGTCGTAAGCATTCGCGCACTCAACAGGGCCACAGACAGTGGTATACAGAAGTTAAAATTACCGGCATTGCTGTTGGGTAATTCTGAGAGGAGATAGAAATGGCTCATAAAAAAGCTGGTGGTAGTACTCGAAACGGTCGCGATTCAGAGAGTAAAAGACTCGGTGTAAAAGTGTTTGGCGGCGAACAGATTAACGCGGGCAGCATTATCGTTCGTCAGCGAGGCACTAAGCTTCACGCTGGTGAAAATGTTGGCATGGGTAAAGATCATACGCTTTTCGCTACTGCGAACGGTGTAGTTGAGTTTATCCAAAAAGGTCCAAAAAACCGAAAATATGCTCAGGTAGTAACCGCATAAGTTTTTACTTCCTGACATAAAAAAAGCCCCACTGCGGGGCTTTTTTTATGGGCGACTATTTTTCCAAAAATGACAGACACTACCTAGCGGCGGTACACTAGTACTATGAAATTTGTAGATGAAGCAACAATAAAGGTTCAAGCGGGCAAAGGCGGCAATGGTTGTCTGAGTTTTCGTCGTGAAAAATACATTCCCAAAGGGGGTCCCGATGGGGGCGACGGCGGTGATGGCGGCAGTATATTCCTTGAAGCTGTAGAAGGTTTAAATACTCTGATTGATTACCGCTATACCCGAAACTTTCGAGCTGAAAACGGTCAACAGGGTAGCAGTGCCGAGTGTACTGGTCGCGGCGGTGAAGATTTAACCCTAAAGGTGCCAGTGGGAACTACCGTCTTAGATGAAGAAACTGGCGATGTGCTTGGTGATCTTACTGAATTAGGGCAAATACTAAAAGTAGCTCAGGGTGGGTTTCATGGCTTGGGTAACACTAGATATAAATCTAGCACCAATCGAGCGCCACGCCAAACCTCTCCAGGTCAAGAGGGCGAGTTACGAGAGTTAAAGTTAGAGTTAAAAGTACTGGCCGATGTGGGTCTTTTAGGTTTGCCAAATGCAGGAAAATCGACATTTATTCGCTCGGTTTCTGCGGCTAGGCCAAAGGTTGCTGATTATCCATTTACCACGTTAATTCCTAATTTGGGGGTGGTTGGATTAAGTGCGGATAAGAGTTTTGTTGTAGCAGATATTCCGGGTCTTATTGAAGGTGCATCCGATGGTGCCGGTTTAGGTATTAGATTTCTTAAGCACTTAACTCGCACGCGCTTATTGTTACATTTGGTTGATATGTTTCCCTATCAAGGAGACTCTGCAGCTGATAATGCCCAGATTATTGAAGATGAATTATTGAAATTTAGCCCAACTATGGCAGCAGGTGAAAGATGGCTGGTGCTAAATAAGCTGGATCTACTTCCAGAAGAAGAAGTAGAAGAGCGCTGTCAGGCAGTTATTGATCAACTAGATTGGCAGGGGCCTGTATTTAGAATTTCAGGTCTAACCTCTGATGGAACCAAAGGTCTGTGTGCGACGATTATGGACCATATTGATGAGTTGCGTGGTCGTGAGAGAGAAGATGCAGAATTAGTTGCTGCTGAGGATGCTCGTTGTAACCAAATGCAGCAAGAGGCGAGGCAACGTATTGAAGAGCTCGCCGAGTCCCGAAGGCAGGCGCGTAAAGCACAGAAAGAAGATATTAATAACGATGATGATGACGACGATTTTGACGTCGAGGTAGTCTACGCAGAGTAATTTATGATGGATAGACAGCATATTAGTGATGCAAAACGCTTAGTTGTTAAGGTTGGCAGTGCGCTGTTAACCAATGATGGCGCTGGCATTGATCGTCAGGCGATTGACGCTTGGGTTGAGCAGATCGCTGAGCTATTACGTCAGGGTAATGAAGTGGTTTTAGTATCCTCTGGTGCTGTGGCAGAGGGTTTGGTGCGACTTGGCCTAAATGCTCGTCCTCAGAATATTCATATGCTTCAATCGGCGGCGGCTGTGGGTCAAATGGGTTTAATACAGACCTATGAAACCAGCTTTAGACGGTTTGAGCGGCAGACTGCACAGATCTTGCTTGATCACGATGATATGGCAAATCGCGAGCGCTATCTTAATGCTCGCGGAGTAATACAAACATTGATGGCGCTTAAGGTTGTACCTATAGTTAATGAAAACGATACGGTAGTGACCGATGAAATTAGATTTGGTGATAACGATCGCTTGGCAGCATTGGTAGCTAATTTGGTTGATGCTGATGCCTTAATCATTTTGACGGATAAAGACGGTATGTACGATGCCAATCCGGATACCAACGAGAATGCCACATTAATCTCTCATGCCCATGCCTCAGATAGTTCACTTGATGCTCAAGCGGGAACTAGTAATGGCGCATTGGGTCGCGGCGGTATGCAAACCAAGTTAGAGGCTGCTCGCTTAGCTTCCAGATCTGGTTGTAATACAGTTATTGCGGGTGGTCGCAATCAAGATATTTTGTTGCGTATTTGCTCGGGCGAAAATGTAGGCACATTTTTATCGGCTGACAAAACGCCTCTAGCCGCACGAAAGCAATGGTTAGTTGGCCAACTTCAGGTGAAGGGTGCTTTAGTGCTTGATGAGGGCGCGACAAAGGTTCTTTGTCAGCAGGGCAGAAGCTTGTTGGCGGTTGGCGTAACTGCAGTGAAAGGTTCATTTACTCGGGGCGAGCTAGTCAGTTGTGAAAATGCTAATGGTGTTGAAGTTGCGCGAGGTCTTGTTAATTATAACTCCGACGAAACTCAGCGTATTCAAGGCAAAAGCACCGAAGAAATTATTACCATTCTTGGGTACTGTGAAGACGATGAATTAATTCATCGAGATAATTTAGTAATTGTTGAATAAGGTAATTCGCTGTCCAACGGCCGATACCTTTGATATTTTAAGAACGCTCTCTTTCCAGAGAGCGTTCTTATTCATAGCTTCCTTTTACTTGTGTTAATCCATTTAAAAATTTACGTCCCTGTAATTCTTCGATTCCATTTGAATGGTGGTGGGGAGTAATCGAAACAGCCACAAGACACTGCCCTCCCTATTTCTCGCAAGCGAGTATTATATTCGGAAGGACCCCCCACCTTTAAAGATGGGTGAATCCTTGTGAGAGTTTCGGCGCTCCTCGAACATAAGGTTAGACCAATATTTATCTAATTCCAGTAAGCGTATTAAAACAATTCACTCAATAATTTATCATTATTAACAATATTGGTGGATTGCAAGAGGTTAACTAAAAATATTAATATTGGTTGACAGCGAATGGCCATGGCCTATCATAGCTGACTTCTATATTTGTTATCCCTGAGGACTGCAAGAATGTTAGCTAATCAGCCGCAAACTTTAAGAAATGATTGGTCTCGCGATGAGATCCTTGGTCTTTTTGATCTACCATTTAATGATTTGCTATTTCAGGCGCAGACAGTTCATCGACAGAACTTTAATCCTAATGAAGTTCAGTTAAGCACCTTGCTTTCGATCAAGACTGGCGCCTGCCCAGAAGATTGTAAGTACTGTCCACAAAGTGCCAGATATGACACTGGGCTCGAAAAAGAAAAACTTATGCAAATTGAGCAGGTACTTGAAGCGGCTAAGGCGGCAAAAGATAGCGGTTCGAGTCGCTTCTGTATGGGTGCTGCTTGGCGCTCTCCCCACGATAGGGATATTCCAGCGATTGAAGCGATGATTCGCGAAGTAAAGGGTTTAGGTCTAGAAACCTGTATGACGCTGGGGATGTTAAGTGAAACTCAGGCGGATAAATTATCAGAGGCAGGTTTGGATTATTACAATCACAACCTTGATACGTCTGAAGAATTTTATGGCGATATTATTACCACCAGAACCTACCAAGACCGATTGGATACGCTTTCAAATGTGCGCAGCTCTGGTATGAAGGTTTGTTCCGGTGGAATCGTTGGTATGGGTGAAGAACAGAAAGATCGTGCGGGTTTGTTGATGGGGTTAGCTAATCTGCCTAAACACCCAGATTCTGTGCCTATTAATATGCTAGTAAAAGTTGCGGGTACTCCCATGGAAACAGAAGAAGACCTAGATCCTTTTGAGTTTCTTCGCACTATCGCAGTGGCTAGAATTCTTATGCCAAAATCCTATGTGCGCCTGTCTGCGGGTCGTGAAGAAATGAATGAGCAAATGCAGGCTATGGCTTTTATGGCGGGTGCTAACTCTATTTTCTATTGCGATAAACTCTTGACCACGCCTAATCCTAAGGCAAACAGCGATATGCAATTATTGAATCGCTTGGGTATCAGCCCTGAAAAGAGTTCGGTTGAAAAGGATAATCAGCAGCAAGAAGTCGATTTGCATCAGGCCATGGCTGAGCAGAAGACAGGTCATCTCTTCTATAGAGCAGGCTAACAGCTACTCTTATGTCTAATTCGATGGATAGGCTACTTCAAGAAAACCTTGAAAAGCGTCGGCTTCAACACCTTTATCGTTCGCGGGTAAGGGTTGATTCGGGTTGCTCCGAGCAGTTGAGTATCAACGATAAATTAGTGCATAATTTTTGCAGTAATGATTATCTTGGTTTGGCGGATAATGCTGTTATTGCCGATGCTTTTAAGAAGGGCATTGATCAATATGGCACCGGAAGTGGTGCGTCCCATCTTATTAACGGTCATTCAAAAGCGCATTGTGATTTAGAGCAGCAACTGGCGGAATTTACAGGGCGTCCTCGAGCATTGCTTTTTTCCACTGGCTATATGGCTAATATTGGCGTAATTGGTGCCTTAGTGGGGCGAAGTGATGCTGTGTTAGAGGATCACCTTAATCATGCCTCTCTATTGGATGGCGGGCTTTTGAGTCGTGCTAAGTTCCAACGCTACAAGCATCGAGATTGCATCGATTTAGATAAAAAATTGGGGGCCTCAAAAGGCGCGCGAAAATTAGTTGTTACTGATGGCGTTTTTAGTATGGATGGCGATTTAGCCCCCCTTGCAGATCTAGCAGATGTAGCCCAGAAAAATGATGCTTGGTTAATGGTCGATGATGCTCATGGTTTTGGTGTCCTTGGTGATACTGGTGCCGGCATAGTTGAAGAGTTTAATTTGGGCATGCAAGAGGTGCCTGTGTTGATGGGTACTCTGGGGAAAGCCTTTGGCACCTATGGTGCATTTGTAGCGGGCAGTGAGGCTCTAATTGAGACCCTAATTCAGTTTTCTAGAAGTTATATATACACCACAGCGCCACCGCCAGCGGTAGCGGTTGCCACCAGTGCAAGCCTTGAATTGGTTAAAAAGGACCACTGGAGAAGAGACAAACTCAATCAATTGATTGCGCGATTCCGTGCAGGAGCAGAGCAAATTGGGTTGCGTTTAATGACGTCTAATACCCCTATTCAGCCGGTATTAATGGAATCAGATACGCAGGTATTAGAGGCCAATAAAAAATTACTCGAAAACGGCTTTATGGTGGGGGCTATTCGTCCACCTACGGTGCCTGAGGGCACTGGAAGGCTAAGGATTACACTATCAGCTAACCACAGTGAGCAGCAAGTTGATGCGCTATTGGATGCCTTAGATAGATGCTAGTCGATAATGCCATAACGCCAGATTGCGAAAGCCCTATGTTAGATAACAGATCACTGATATTTTATCCGGCTGGCACTATGAAATTGCACAGTGACCCGATTGTGCTGATTCATGGTTGGGGCGCTAATAGTGAAATATGGCAAACTCTACCTGAGAAGCTGAGTGAATATGTCGATGTGTACACTCTTGATTTACCCGGGTTTGGCGCTTCTCCATCCATTGAGCAATACACGGAACAGTCATTGATTGATTGGTTGCATAGCCATTTGCCACAGGCCTGTTACCTTATAGGTCTCTCTCTGGGCGGAATGCTGTGTCGCTCTTTTGCAGCCCAATACCCCGAAAGAGTATTGGGTCTAGTAACAATAAGTACTAATTTGAAATTTGTGGCAGATAGCCAGTATCAAATGGCAATGCCAATGGCTGACTTTGCGCGATTTAGCGCTATTTGGGATCAGGATCCATCAGCCTGTCTGAATAGGTTCTCTGGTCTTCAGGCTCAGGGAGATCAGCAGCAGCGTCAGCTAATTCGACAATTGCGCAGTATGAATTCAGGTATTGATTCGATTGCCGGTAGGGATATGCTGAAGCTTCTGGCAGATATAGATGGTACTCAGCAGGTAACGAAAATTAGCTGCCCATCGCTGTCTGTATTTGGAGCTCAAGACTATTTGGTCCCGATTAAAGCCTCTAGTCAATTGCCAAAGTCCCATGAAATCCTAGTGGTAGATTCTGCGGCACACTTGCCTCACCTGAGCTGTGAAGTTCAGGTGTTGGATAAGATACGTGCATTTATTGACCAGTCTAAGTATCAATTAGATAAAAAGCAGGTTGCCCAGTCATTTGGACGGGCAGCTAAGACCTATGATAGTGCCGCCCATATACAAAAGTGGTCTGGCGATAAACTATTAGAGGGTCTAAGTACTGAGAAAAGCCCCGAGTCCATTGTTGACTTGGGATGCGGTACCGGAACACAGGTAGCTTTATTGAAGCGAAAGTTTCCTCAAGCACAGGTAACTGGCGTTGATTTTTCTGCGCCAATGTTGGCTTACGCCAAGGATAATCAAGAGGATTGCTCTATAAAATGGCTGTGTTGTGATGCTGAAGATCTAGCGTTAGACGATCAATCTGAGGATCTGGTTTTCTCAAATTTTGCATTGCAGTGGTGCAATGATCTAAACCCAAGTTTGGCTGAAATTCATAGGGTGCTCAATGCCGAGGGTCAGTTTCATTTTGCCATTCCAGGGCCAAAAACACTATGGGAATTGCGTCAGGTATGGGGTCAAGTTGATCAGGATATCCATATCAATCGATTTGTATCCTCTTGCCAATGGCGGGCAGCATTAGAAATGGCTGGATTTTCTAACATTGAATTAACCAATACCACAAAAATAGAGTATCACCCCAGTGTGAAAGATCTGCTGTGGAATTTAAAGACCGTGGGGGCGACCAATCACAATAGTGGTAAAAGCAAGCATCTTACGGGTAAAAAACATATAAAGCGGCTGTATGAAGCCTATGGTCAATTTGAAACTAGCCAAGGTACATTCCCTGCGACGTGGGATATTATTTTTGGCTATGCGGTGAAATAAATGGCGAAAAAAGTTTTTTTTATTACAGGAACAGATACCAATGTGGGTAAAACTGAAGTAGCGGCGGGTTTTCTGGCATCAGCCAATCAAAAAGGTTTGCGTACCGCGGCTATTAAGCCAGTTTCTGCGGGCTGTGAAGATAATGGTGATGGGCCACAGAATGATGATGCGCTCAAGCTTCAATCCCTAGCGAATGTTGAGCTAAGCTATCAACAAGTGAACCCTGTGGCATTGGATCTGCCTATGGCACCGCATATTGCTGCACAGGAGCAGGGTAAAGCACTCACAGCGGATAGACTCACTGGTTTTTGTCGCGGCGTGACCATGTTGCCTATGGATTTTTTAGTGATTGAGGGGGCTGGTGGATGGCGGGTTCCGATTAATAAACGCGAAACAATGGCCGATATCCCCAAACAGCTGAACGCTGAGGTTATTTTAGTCGTAGGTATAAGGCTGGGTTGCATTAACCATGCACTGTTAACTGCTCAAGCAATTCGTTTGGATGGTTTAAAAATCGCTGGATGGGTTGCCAATATTTTGGATACAGAAATGCTTCGCATTGATGAAAATATTGATACACTTAAGCAGTTATTCATTGAACCCTGTTTAGGCGTTATACCGAGATTGTCAGATATATCGCCACAGCAGGTAGCGGCCCATTTAACGATTCCAGATTGATGATAAGAGGGACTATGAGCGAACAAGAAAAGTTGTCTAAACAAGATATGCAGCGGGTAAAAAACTATCTCAATAGCGGCTTTAATGTCACCGAGCGCAAGCCATTTAGAGGTTTGGTTTTATTGGGCATTATTTGGGCTGTTGTGGCTATTCTAGGTGGCATTAGTTGGTATATCGGGCAGCAGGCCGGTTTTCTCTAAATGGCTAGAGGGTAAAAGCTATGCGTATTGTTAATCGATCTTGGGATCTTGAAAAAGCCTCTTTTTCATTAGCAATACCAACCCTTCTACAGGGAATCTACCAAAGTAGGGGGTTAAGTTCCGATGCTGATTTAAGTCTCCACTTATCGCAGTTGCCCAGCCCAGAAAAGATGTTGGGTCTAGATACTGCAGTTGAACATTTGGTAGAGGCCCTCAATTCAAAGCAACGAATAGTTATCGTTGGTGATTTTGATGCCGATGGGGCCACAAGCTCAGCACTGATGGTCTTGGCCTTAGGCGCAATGGGCTATCAATCGGTAGATTTTCTTGTACCCAACCGATTTGACTATGGCTATGGGTTAACCCCCGAAATCGTCGAGTTAGCGCAACAAAAGCAACCTCATTTAATAATCACTGTTGATAATGGTATTTCAAGCATCGAAGGTGTTGAGCTTGCCAATAAACTCGGTATCAAAGTTATTGTTACCGATCACCATTTACCCGGTTCAACGCTTCCCGCCGCCGCCGCAATAGTGAATCCGAATCAGCCAGGTTGCCAGTTTCCCTGTAAAAATCTAGCGGGTGTGGCGGTGGCATTTTACTTGCTAAGCGCACTGCGCGCTAAATTGCGAGAATTACATTGGTTTGAAGAACATGCTATTTCAGAACCTAATATGGCAAATTATTTAGATCTGGTAGCACTGGGTACTGTAGCAGATGTTGTACCCTTAGATCAGGTTAACAGGGTACTGGTACATCAGGGGTTGTTAAGAATTAGAGCAGGTCATGGACGTCCCGGAATTAATGCCTTATTAAAAATAGCCGGCAAAAATTTGTCTCAACTAGTAGCCTCCGATATGGGCTTTGCTGTGGCGCCAAGACTCAATGCAGCGGGGCGGTTAGACGATATTTCTTATGGGATTCAGTGCTTACTGACAGATGATCCAGTGGTCGCCCTACAAAGAGCTCAAGAATTAGAGCAATTTAATCAGGATCGCAAAACAATCGAACGCGAAATGCAATTAGAGGCATTAAAGATTGTTGAGGGCTTGACCTTGGCTGATCAAAATAAACTGCCTTCTGCGTTTTGCCTCTATCAGCCAGACTGGCATCAGGGTGTTGTAGGACTGTTAGCCTCAAGGATTAAGGAAAAATATCATCGCCCCGTGGCCGTGTTTGCCAGAGATGGTAGCGGCATGCTTAAAGGCTCAGTTAGATCCATATCCGGGTTACATATTCGTGATGCCCTAGATGCTGTGGCTACCCAAAACCCGGGTCTGATTAGTAAATTTGGTGGCCATGCAATGGCCGCAGGTTTAAGCCTTGACGAAAATAAGTTTGATCAATTTGAACAAGCGCTGCAGCAGCAGGTTGTAGACACAATTGACCCACAAGATTTACAGGCAACATTGCAAACGGACGGGCAACTAGATGCGGATCAATTAACCATGCAGACAGCAACTATATTGCGCGATGCAGGCCCCTGGGGTCAGGCATTTCCTGAGCCCTGTTTTCAGGGGGAATTTAACCTCAAATCACAGCGCATAGTAGGCGAGAATCATTTAAAGGTGTTGTTAACGCCTATTTCAGCTGAATCGCCAGCTATTGATGGGATTTATTTTAATATTGATCCTGAAAAATGGCCATCAACAGCCGCTAAGGTGCACTGTGTTTACCGTTTGGATATTAATGAATTTCGTGGCCGCAAGAGCCTTCAGATGCTAATCCAATATATAGAGCCCCTCTAGTATTAGCCTGGATAATCTGTGAGCTAATTAGAGGTTATCTGGACACTATTTGGTTGGCAGTTGAATATGGAAGGTTGTACCTTCATCCTCATTGTAGGTGACCGCAATTTGACCCTGATGCTGTTCAGTAATAATAAAGTGAGAGAATGATAGGTGCATAGCTTTATCCCCCTCATCCTTAGCCGATTCTTCCTGATTAAAGGGCTCAAATAAATTCTTTTGCTCCTCTAAACCAATCCCGGTGCCATTGTGCTGAATACGCAACCATAGATCGTCAAAGGCCATAGAAACATCAACACGTATTTCAGGCTTATGATTTAAATCCTCGATACTATCCAAGGCATAACATGAATAGCGAAAAATACTTAATAAAGCCTGTTGCAGTTCGGTGACGTAGCAGGGAATATGGGGTAAATCTTCGGCATATTGAGTGTTAACGTTTACATCGCTAAATCGAAGATTGTCGGTAATAGATAAAACGTCACTAGCTAGTTCCAAGCTATTTTCTACAACAGAACTAATGCTACTATGAGTTTTTTCTCCGCCACCGCTAGCAGAAAAATTGAGTAAATTTGTTATTACTGAACTGGCTTGTTGGCCGCGAATAATAGTTTCTTCTAATAATTCATTCAGGCCTTCAGTATCTAAATGGTCGTCAACTACACTTTGGCGAACAGTTTTTATATCCTTGATAATGGCTGTAAGAGGCGTATTAATATCATGGGCCATAACAGCCGCCATCTCACCCATAGCGGACATTTTGTCGCGTTGAATAAGCATATTTTCATTCTTTGCCCGTTGAGTTACATCGTCCAAAAGGATAACTACACCCATCTCTTTCTCTCGTTGCAGTGGGTAAATTGTAATATCAAATTGATACTGACCACGTTGACTATATTTCACAGTAATAATTTTATTGTCATCCTGTGCCTGCTTAACCTGATCAGGGGTAACGGTGATGGCAGGAAAGGTTTTCCATAAATCCTCACCCTGAGCTTCCTTAAAGCTAACGCCGCTAATAATTTCAGCGCGATTATTCCACTGAGTAATCTGATTTTTTTGATTTAACCCAATTAGAATCATAGGCAAAGACTGCAAAATACTATTGATATAGGCCTCAGATTTCTGCAGTTGTTCGGTTGTCTTTTTATGCTCTGATACTTCCTTTTTAAGGAGTTTATTGGACTGATCGAGGGTCTTGGTGCGCTCAATGACTCGCTGTTCTAATTGCGATCGAATATTTTCTAATTCATTGTTATATTGACGTGCCTGACGGCGTGTGAAATAGAGCCTTATGGATAAAATAGCTAGAGCAACAATAAGAATATTGCCGACAAAGTTTGCAACATATTGCCAGTTAGTAGAGCCATCCGCTTCTCGAAATAACCAAAAGATATCGGCATAGGCAGATTGGCAGAAAATAAGTAATAGCCAACTAAAAAGGATATGATGTAACTTCAATGTGTTCCACTCCCAGTGGTTAATTCGTAGCATCTCATTATAACCACGCGGCTTAGTGGTTTTGTAGTAAAAGCTAACATTAACGCTTTTTGTATGTTTTTCCTAAGATGAGCAACTCACACTGATAGTGTTGGCCCAATCCGGAGGAAGTCCCTCGTATTTTTTGGCCTCAGGATGAGCGATATAAGGGTTATTAAGTATGTTGAGCAATAGTTCGACTTCTGAGTAATCACCTTTTTCAGCGGCTTCGATAGCCATTTGAGCCATATAGTTTCGCAATACATAAAGAGGGTTAATCTGCTGCATTGATTGCTTTCGCTGTTTATCTGAGAGTGTTTGAGCGGCCAGTCGTTGCAGATAACCCTTAGCCCAGATATCAAACTGATCGCGATCAATAAAATAGTCACGAACTGTTTGGTTAGTTGCTGAAAAGTCACAGAGTTTGCGAAAAAATAAGGTGTAATCAACTTGATCCTTTGCCATCATTATCAGTAATTGATTGATTAAGTGCTCATCCTTGGGTTGATACTCCAATAAGCCAATCTTTGTTGCCATTATTGTTCGATACTGACTTAAATATTCATTTTCGTACTGCTTCAGGCAGTCGGTTATTTCATGGGTGTCTAAAAGTGAGCTAAAGCAGGTTGCCAGTGCATTGAGATTCCATAGGGCAATAGAGGGTTGATTTTTAAATGAGTAGCGCCCCTGATGATCGGAATGATTGCAAATAAATTCAGGGTTATAAGCATCCAAAAAACCAAAGGGGCCATAGTCGATGGTGTCGCCAAGTATCGACATATTGTCTGTATTCATCACCCCATGACAGAACCCAACTGATTGCCATTGAGCAATAGTCCTTGCAGTTGTAAGCACGCAATTTTCAAGTAATAGATAATAGCGTTTAGGGTTATCCGTCCAATCAGAAAAATGGCGCTGAATAAGATAATCAGCCAATTCTTTTACGGCTTTTGGGTTATTGGCATAGTGAAAATGCTCGAAATTGCCAAATCTAATATGACTTTTTGCAACTCGACAGAGTACCGCCGCCGATTCAACCTGCTCGCGAACAGCCGTTGTTTTTCCCGTGGTTAAACAGAGTGCTCTGGTTGTGCCTATGCCCAGTCCATGCATAGCCTCTGAGCAAAGGTATTCACGAATACTTGAGCGCAGCACAGCACGTCCATCACCAAATCTCGAATAGGCTGTAGTGCCTGCGCCTTTCAGCTGAAGATCCCAAAGTTCTTCGCTATCGCCTATGGATAGCTCGCCCAGAGTTATGGCGCGACCATCTCCAAGTTGTCCCGCCCAAACGCCAAATTGATGGCCTGAGTAAGCGGCTGAGAAAGAATTAATGTCATTATGGGTTAAGTCGCCACTCATAAGTTGCAAGCACTCATCACTGGTTAACTCATCAGCTGAAATTCCTAGCATTTCAGCTAAATCGACATTAGTGCTCACCCATGATGGGCTATCTATAGGCTGTGGCGATACAGCGCTAAAAAAAGTGCTATCCGATACCTTGAAGTGGCTATAAAAATGGCATTTTAGCCGCTGTTGAATGGATTTATTGTTCATTGACCCCTGTGTCTGCTTTTTTATCAATTGGCTAGTGCTGATGAAAAAACACTTTATAGCTTGATGTAAGCAATCATATTGAAGCCTAACAGTTGGTTAATCAAGCCTGTTTTTTCTTGGTGTGAACAGAGTGCTAAGGTAGAATGCACGCTTTACATAAGGGCACAGATTAACAGTTATGGAAGTAAACCCATTTTATAATAGCCTCGATGACCTGCAAGCTCGTACAGAGCTGCTTCGGGGGTATCTTTGACTATGTTAATCGCAAAGAGCGTCTTGCTGAGGTCGAGCTAGAGTTATCAGAGCCCGATGTATGGAATGACCCTGATCGTGCTCAGGAATTAGGCCGCGAAAGATCCTCTTTAGAATCCGTTGTAAAAACTATCGAAGATATGGATAGGGGCATTGCCGACACCAGAGAAATACTGGATATGGCCGTCGAAGAAAATGACGCTGATATGCTCAACGATGTGCAGTCAGATATAGATTCAATGGAAGCCCAATTAGCTACCCTTGAATTTCGAAGAATGTTTTCTGGAGAAATGGACGAAAATTCTGCTTTCCTAGATATCCAATCTGGTTCTGGTGGCACCGAGGCGCAAGATTGGGCAGAAATGCTATTGCGTATGTACCTTCGGTGGGCCGATGATAAAGGCTTTAAAGCAGAGTTAGTCGAATGCTCAGCCGGTGAGGTTGCCGGTATTAAAAGCGCCACGGTTCAGATTACTGGAGACTATGCGTTTGGTTGGCTACGGACTGAAATTGGTGTTCATAGGCTGGTGCGAAAATCGCCTTTTGATTCAGGCAATCGCAGGCATACCTCATTTGCAGCGGTCTATGCCTCGCCTGAAATTGATGACAACATAGATATTGAAATAAACCCCTCCGATGTGCGTACAGATACCTATCGTGCGTCAGGCGCAGGTGGTCAGCATGTGAATAAAACAGATTCTGCGGTGCGTTTAACCCACGAACCCACGGGTATCGTTGTACAATGTCAAAATCAGCGATCGCAGCATCAGAATCGTGATAAATGTTGGCAAATGTTGCGTGCCCGTTTGTACGAGTTGGAGTTGCGTAAGCGACAAGAGGCGGCTCAAGCAACGGAGGATGGCAAGTCTGATATTGGCTGGGGTAGTCAGATACGCTCCTATGTACTAGATGATGCCAGAATTAAAGACTTACGAACCAGTGTAGAAACCAGAAATACTCAAGCAGTATTAGATGGCAAGCTAGACCAATTTATTGTTGCTTCGCTTAAAGCGGGGCTGTAGTGACTAATTTTAACAGTGAAAAATACTATGACTGATCAACGAGACGAAAATAAGTTAATTGCCGAGCGAAGAGCAAAGCTAGATAGTTTGCGTGAGCAGGGAGGCGTAGCCTTTCCTAACGCCTTTCGTCCAGCCGATAAGGCTGGTGATCTTCAGGCTAACTTTGGTGAAAAAACCAAAGAACAGCTAGAGCAATTGGCGCGACCTACTAGCGTAGCTGGGCGAGTTATTCGTAACCGTGGTGCATTCATTGTTATCCAAGACAGTAGCGGAATCATACAGCTCTATGTCGCCAAAGAAGCGCGTCCTTTTGCTAAATTATTAGATTTGGGTGATATTGTTGGTGTAAGCGGTATTCTTCATAAGTCCGGTAAGGGTGATCTGTATGTGCAAATGGACGAATATCAGCTATTAACCAAAGCACTGCGTCCACTACCCGATAAATTCCATGGCCTAGCGGACCAAGAAACGCGTTATCGTCAACGCTATGTGGATTTAATCGTGAATCCAGAGGTTAGAGACACCTTTATTACGCGCTCTAAGGTAGTAGATTTTATCCGTGGCTATCTCAATGGTTCAGGTTATCTAGAAGTTGAAACGCCGATGCTTCAAACCATTCCCGGGGGTGCTGTGGCGCGTCCATTTGTGACCCATCACAATGCCCTAGATATTGAAATGTATATGCGTATAGCGCCAGAGCTTTATCTTAAGAGATTGGTTGTTGGTGGTTTAGAAAGAGTTTATGAAATTAATAGAAACTTCAGAAATGAAGGGCTCTCAACCAGACACAACCCAGAATTCACCATGCTTGAATTCTATCAAGCCTATGCTGACTTCAATGATTTGATGGATCTCACAGAAGATATGCTGCGCAAGCTTTCACAGCAGGTATTGGGCACCACAGAAATTACCAATACAGTCAAAGACTCTGATGGGGAAATTCAATCTGAAATCACCTTTGATTTTGCCAAACCCTTCACTCGCTTATCTGTCTTTGATTCAATTTTGGCCTATAACCCAGATATTAAAGCCGAAAACCTAAGTGATGAGCAGGGAGCAAGAAAAATCGCTTCAGACCTTGGTATTCCGCTTAAAGATATCTGGGGTCTAGGCAAGGTACAAATTGAGATCTTTGAAAAAACCGTTGAACACAGACTTGAACAGCCAACCTTTATCACCCGATACCCAACCGAGGTTTCCCCTCTTGCAAGGCGCAATGATGAAGACCCATTTGTGACTGATCGCTTTGAATTTTTTGTCGGCGGTAGAGAGATAGCCAACGGCTTCTCCGAGCTCAATGATTCAGAAGACCAAGCGGCTCGATTCAAGCAGCAGGTGGCAGAAAAAGATGCTGGGGATGATGAGGCGATGCACTTTGATGCAGACTACATTCGCGCATTAGAATATGGCATGCCACCAACAGCAGGTGAGGGAATTGGTATTGATCGGCTGGTTATGTTGCTGACAGATTCACCGTCAATTAGAGACGTTCTTCTATTCCCGCACATGAGGCCAGAATAGAGTCAAACTATCCGTGGAGTTTTCAACTCCACGGATAATGTCTAGCGCTCAAAGCTTACTTTAAGCTTGCGTAGTATGCCGCTAAATTAGCTATATCAGCATCCGTAAGATTTTTCGCCCTTGCCGACATCATTTTATTCTTGCGGCGTCCATCGCGGTACATCTGTAGTGCATTGGCAAGGTAGGCTTGCTTTTTCCCTGCCAGATTTGGCCATACATCACTATTGCTAATACCATTGGCGCCATGGCAACCAGAACAGATCGCCGACTGAGCCTTTCCAGTTGCCGCATCACCAGCAAAGCTTGCAGAAGCTAGGCTAGATAAAATAATAGCGGCCGATAGGATTAAACCTTTCTTCATTGGAAATCTCCAGAAATTTAATATCAACATTAACATCTATTTACCAGCGAGTGGCTGACAAATAGTGTTGCAGTCAGAATTGCTACAGCGCCAACCTGATGGGCTGCGGCAATAGCAACAGGCACATGAAAAATCAACGTACTAATACCAAGAGTGATCTGTACTGCTAACAAAAATAGCATGCTAAAGATACCAATGCGGACCTTAGCGGATATATTTTTTCTAAGGGCAACAACCGAAAAGCTGACCACAAACAGAGCGATAATATAAGCGAATATCCTGTGATTAAATTGAATCGTCGTTATATTCTCAAAAGCGGATAGCCAAGCTGGGTTCATTGAATAAAGTCCAGCAGGTATGAAACTATTGCCCATCAACGGCCAAGTAGGGTAGGCATAACCGGCTTTGGTGCCCGCTACTAGCCCTCCAGATAGAATCATCAGGAAGATCAAAGCACTTAAAATGCAGGCAGGTTTGGCGAGTCCAGAGGGCTGATCTGAGGGCTTATTAATTAATTCCATGGCAGTCCAGATAATAAACCCGTAGATAATTATCGCAAGGCCAAGGTGGGCGGTGAGTCGATACTGGCTAACATGGGGCACATCAATCAACCCACTCTTAACCATATACCAGCCCATCAGTCCTTGGCACCCACCTAGCACCAGCATAAGCAATAATTTGGGTAGCAATTGCGGTGAGATTCGACGGGTAAAATAGAAATACACAAAAGGGGCAAAAAACAGTATGCCAATCAGTCTGCCCAAAACCCGATGCAGATATTCGTACATAAAAATAATTTTAAACTCGCTCAAAGTCATGTCTAAATTAATCTTTTGGTACTCAGGAAACTGCTGATACTTTAAAAATAGCTGTTGCCAGTCCGCCTGACTCAGCGGAGGAATAATGCCAATTAGTGGTTTCCACTCAACCATGGATAATCCAGAGTCTGTGAGGCGGGTGACTCCGCCAAGCAGAATCATACCGAAAATCACCACTGCACAGGTTAAAAGCCAGCGAGCGATTAATGTATCGTTCATACCTTGATTAGGTTGTGCTTGAATCATTTAAAATCCTAGAAGCCATTTGTATGTATCAGCATAGAGTTTGCGTTTTTTAGACTAAAATTTCGCCTAAAATAGCTATAAATTTAAAGGGTCAAAAACTCTTAAGGCGATTTTTTCAATCTCTGTTAGTTAGAAAATATGGAAAGCGCCTCCAAGGAGCTCTATTATAACATGAAGGTCATTTAGGTTGTTAGATGAGAAATTAGCTATGGGCAATCAACGGGAAATCAAACTTCATTCACAATGGCGACAGGCCATAGGTGAAGAATTTAATAAAGACTACATGCACTCACTGCGTGAATTTTTAATTCAACGCAAGCAACAGGGTGCCGTTATTTATCCGCCTGCTGGCGAATGGTTTTCGGCGCTTAATAGCACCCCATTTGACGATGTTCGTGTCGTTATTCTAGGTCAGGATCCCTATCATGGTGCCGGCCAAGCTCATGGCCTGTGTTTTTCTGTTAGACCCGATATTAAAGTCCCACCCTCTCTGGCGAACATCTATAAAGAAATAAAGTCTGATCTATCAATAGACCAACCCAATCATGGCTGTTTGATGAGTTGGGCCCAGCAAGGTGTATTGCTTTTGAATGCCGCACTAACGGTTGAGGATGCAAATGCAGGTGCACATCAAGGCAAGGGGTGGGAGCAATTTACCGACCAAGTAATAAAGACTATCAATGATTGCCGAGAAGGCGTGGTGTTTATGCTGTGGGGGAGTTACGCTCAAAAAAAATCATCAATGATAGATTCCTCACGACATTTAGTCCTTAAGTCAGTGCATCCATCGCCTCTATCTGCCTACAGAGGTTTTTTTGGTTGCGGACACTTTTCTGCCGCAAATCGCTATCTAGCAGAACAGGGTTTAGATCAAATTAACTGGCAACTACCCAGTAAGGAAAATGCGCTAACAGCACTGAAAGAGAGTTCAGAAATATAGACTATTTGCTTACTTTAAGGGGTGGTTTATTGGCTTTTGCACGCAACCAATTAAGTCCCTTTAATACCGCTGAAATTTTGACCACCTTTTTCTCGAATTCGAATTTTTTCGGGTAATCTAATAAAACAAGACCCATAAAAATAGTTAATAGACCTTGGCCGGGAATAAATAGCATCAAAAATCCGCCCACCAATAAAACAAATCCCAGCAAATTTTTAATCGCTATCAAAGGCAACCGAAAAATAGGGCGAGTTTTGGATAGCCAAGAGGTAGATTTTCGATCGGTATATAAAAAATAGTCCTCAGGAATCCTAGCGGCTAGCCAAGGCAGTGATACAAGACTAATAACAAAAATTACCGCTGAAATTGCACCAATTAGCGGTAAAATCGACGTATAAGAATATAATAATTCGATCACCCAAACGCCTATTTAGCTAATTCATAAGGTAGGTTCAGTACCTCTACAGTAATTGCTGTATCCCCTATGCTGACCAAAGTAGAATCTATGGTTGGATTAGAAAGAACAGCTAAGGCCTCAATTTGCCCATTCTCACCGGCATGAGCATTAACAATAGTCCCCATTTGCCTGCTGTTAGAGTCCAGCAATATCTGACCTGAAACTGGAACTGAGTTGCCAGATAAAGCCAAAAGATACATTCTGCGTTTAACCGCCCCTAAGTAATGAGCCCGTGCCACAACCTCTTGTCCCGTGTAGCAACCTTTTTTAAAGCTAATAAAATCTAGCAAATCAAGATTGAGCATTTGTGGAATAAATTGATCAGTGGTTTCTGAGGTGATATCAGCTATTCCTGCTCTAAGCCGCTGCAAAATATCCAGTTCAGGTTCAATAACAAGGTCTTGATCACTGATATTGTTAATTTCAGTCTTAAAAAATACCGCATATTTTTTAAGACTAGCAATTGCTATATCAACAATGGAAGGATGGGTCTCAAGCAAAAGACCGTTTTCACCATTTAATTGGGCGACAAAAAGAAAAATAACCCTACCTTTTGGGGTACAGTGACAGCCGCGAATAAGTTTATCGCCGCTCAGCTGGTTTAGATCACAGGTGACCTGACCCTGAAGAAACTTTAGGCTATCTTCACCGCGCAGTTCTATTAAGCCACGTTTTGTAATGCGCATAAAAATTTTCAATCCTGTATAAAAGCTGGTTCAGAGGCAGATAGTTTAGCCTATTTTGGTTTAGTTCCCTATAATATCTGCTTTAAAACAAAGGTGTAATTATGCAAAAAAATCGTCTGTTGTGGGCAAGTCGACGCGGAATGTTGGAGTTAGATCTTCTACTCCAGCCCTTTGTAGAGCATCATTACGATCTTCTTTCAGATGACGATAAGCAGCAATTTCATCTATTCTTAGAGCTAGAAGATCAGCAATTGTTTCAGTGGCTGGTGCAAAAGGAAAAGGCATCTGATAGTAATACGCAAAGGATTATCGACATTATTTATGAGAGTAGAAAACGGTCCCTATAGATTTATAATATCTCCAGCAAAATCCATCCTAATTTTTGATCTTTCTGTGGTTGCTATTGTGCTAGCCATGCTGATAGTAATCCCAATAATCTTCGCCGTTAAATTGATCAGTATCGCTATTGTCGTTTGGTATGGGTTAATATCAATGCGCTGTTTTAAACAGGCTGAGAATTGCGAGCTTCAATATCTGCTGGCTACTAATCAATGGGTCCATAACGGCATAGATGTTAGCTTGCGCCAAGAGCAGTTTGTTACGCGAAATTTTCTTATACTGTATTTTTTGACAAAAACTGGCAAGAAAATAACCCAGTTAATACCTATAGACTGCATGCCAAGAAATCAGCATATCCGCTTGCGAAAATTAATTATCGAATGGTCGAAAACTAATCATCGCGGTGAATAACAACATCCTGTCCAGCAAAATTAATGGGCACCATAATGGTATCCCTAGCCACTGGAGATAACTCAGGATAATCCACTGTATAGTGCAATCCACGACTTTCCTTGCGTTGTTGAGCGCAGCGAATAATTAATTCAGAAACAGTTGCAAGATTTCGCAATTCCAGTAAATCGCGTGAAATTTTGTAATTGCTGTAATACTCCTGAATTTCATTCCGCAAAAGCTTAATTCTATGATGAGCTCGCGCCAGTCGTTTATCCGTGCGAACAATACCAACATAGTCCCACATAAAACGGCGTAACTCGTCCCAGTTATGGGAAACAACCACATCTTCATCAGAGCTATTTACTCTTGATTCATCCCATCCTTGAATAAGATCAGGAGAATTAATCTGTGTAATATTAGTATTAATATCCTTAGCGGCAGCCTGAGCATAGACCAGACATTCCAAAAGGGAGTTGCTGGCCATACGATTAGCACCATGAAGGCCAGTAAAGGCTGTTTCGCCAATCGCATAAAGATTCGTCAGATCAGTTTGCCCCTGTTTATCCACCACCACACCGCCGCAGGTGTAATGCGCAGCTGGCACTACAGGGATTGGCTCCTTAGTAATATCTATATTAAATTCGAGACAGGTCTTATAAACCGTTGGGAAATGCTCAGTAATAAACTCAGCGGGTTTATGGCTAATATCCAAATAAACGCAGTCACAGCCTAAGCGTTTCATTTCAAAATCGATGGCTCTAGCCACCACATCTCGGGGTGCCAATTCACCATCGGCATGAAATTTATCCATAAATCGCGAGCCATCGGGGAGTTTTAATATCGCACCCTCACCGCGAAGAGCCTCAGTAATAAGGGATGATTTTGCCTTTGGATGGTATAGGCAGGTAGGGTGAAATTGATTAAATTCTAAATTTGCTACTCTACAGCCGCGCCGCCAGGCCATAGCCAGACCATCACCGCTAGCACCATCTGGGTTGCTAGTATACAGATAGGCTTTACTTGCGCCGCCAGAGGCAAGAACCACTGTTTTGGCCTGAAATAATGATACCTTTGAGGTCTTAATATCCAGTAAATAAGCACCATTGCAGCGAATTTTACGCGAGTTACTATCCGCTTGAGTCACCAAATCAACAGCACAGTGATGCTCGAAAATATGAATATTATCCCTAGCGATGACCTGATCGACTAATGTTGTCGTTACTGCCTTTCCAGTAGCATCCGCAGAATGCAAAATGCGCCGATGACTATGACCACCCTCTTGGGTTAAATGATAATGAACCTGATCAGAGTCTAGAGTGAAATCCACACCCTGTTCAATAAGCCACTTAACCGCTGATGGGCCATTTTCTACAACATATCGCACACTGTCATCGTGACATAATCCAGCACCTGCAACTAAGGTATCTTTGACATGAGCCTCAGCACTATCGTCCTTATCAAAGACAGCGGCAATTCCGCCCTGAGCAAGCCATGAAGCGCCACCCTTGAGAGTTGATTTGCTAATTAATGCTACATTGAGATGTCTGTCTAATTGAAGTGCTAAGGTAAGTCCCGCAGCACCGCTACCGATTACCAAGACATCATAGAAATTGTTTTTGATCATTAATAAACCGCGTATAATAAAACTATCGTGATAGTATAATATGAGATGCCTAGTGACTACGGCAATTTACATAAATCTGTCAGATTGCCCCTATAATTAGGGTATAAAAGCTGAACAGTCTATCAATACGTATTATGAATGCGATGTAGCCCAGAAAAAAGATTACGGATTTTTAATGAAGGAACATAATTCAGAGCCAACAGATCACCAGCTAGTTTTGCGAGTGCAAAAAGGTGATAAAAGAGCCTTCGATCTTCTGGTGCTAAAATATCAATATAAATTACAGGCGATAGTTGGACGTTTTATACGCGATACCGATGAAGTGGCAGATGTTACTCAAGAAGCCTTTATCAAAGCCTATAAGGCACTTCCTAGATTTCGTGGTGATAGCCAGTTTTACACTTGGCTGTATAGAATTGCCATCAATACCGCAAAAAATTACCTAGTGTCTAAAAGTCGACGTCCGGCCAATACAGATATTGATGTAGAGGACGCCGAGCAGTTTGCCAACAATGAAAAGCTCATTGATGACGCTACCCCCGAAAATTCTATGATGACCGACGAATTGGCCGCCATTATCAAAAGTTCTCTTAGTGCATTGCCTGAAGATTTGCGCACAGCCTTAACATTGCGCGAATTTGACGGTATGAGTTATGAGGATATTGCGGCAGTTATGGACTGCCCGATTGGCACCGTAAGATCCAGAATATTCAGGGCTCGAGAGTTTTTAGATGAGCGTGTTTTGGGCGTGGATAAGAAAAGTTGAACCTTTTAAAAAACCACCGGTCTTAGAGGTAAGGATTTTAGATTGAGCGGTTTAATCTAGATGTTTAATTACGAGGTAATTGTATGAGCGAAAGCAATAAGCGTCTTACAGAATCAGTGTCTGCATTAGTTGATGGTGAAGTCAGTGAGCTTGAATTGCATCGTATTCTCAAACAGCTAGAGCTCGATGGGTCTACCGATCAGGCTGGGCAAAATGAGCATGGTGTCGCCAGTAAATGGTCTCGATATAATCTTATGTCTCATGCTATGTCTAATACGCCGCTAGATGGTAAAGATATTTCTCAGTCTGTGTCTAATGCTATAGCCCAAGAAGAAACCTACAAAACTAATTTTATTCAGAATATTGTGCGGGCCAAGTCAGTTGGACGGTTTGCGATAGCGGCCAGTGTTGCCTTTATGGCTATTGTGGGTGTTCAGCAGCTCAATAATATCAGTCCATTGCAAGATAATGGTTTTCAAACTGCAGGTTCTGCTAATGAAGCAAAACAGCTTCAAAGGCCAGCGAATCAGTTCCCATCGGGCTTTCAGCCGATGATTGAGGCGCGAACAGTTAATGCAGGTGGGGTTGTCAAAACCTCACAGCACGCCCCAAAACTGATTAAATTATATTCTACTTCTAATGACGCGCTTACGAATCAGCTGGGCTTGAAGGCAGAGTATGTAGAAGATCAAGCCACTTCAACGTCAAAGAATGCCGCTGAAGATCTGTTGCCGGTTGATCTGGATGCAAATTCAACCGTAGATTAATCGGTGAGCAAAGATAGTCAATTGCTATTCAGGTATCACTTCTTAAAAGTTTTTAATAGACTATGCTAAATTTCACGTATTAAATATATATTCATAAGAGATCGTTAGATGATTCTTGAGACAGCCACTGTAACTGCCGTAGAAAGCGATGCGCTTTGGGTGGAAGCAGTGCAAAAATCGGCATGTGAAACCTGTACCGCCCAAAAAGGCTGTGGTACTGCTGTGCTCTCAAAGTTAACTGGAAGAACTAGCCGCTTGCGGGTACTAAAATCTTCGCACTCTACTGAGTTATATACAGTGGGTCAGCAGGTCACCATAGCAATTCCAGAAGATATTGTGGTTCTCGCCTCTGTCTGCGCCTATCTTGTTCCCTTGGG
>JAQWMF010000036.1 GCA_029246925.1 Porticoccaceae bacterium
TTTATGTGGATTCTGGTGTTGAGAGTGGTGATGTGGTTTATACCGCTGTCGCGACTGATGATTCTAAGCTAGTTAAATACAGATTGGATGATGCTTCAGAGCTAAATGGTTTATCTATTCATGGGCGCAAAGGTGATGTAACTTTATCCCATGATACTCATGAGTCTGATGCGCCTCTAGCATTCACTGTTATTGCAAAAGATTTAGATGGTAATGAAACTTCACACACGGTAACGCTCAATGTATCTGCTATCCCTGATACAGCGGCACCAGTTATCGAATCTCTTTCTGAGGTAGCAATTACAGAAAATACTGAAGACAATGTGGTTTATACCCCAGAAGCGACTGATGCTTATGGTAACGAAGTAACATTCAGTCTTGGTAGAGGTTCTGATAAGGCGTTAAGCATTGAGAATGGATTAGTTGTTCTTACTGAAAGTGCTGATAATGAAGGTCAGTCAGCTTATAGGTTTGTTCTGATTGCAACAGATTCTGAAGGTAATAGATCTGCCAAAAAAGTAGTTGTTAATGTTGATAATGCTGATGAATTGGCACCAGTATTAACCTCTGATGCTTCGGCTGCTGTTGTTGAGAATTCTGGTGCAGAACAGGTGGTATACACTGCAACTGCCTCAGATGCTGATCACGGCGTAAATAATACGATTACTTACAGCCTATCTCCGGATAGTAGCGATGGTCTAAGCATTGATGCTGCTAGCGGTGAAGTGGTTCTAGCTGCTGATCCAGATTCTGAAAGTCAGGCTGGATATAGCTTTACTGTTGTTGCAACTGATGCTTCAGGTAATGCGTCAGAACAGGATGTTTCTTTGATTGTTGTTGATGCTGATGATACGGCGCCAGAGTTTACTTCAGGTAATGTTGCTAGTATTGGTGACGAAGCTGGTCGTAAAGGGCAGGTCATCTATACAGCTACTGTTGATGATAGTGCTGATGTAAGTAAAGGTCGTGTGACATTTGAATTATCTGAAGACAGTGATCCAGCGTTAGTGATCAATCAAAATACTGGACGTGTAAGATTGACAGATGCGCCAGATGCAGACGCACAAGACGTTTATAACTTCACTGTTATAGCGACTGATGGTGCGGGTAACACTAGTCAGCAGGCGGTTTCATTAACGCTTTCTGTTTATGATACTACTGCACCAGTTATTGCTGGTGGTGATGAAGCTGTATTAGATGCTATCGATGAAAATAGCGGTGCTAATCAAGTGATATACACTGCTCAATCTGATGAGCCAAATACAGTTTGGAGTCTTTCAGGTGATAGCGATGATGGTCTTTCAATTAATGCTGCAGGCCAGATAACGCTACTCGATAACCCTGATAATGAAACAGGTTCAAGCTATAACTTCACAGTTATTGCAACTGATTCTGCTGGTAACTCGAGCAAGCAGTCTTTATCTCTTGAAATTAACGATCTAGATGAGATGGCGCCATTCTTTACTTCAGGTGCTGAGGCTTCAATTGCTGAGAATAGTGGTTCTGGTCAGGTTATTTATGATGGCAATGCTAGTGATTCATTAGATATTTCTGGTGGAGTTACCTATAGTATTGTGACTGATGCGCCTGATAATTCTTATACGCCTTTATCTATTCCAAATGTTCAATCGGTATATGTTGATGGAGCTCCTGTGGCTAATGCTGGCGATCAGGTTGAAGTTACTGTTGACTACTTAGCTGAGAGCAACCAGCTAACAGGATTGGGTTTGAGAATCCATTTTGATAGTTCTAGTCTTTCAGTTTCTGATATTAGTGATGTTTTCGCTGATGATTTAATCTTTACCAACACAGTGGCCGAAGCAGATATCGAGAACTTGGATGGTATAGCGTCAACAGACTCATTTGTTTCAGCGGGCTGGGCTTCATTTGCTGGTAACTGGACAAGTACCGGTTTGCCAGAAGATCTGCTTACCGTGGTATTTGATGTTGCTGGTGATGCTTCAGGTTCAACTGAAATTGGTTTCTCCGCAATTGATACAGCGGTTGGCTATGGTTTCCTAGGTGTTAGCCATGATCTGCATATTTCTGATTTGAGTATTGATCAAAATGGTGATGTTTCTCTAGCTGCAAATCCAGACTTTGAGGCGCAATCTAGCTATGACTTTACTGTTGTTGCAACTGATGCGACTGGTCTTACAGCTGAGCAGGATGTCAGCATTGCAGTTGAGAATATCGATGAGTCTGCCCCTGTAATTACTTCAGGTGACACAGCGGCAAATATTGATGAAAATTCAGGTCGAAGCCAAATTGTTTACACGGCTCAGTCAGATGACAGTGGCGATGTAAGCAATGGTCCTGTGACATATACTCTTGCTCCTGGACATGACTCTACAATCGCTATCAATGCTCAAACAGGTGAGGTTCTTCTTCTTTCTGATCCAGATCATGAAGCACAGTCTGAGTACAGCTTCACAATCATTGCTGCAGATGCAGCAGGTCTGATTAGTGCAAGCGAGACGGTTACTTTAACCATTAACGATCTAGATGATACGTCGCCAGTTATCGCTTCAGCTTCTACAGTGAATGTAGTAGATGAAAATAGCGGTGCTGATCAGGTTATCTACACAGCAGTAGCTGATGATTCTGCCGATGTAAACGATGGCAGCATGAGCTACACGTTGTCTGGGGATAGTGATTCGGCATTGAATATTGATGCTGCTAGCGGTGAAGTCACTCTATCAACTAACCCTGATCATGAGGGACAGTCAGAGTACAGCTTCACAGTTATTGCTTCAGATGGCATAAACCCATCAGTTGCGCAATCGCTAACGCTTAATATCAATGATCTTGATGATGCTGCACCAACTGTTAACTCTGCTGATTCTGCAGGTTCTATTGATGAGAATAGTGAAGCTGGACAGGTTGTCTACTCAGCGTCTGCAGATGATTCTGCTGATAATGTAAGCGGTGGTGTTACCTTTAGCTTAACTGAAGATAGTGATTCAGCGTTGAGCATTAATGCTCAGTCTGGTGATGTTACTCTAGCCACTAGTCCAGATCATGAAGCTCAGGATCAATACAGCTTTACTGTTGTAGCTACAGATGCCGCGGGTAATGCTAGTCAGGGTCAATCAGTTACGCTTGATGTCAATGATCTTGATGATACAGCGCCAACGGTGACTTCTGTGGGCACTATTGCTGCTGTCGAAGCAGGTTCATCAGCTGGTGAGGTTATCTATACAGCGACAGCGGATGACTCTGGTGATATAACTAATGGTGTAACCTTTAGCCTAGCTACTGCTCGCAGCGATCTATCAATTGACTCTGCAACGGGTGCGGTAACGCTTGCCGAAGCAGCCGATCCTTCTGGTTATAACTTTACAGTCATAGCAACTGATGCTTCGGGTCTATCCGATCAGCAGGATGTCAATATGGCTGTATATCAAACAGTTAATGCTGGGGGACTACAGTCAGGAGCAGGAGATATTAATCAAACTATCACAGACAATAATGATGGTTCGTTTACTCTTTCTATAGAGTTTAGTGATAGTTTATTAGCTGATGGTATTTCGGAAGTAGGCTTTGATCTAAATTACTCCCCTGAGCAAATTTCAGGAGGGGCATTAGATAACTATGTTTCACCATTAGAAGGAGTTAACCTTGTAAATGAAATTAGCCCTGGCAGCCTTCAAGTAACTCAGATCTCTTTTGAACCATTTTCTTCAACTGCGATCTTGGACTTCACCTTCGGTCTTGAATCATCTTTGGCTGATTTCACCATCGATAATGTAAGTATTAATGGCGAATCAGAGGGATATCAAGGCTCTGCATCAAGTGTTAGTATAAATGATCACCAGAATGCTGGAGGTGATGATGTATTGATGCTTGAAGGTGGATACTCGAATATTTATACCGGTGAGGGTGTAGATACATTAATCGTTACTGATCAAGTTGATGCTACAACAGTTGTGGTTGATTTTGATTCAGGATCAGATAAGTTTGATATGTCTCAATTACTTTCTGATGCTGGCTACACTGCTGATTCATTACTTGATGGTGCATTTGGTGGTAACTTTGACAGTGAAACTAATGTGTTAGAGTTATTTGTTGATACCGATACCTCAGATGGTGTTTCACTTGAAACTTATGAAGTAACCTTAAGTGAGGGTTCTGAGTTTGAAGATGACGATCTGTCAGCTAATTTCTCAGCATTCATTGCTTAATGGTACAGACACTAGCTAAATGGCTTGGCTGCTATTTAGCT
>JAQWMF010000037.1 GCA_029246925.1 Porticoccaceae bacterium
AGCATTAAACGCTAGATCAAGTGTTACTGACCATACGTCGCTGCCATTATCAGTCAATGCATGACCGTCCTGACCAAAGCCGCCGCCAGCAATATAAACGCCATCAGCGTTAGTATCTACTGCAGACATATCAACTTGGAAGGTGACAGATGCAGTTGTTGGAGCAACTGGCTCTTCTGCTACAACCGTCTCGCCATCTACAACCACGTCAGTAATAGTTACAGCAACATCCTGAGTCACAACATACAACAAGAATGAACTGAACGTGTTCTCACCCTGTGATGGAACCTCAACTGTGTATGAAGCAACGTCAGCACCGGATACGGTAACTGTCGCAGTATCATACGCAGGATCAACATCTGGATAAGCAAGACGCTCTAGCCTGAAGCGAACATCAGCTGATCCACCATCAGCAACAGAACCGTTAAAGGTAATGCTACCTGCTTCAGTGAAGCGTAGTGGGACCAGATCAGTGTTCATGTTGGCAAATCCAGCCCAACCTTCAGCACCTGCTGGGAACGTGTAAGTGTTATCCACTACTGTTGTTCCACCGAAGGCTTCAGAGAAGTCTGGCGCATTTGCAGTAGCAACCGAACTCATAGAAGCTAAGGCAAATAATGCTAATAAATTGATTGAAGCAGACCGAAGCCAGCTCGCCATTGATTTAAATGATGATTCACAGAATTTTAGATGGCACATATTATTATTTTCCGTACTTATTTACTTTTTCGCTATCACAAACAACCTACTTATCCATAGTTAAATAGATATGAAGAATTTGTCTGGATACCCCTCTTACTAATAATTTTTTGTTACTTTTTTTATTAATTTAACAACGTGATTAGTCGAAATTTCAACTATCAAATTCTCTTTTAATATTCTTATTGACCTAGCTTAAGCCGAGGCCATTGGCGGATTTGAAGCGAAATAAACGTCTAAAATGACAGGAAATTACGGCAACTTTACCTTTACCAGTGCCCTATACTCCAAGATTTAAATCAAGGAGTCAATAGTTAAATTAGTAATCAATATAAATTTCAAGCTGCGCAATAGTTCGGAAAAATCGGTGTTTATACATTATGAATTGTTAGCTGATAGGGTTTCAGAGTCACCCAACATAACACTAATCCAACGGGTATCCTCATTAGCCGCAAGTGCGATTTTAACCATAATAGTTAAGGGGATAGATAGCAGCATTCCTACAGGGCCAAGCACCCATCCCCATAAAACCAAGGACACAAATACCACCAGCGGCGAAAGATTTAACCCCTTCCCCATCCAGCGGGGCTCGATAGCACTACCCATTAGAAAGTTCACCACCACAAAACCCAATAGAGTTAGACCTGCACTACCAATACCTAGCTGCACTAGAGCGAGAAGCACCGCTGGCACAGCGGCTATAAACGAACCCACTGTGGGTACAAAGTTAAGCAAGAACGCAATCAAACCCCATAAGACAGCATAGTCGACGCCAAGAATGGTCAACCAGATATAAATCAATAAGCCGGTTACTGCACTTATAGCAGTCTTAATGGCTAGGTAACCATGAATACTGGAAGATAATTCGTCCAACCATGCTTGTGAGCTCTTGTCGCCACGGGCGATTCGAAGCTTATCGCCAAAACGGGTGTTTTCCGCGAGAATAAAAATAACGGTGATCAGTATAAGTACCGAATTAGTCATAACATTACCAAAGGATGCCAATGCACTGCCCACCCAACGCATCACTGCACTGGGGTCAAAGCTGTTTTGCCACTGCTGGGCATCTATGTCTATGCCACGCTGAGCAAGCCCCTGCTGAACAGCCTCACTCATAACCCCTAGCTTGACTGAATAAATGGGAATGTCTTGGCGGAAACTATCCACCGATGAACCAATCACCGCGCCCAATATCAGTCCGATCAATAGAATCAATGAAATAATCAGCAAGATGGCAATACTACCAGGCACTCGTCGTTGCTTTAGCCAGACTAATAGAGGAGAGACAATCATGGCGATAAATACCGCCAATAAAAAGGGTACCACTAACGAGGAGGCCATTTTTAGCCCAGAAACAACAATCACAAAGGCGGCAAATACAATAAGGAACTTAGCGATAGGTGCTTGTTGAGTTGTCATAGGTTATTTCGAAGCCTCAATATGTAATTCAACCTGCTGTAACAGATTAGTTAATGTCTGACGGCTAGACGCTGAAAATACTAGCTTGCCCTGCCGCTCAGTGATTTCATCCGCTAACATAGCACATTCACAACGTATTTTGTCTAACTCAGGATCATGGCGTATGGGTATACCAATAAACACATCCCAATCTGATGGCGTTGCCTGACCTGAAATAGCTAAGTTTAAGAATGCTTGCACATTGACGGCTCGCACCTGATAGACCGGCACCCCCACAAAGCGAAAAAGCACTAGCGCAATAAGTAGAATAAAAAATGACAGCAATACTGTGGCAATAAAGCTACTCATTATTAGAACTGATCGGGGAACTTACCTTGAAACTGGGTATACCACTGTTTGATATTTTGAATATCGGCCTGATTATCACCGGTAGGCTCGTAAAGGTCGCCCAGCACAATACGCTTATGCTTAAAATCTAAGGCACCCATCTGGATTTGGCAGTTACTGGCTTCTGCTATACGCAAAAAACCGCTTTTCCATTTTTCGGCTTTTGAACGTGTTCCCTCGGGGGCAATCACAATAACGATACCCTCGTACTTTTCTACCAGCCCGTTCACATGCTCAATCACACCCTCTGGGTTCTTGCGATTAACCGGGATGCCTCCCAGCCAGCGCATAAACCATTTAAGCCCCGGCACAAAAATAGTGTGTTTACCTAAAAAATGCAGACGAATATTGAGCCCCAAGACAGCGGCAATACCAAAAACCGCGTCCCAGTTAGAGGTATGCGGTGCCGCAGTAATCAATACCCGCTCCGCATTAGTAATACTGCCTTCAACGCGCCAACCAAAAACCCGCAAAAAAGTTTTGCCAAACCAACGAGTAAAAGCACTGCGATTGGCGCGCAAATGCTCGGGTACCTGATGTGCTTCAAAGATGGGTGGTTTTTTAGCCATGCTTACCTCAGCCTTTTATTAATGTTCCCGGGTTGCTCTAAACGCAATATCGGGGAACCGCTCCTCTGCCAGAGATAGATTAACTCGAGTTGGCGCTAGGTAGGTTAAATGCCCACCGCCATCAATCGCCAAGTTATCTTCCGCTTTATTTCTGAGTGCTTCTATTTTTTTATTATCATCCGCTTCAGCCCAACGTGCGGTGTACACATTAATGGGCTCATAGATTGCCTCAACACCATATTCTTCTTTTAATCTAAACGCTACCACATCAAATTGTAGCTGCCCTACAGCACCCACAATAATGTCATTATTCTTAAACGGGAAAAACACCTGAGTACTGCCCTCTTCGGACAGTTGGCGAATCCCATTTTGTAATTGTTTAGCTCTTAAGGGGTCTTTAAGGCGAATACGCTTAAATAGCTCCGGGGCAAAATGGGGAATGCCGCCAAATTTTAGTGCTTCGCCTTCGGTGAAGGTATCACCAATCTGTATCGAACCATGATTATGCAGACCAATAATATCCCCAGCTTCTGCTTGCTCAACCGAGATACGCTCCCCCGCTTTAAAACTAAAGGCATCGGATACACGCATATCTTTACCGGTACGCACATGTTTCATTTTCATGCCCTTGGTATAGGTGCCCGAACAGATACGCATAAAGGCAATACGGTCACGGTGCTTAGGGTCCATATTGGCCTGAATTTTAAATACAAAGCCACTGAATTTTTTGTCACTGGCCAACACTTCTCGCTGTTTGGCCTCTCGAGGCTGGGGCGGTGGCGCCCAGCGCACAAAATCATTGAGTAGTTCGCGCACGCCAAAATTACCTAAGGCAGTTCCAAAAAATACTGGGGTTAACTTGCCGGCTAAAAACTCATCCATCTCAAATTGATGGGTAGCGCCTTTAACCAACTCTAATTCTTCGATGACATCATCGGCAAAATCACCCAATGCTTCGCGCGCTTCGGGGGATTCCAAGCCTTTAATTTGGATATCATCCATTAACTGATGGCCCTTGCCCTGCACATAGACATGAATAGTATCGGTATAGAGGTTATACACCCCACGAAAACCCCGACCCATACCAATCGGCCAGTTAATGGGTGCGGCTTTAATCTTTAAAACGTCTTCGACTTCATCGAGTAAATCGATAGGGTCGCGAATATCGCGATCCATCTTATTAATAAATGAAAGAATTGGCGTATCGCGCAGACGGCAAACTTCCATTAGCTTAATGGTTCTTTTCTCAACACCTTTAGCGCCATCAATCACCATTAACGAGGAATCCACAGCGGTTAAGGTGCGATAGGTATCCTCAGAAAAATCCTCGTGACCCGGTGTATCCAAAAGGTTCACCATGCAATCGCGATAAGGGAACTGCATCACCGATGAGGTTACCGAAATACCTCGCTCCTTTTCCATGGTCATCCAATCAGAGGTGGCATGGCGGTCGCTTTTTCGACCTTTTACCGTCCCCGCCACCTGAATCAAATTACCCAAAAGCAGAAGCTTTTCAGTAATGGTGGTCTTACCCGCATCGGGGTGAGAAATAATGGCAAAGGTTCGCCGATCGGAAACTGGCTGAGTCATGGGTAAATGGTCACAGGGTTAAAAGCTGCGCATTATACCCTTGGCTTGGCTTGGTTTCAGCTAATGTTTTAGCTAGAAATTTTAGACGGTTATTAATCTTTAATTTGCAAATAAAAAAGGCGACTCCACTGAGTCGCCTTTTGGATCCATCAAATGCAATATAACAAAGTTCATGTATTTGCTGTCTGCCCTAAAATACAGCCAGACTAGTCACCATCATTCATATTCCTTTTTTCGCCCATTTGATCATATCCTTCTATTTGACCCCATGTATACATTGTGCCATCAGCTTTAATGGCGGTAAATGAGCAGCCTGCTGTTAAAATCGTTATGTAGTCATCATCTTTGGGGCCACCCTGTTGACCACAATACTTTGGCTCATGTCCTGGTATATTTTCTCCATAATCGACACCAAGGCCCTCATTTCCATCTGGAGAATACACATATTTACGCCTACCCCATGTCGTAATTGAGCCATCAGCCTTTAGACCTGCAAAAGCATGAGAATTGTTATAAACTTTAATATAGCCTGTATCTGTAGGTGCATCATGACAGGGATTTGATCCGCAATAATCAATCGAAAATTGCTTAATTGAACCATCTTTGCTTGATCGAATAGCATAGGCCGATTTAGACCTGTTAACAGTGTGTGCGTCAGTTGATAAATCAGCTCCATTAACTACTCTTGCAAGTCGCTTATCACCCAAATAAACTGCTTTGCTTTGTTCGGTATTTAAAAGAAAACCATCACCAGCATATACTTTCGCTTCATTAAAACCATCCATAACAAAATTATCAATAGTGCCAGTATTAATTTTTGCAAGCCCACGCATATCGTATTTTGCTTGGCCATTATTATCTAAATAAAGGTATGCGAGATCATCATTGAGACGATGGTAAATGGACATATAATAGGTTGCATTAATCTCAAGGCTGGTTTTTTTAACCTGGCTTGGCACATGAGTTAGATCACAATTAACGTTTTGCACACTAGTAGTGTCGGGCTTATCATCTATCATTAATGAATCAGGATTCTTTGTTACTTCACAGAAGAAAGGTATCGAAACAATATCAGGGTCATTGCGCAACCAGTAATACAAACTATCTAAATCATCCAATTCTTTTAATGAGGTCTTTGAAAATACTACCGCACCTCGAAGACGACCCATTTGCTCTCTTTGCCCACTCGGATACTTATACATAATTGGATCATCTTCATATTTTAGCTTAAGAGCTGTTTTTAAATTTTTATCATAGCCAGGAAGATGGGCATGAATTGCTGCATCCCTCAAGAAGTCATAAAGTCGACCGCTTACACCAAACTCATTCCAACTGTAAGCATCACCAGATGCCACTCTCCCATAAAAGAACTCACCGGCAGATCCGGGAGTTCCCCAAGATGTAATCCTTTTATTAGCATTCGCTGCTAAATACCCCCCTTGAGGTGAAGAAAAGACTTTTACGAAGCCACTACCCATAGGTGCAACATCAACAGGTTTACCTCTAACATTAAATTGACGAATCACACCGCTATCAGTCAACGCTACAAATGTACCAGAGCGATCTGCAACAATATCAATATACTTTTCAGCCTCACCTACTTGATACTTTTCAGCCTCACCTACTTGGCGCCACTCATAAGACTGCTTTTGGGGATTAAGTCTAGCAAGACCATTTTGATCGCGCTGAACCACAGTGGGTGTATTGAGATGTCCACCTCCCGATTCACTAACTGTAAACGCAGAGAAACTATGACGAGCTTGATGATTGAGATGATCTTTATTTATTGCAATTTGCATATCGTATTTTTTATTTAACTTAAAGAAATTTTTTGCATCTTCTACGAAATCCTCTGTATTGCAATTTTTACCGGATAACAAAAACCGTTGTCGACCGGATTCTGCTCCATACATACCCACCGTACATTGAACAGGAATTGAAATAGTATTTTTTATTTTTTCGCTTTTATTAAACTCAGAGTCTGTTGGAATAAACTCAAAAACAACAGGTAGATTCCAGTAGGTTATATCCACAGTTTCAGGTATGGGTCCATAAGATATGTATACCGAATCTCCATCAATAGTTTTATTACTTACAGCATTTTCTCTGCCTTGACCTAAAGGCAGAAAGTGGTGGCCCCGCCACCAGTGCCCTTTAGTTAGATACATTGCTGTAGTAATGTATTTATGAAATGGGAAATTGCGAGTATCCCACTTATATTTATTTCTATATGGTTCGTATTGCTTGAATTTAGTCCAAACACTGATCGAGCCATCATCTTTCAAGGCTATAAAACCATCTTCATGAGGTATAACCCTAGTGAATTTACCTTCTACTTCGTGACCCTTATCATCATCATGGCCCCAGGCAATAATTGAACCATCCTTGCGTTGTGCAGCGAAGGAATGGGGTGCAGAATAAATATTAATAAAGTCATAACCTGGCGGAGAAAAATTAGCAGCACCATCTTTTCTTCCAAAAACAGTAATCGACCCATCGTTCTTAAGTGCCGCAAAAGCATATTTATTGGCATATATTTTCTTATAAACCTTATCCGAAGGGGCTTCATCATCGTAGTCTAAATCATCATACTTATCGCAATAATGCTTATAAGAATGCCACCCTGTGTTAAAAATATTACATTTTGTCTCCGAAGAATTCACATATTGAACCCACTCTTTTAAGGCAGATTTACCAAAAGCCAAGATGCTTTTATCATCTTTAATCAATGCCATTGAACTTTTTTCTGGGCAATAATTTGGTGCACTACCCAATTTAGCGGGATAGTTGTAATTTTCTGAGCAGTCCATTGCCAAGCCAAAACGATGCTCAACACGCAATGGTCTTTTTGCTGTAAAAATGCTGTCCTCAATAACTCCACCAAAATCACTGAATTCATTTTGGTCATCGTCTTCCTCACCCGCTATAACAGCAGTGATATAATAGTCACACTCAGGGAGACCTGAAGTGTCCCATGTAAAATATCCCTTACCTACATCAGTATCACCAATAAATAAGTCACTCGAAACTATGCGGTCTTCAGGAGAATCTAGGTTAATAAAATTTGAGTAGTATAAGTTGATCTTGTTATTCGAACCATAATCAAGCATGGTCCATTGAATCGTATATTCCTTATCGGCTGTTTCGGCTAATTGAGGCGAATGAACAACATTTCTATGCCATTCGATGCTATAACTATCTTGATCATTTGGATAACAGTGATCCGCTTCCCTGACAGCAACTACTGTCGCCTTCATAATAGGGTTTTGACTTCGTTTTAAAACAGTTACATTACCATCCTTATCCACGTTGAATTCGCCTAAACTATCGTCAAAATCTATGTAGTAACGAAAATCTCCTTCACCCCAACCCTTAAAAATATCTTTTTTATGGGTTGTTTGTGTTTCTGTACCATAGATTTGAACCACATTTTCTCCCTTAAATTTGACTAACTGATGACCTTGTTTAGCGTTAATTTCATAGGAAATTTGTTCCTCTTGATACCAATCATTCTTTGCTACCTTAGCGTTGATTGTAGTAGTACCTATACCGACAATCTTTACTCTACCGTTTTTACTAACTGTAGCAATTTGCTCATCATCACTTGTATAGG
>JAQWMF010000038.1 GCA_029246925.1 Porticoccaceae bacterium
TAAATTCCTAAGGATTGAGGTCCAAGCATGCAGCAACTGAATCCATCAGAAATCAGCGACATTATTAAAGGTCGTATTGATAACTTAAATGTAACATCCGAAGCCCAAAATGAGGGCACCATTGTATCCGTATCGGACGGTATCATTCGTATTCACGGTCTAGCTGACGTAATGTACGGCGAAATGATCGAGTTCGACGGTGGTATATATGGTATGGCACTTAACCTAGAGCGCGACTCCGTTGGTGCCGTTGTTCTTGGTGACTACCAATCACTAGCAGAGGGGCAAAAAGCTCGCTGTACTGGCCGCGTACTTGAAGTACCCGTTGGTCCAGAGCTAGAAGGTCGTGTAGTTGACGCATTGGGTAACCCCATTGACGGAAAAGGCCCAATCAATGCCGCCGCTACAGACGCTATCGAAAAGGTTGCACCAGGTGTAATTGCCCGTCAATCAGTTGATCAGCCAGTACAAATTGGTTTAAAAGCGGTTGATTCCATGGTGCCAATCGGTCGCGGTCAGCGAGAGCTGATTATTGGTGACCGTCAGATTGGTAAGACTGCAATTGCGGTTGATGCAATTATTAATCAGAAAGGTTCTGGTATTAAATGTATCTATGTCGCTGTAGGCCAAAAAGCCTCATCGGTAGCGGCAGTTGTGCGCAAGCTAGAAGAGCACGGCGCAATGGAGCATACTATTGTAGTAGCAGCTACAGCCTCTGATCCAGCGGCTATGCAGTTCCTAGCGCCATTTGCTGGTTGCTCAATGGGTGAGTACTACCGTGACCGCGGTCAAGATGCCCTAATTATTTATGATGATTTGACTAAGCAGGCATGGGCCTATCGTCAAATTTCATTGCTTTTGAAGCGCCCACCAGGTCGTGAAGCATACCCAGGTGATGTGTTCTATTTGCACTCCCGTCTACTAGAGCGTGCAGCACGAGTAAATGCTAACTACGTAGAGAAATTTACCGATGGTAAGGTTAAGGGTCAAACTGGCTCGCTAACAGCTCTTCCGGTTATTGAAACTCAAGCTGGTGACGTTTCTGCCTTCGTACCTACCAACGTAATTTCGATTACCGATGGTCAGATCTTCCTGGAAGCTGATATGTTTAACGCCGGCGTCCGTCCTGCGATGAACGCAGGTATTTCGGTATCTCGTGTAGGTGGTGCAGCACAGACTAAGATCATTAAGAAGCTTTCAGGCGGTATTCGTAACGCCTTGGCTCAGTATCGTGAGCTAGCGGCATTCTCGCAGTTTGCCTCTGATCTTGATGATGCTACCAAAGCACAGCTAGATCACGGTGAGCGCGTAACCGAGCTAATGAAGCAGAAACAATACTCACCTCTCAGTGTTGCTGAAATGGGTGTTGTCATTTTTGCTGCAGAGAAAGGCTACCTAAAAGAAGTTGAAGTCAGCAAAGTGGGTGACTTTGAAGGAGCCCTACTTTCTTATATGAAAGCTGAACACGGTGATCTAATTGATCAAATCAATGAGTCTGGTGACTACAACGACGACATTGCAGCAAGCTTCAAGGCTGCACTAGATAAGTTTGTATCA
>JAQWMF010000039.1 GCA_029246925.1 Porticoccaceae bacterium
CGAGTATTTCTTTTTCTTTTAAGGTTTTGATTAGCTTTTCTATTCTGATGAATGCAACCAGCCCGAAAACAAACCCCATTACCGCTAGACCTTCCATCATTAACTCCTATTTATTTACTCTACCTAGCAGCACTCTTCGAGAATGCCTTTTTGTTTTAGAATTTTTTGCATCTTTTGCATTTTTACCATGCATACAGTTGCTTCCGCAAATCCCATCATCCCGAACACAAACCCCAAAATTGCAAATGTTGTTAAATCCATTATTGCCTCCTGTTTTATTAAGGATTATTTTTTACTCTACTGTAACTGATTTGGCCAAATTACGCGGCTGATCCACATCAGTACCCTTCACAAGAGCTACATAGTAAGACAAGAACTGTAGTGGGATAATAAAGAGTATCGGTGCAATTAAATGATTAGCGTGAGCCATATTAACCACATCCAACCCTGGCTCTGATTCAAACTGGTCATCGCTATCGGCAAACACATACATCACCGAGCCTCTTGCTCTTACCTCTGCAATATTGGACTTTAGCTTATCTAACAAGTCATTATCAGGAGCAACTACCACGACGGGCATTTCTGCATCAATAAGGGCTAGTGGGCCATGCTTTAATTCACCTGCAGCATAGGCTTCAGCATGAATATAGGAAATCTCTTTAAGCTTTAGCGCCCCCTCCATGGCAACGGGATACTGATCGCCTCGGCCCAAAAATAGCGCATGCTGCTTATCAGCAAATTGCTCTGCAAGTTCTTTAATCGGCTGCTCTAAACTAAAGGCTCGCTCCATCTGCGCAGGAAGCGACGTCAATGCTTGAGCAGATTCTGCACAAAAGTCTTGATTAATTTTTTTGGCTTCACACAGTGCCTTTGATAGCAGCAATAGCGCCGCTAATTGAACCGTAAAGGCCTTGGTTGAGGCCACACCAATCTCTGGACCTGCTTTCATTAAATAGACGAGATCTGACTCTCTCACCAAGCTTGAGGTTTCCACATTACAGATGGTTAATGAGGCTGAATAACCTAATGATTTTGCCAATCTAAGTGCGGCTAAGGTATCTGCTGTCTCGCCGGATTGGGAAAGGGTAACCAACAGTGAATCTTTGTGTACAAAGGATTCTCTGTATCTAAACTCTGAAGCAATTTCGACACTACAGCTTATACCTACATGCTGTTCAATCCAGTAGCGCGCTACCATGCCAGCATTGTAGCTAGTACCACAGGCGACAATCTGCACATGCTTTATATTTTTAAACAGCTTTAACGAGCCGTTACCAAAAGCATTATCGGCCACCTTACCCTCAATGAGTCTATCTTGAAGTGTTCTACGAATAGCTTCTGGCTGCTCAAAGATTTCTTTAAGCATATAGTGCTTGTAGCCCGCCTTGCCGCCAGCATCTGCCGTGATATCAGATTCTTCTATCGAACGCCTTACTGGCTCACCAGTTGCATCAATAATATTGACCGCTTCTTTGGTTATCTGTGCAACATCACCTTCTTCTAGCACCGCAAATCGACGGGTAACCGGAAGAAGTGCCAACTGATCGGAGGCCACAAAGTGTTCGCCTAAACCATAACCTATGACTAGGGGGCTACCTGAACGGGCAACCACTAATTCACTCGGGGATTCGCTATCGCTAACCACCATGCCGTAGGCACCCACTAGTTTCTGTGTTGCGGCAAAAACGGTTGACCTTAGATCTGGGTAATCCGCTGATAGTTTATGAATTAGATGCACAATCACTTCTGTATCTGTATCTGAGCTAAACACATAGCCATCATCAGCAGTTAATGAATCCCTTAGCTCTTGGTGGTTTTCAATAATGCCATTATGTACCACCGAAAAACGGTTACCGGACTGATGAGGATGGGCGTTACGCTCTGAAGGCACACCATGGGTGGCCCAACGGGTATGGGCAATACCTGTGGTGCCTGTGGGCGACTGATCTTTGACTGCCTGAACAAGAGATTCTACTTTGCCTTCACGCTTGATACAGCTGATAGCGCCGCTTGCATCAAGCAGGGCAACCCCCGCCGAATCATAGCCGCGATACTCTAGGCGTTTTAGGCCTTCAATTAAAATTTCTGTAATCGGTCGCTCTGCAACCGCACCTACAATTCCGCACATAGTTATTGGCTTCTTTAATTAGCTTCTTTAATTAGCTTCTTTTATTTGATTGTTCTATTTGATTGTTCTATTTGATTGTTTTACACGCTGCTTTATCAGACTGATTGTACCGAATTTGGTTCAACTCTGAGGGTCTAAATTGATTTTAGTTGATCAAAATCAGTTGCCTGTAATCTCGGTCCAAAGCGCTCGACAACCATTGCCGCTGCCTTATTGGCCAACTTTGCCGCCCATTGATAATCTTTACCTGAAGTAATTGCATAGAGAAAAGCGCCGGCAAACATATCACCTGCACCATTGGTATCTATGGCTTTGGCGTTTACTGCAGGTATTTTAAAAAAATCATGCCCGTCAAAAATCAGCGCACCATTGGCACCGTCTGTAATGGCAAAGGTTTTTGCATAGCGCTTTAAACTGTCAGCTGCATTATCAAGATTATCTGTATTAGTAAAAGCAAGGGCTTCGTCTTTATTACAAAAAATTAGCTCTATGCCCTCGCCTATAATGACACGCAAATTGTCAGAAAATAACTGCGCTACAAAGGGATCGGATAAACTGAGCGCTACTTTTACACCATGCTGTTTGGCTTTTTCTACAGCTGATTTGATAACGGCTGTTCGCGCTTCATCGGTTTGCAAATAACCTTCTATATAAAACCATTCAGAATTTACTAGGGCATTATGATCAATCTCAGAATCTGAGAATGCATCACTAACCCCTAAATAGGTGCTCATGGTGCGCTCTGCATCATCGGTGACCATCACTAGGCATTTCCCAGTAACCCTTGAATCGGCTTTTGCCGAATAAAATTGCACATTAGCCCGAGCAAGATCAGCCGCAAACAATATGCCATCCTCATCATTCGCCACCTTGCCGCCAAAGCAACCTTTGGCCCCTAGCTGAGCAGCGGCAACCACTGAATTACAGGCTGAACCACCACTGTGACGAGACAACTTTGACCCATCACTATTTAAGGCACCTAGTAACTCGGCTTGACGCGACTGATCAACCAGCGTCATTACACCCTTATCAATAGAATGATTCTTTAAAAATGCATCGCTTACCGATACTTCGGTATCAACCAACGCGGCGCCAACGGCATAAATTTGTTGAGTTGTCATAATTATTCTTACTTTAATTTATAGGCATCTAAAAGCTTTCGATTTCAGATTTTAGCTGCTGTATTTCTTGCCTTAATTTCTGATACTCAGTTTCTTTGCGAGCTAAAAAGCGCCGTGTGATCCTGGTCTTTTCAACCATTCCTGTTGGGGTTAGCAGGTATATATAGCCCATTTTATTATCTGAACGCCTAAAGTTATCCAACTTAACCCAACCCACTTTAATCAGTGAGTTTATTAAGTAATGAGCCTTACCCAAGCTGACGCCCAGCTCTTTGGCAAGCTGGCGCTGAGAAATATTAGGATTTTTTTCGAGCCACTTAAGCACTTTATACTCAAGCTCTTGGTTGGACATAGGGTAATTAGAGATTAGCTATCACAGTTAAATGAAAAATAGTTGAACAGGCTACCGCAGGGCGAGTACTGTTGCCCCCTGCTTTTATTTTTTAGGCACTTACCAAGCCTAGTATTTCTGGTATGTTCATATTTTGAACAATAGAATCATTATAGACACAATTATTACAAAAAAGTATATTTTTGTAACTAGTACTTAAGTATTAGTTTATGCATATATTTAACACGCAAAAGGACAAAAAATCCGCTTGAAAGGATACTTTAATGATCAACTGCTGTCTGAGGGCGGCTTAGATACAGATATACCAGCAAATAGACAGCTACCTGTGCGCAAAAAACCCACCCCCAAGCACTATCCGTGGGGGATAATAACTCCCAGTGGTAGCCAATAAAGGCCACGCCAGTACTAGCGCCGGCAATTAGCAGTCCAGTCAGGGAATTAGCGGCAACCCGAGACTTGGCATTCACCTTTAATCGCTCATGAATATAATTATGCAGATGACAATTATCAGGCTTAAACATTGAACGTCCGGCTATCTTTCGCCGCAGCATTGAAATAATAACTTCCAGACAGGGGTAACACATCATAACCGCAGCAAACTCAACACCAATATAGCCAGTATCAACAGCATAAAAACCAGCTAGCACTAGAACAGCACCCAAACCATAGGCGCCCGCATCACCCAAAAATAAGCGACCAGAAATGACATTAAATAACAGAAAAACACCCGTAACAACACTGAGTACTTCCCAGACCAAGGCGCCAATAATGGCGTTATAAATAACCGAAGCAATAAATACAATCCCTGGCACTAGACCATTGGCACCATCGGCCATATTTATTGCATTAATAAAACCAACACTAAAAATGACTGCAATTGCCCAGCCTAAAATAGGCTGAGACATAATAAAATCAATAACCGCATAACCGGTTTTATTGGGAATAACCTCAGGCCAAATCACAAAGGTGAGACCAAAAAACAACGCTAACATGGCTAGTCGCAGTTGCGGTGAAAGAAGGTCATTATCAACATCCTCTACCAATCCAAGCGCACTACTGGCCAAAAAAGCCATCCCAGCCCAGGGGTGAGCAACAAGAGGGCTCGCATTAGTAAATTGATGACCCTCAAAAAATTTAAAAATAAGAAAACATAAACTTATACCGATGATGACCGCCCCACCTAAACGAGAGGCATTAACCTGAGAAATACCATGCTTTTCTTGATTGTCTTTTGCATAGCGCTGGCGGGTAACCCACTGCATAACCAGCATTCCTAGCAAGCCAGCAACACCAAACAAAAAGGTTGCTAGTAGCATCATTAAAAAAAGCTGGCCCAGCTCTTTATCTGATAGCACTAAGTTCAAAATAAAACTCCCATTAAGAATCATTTACACTCGAATTACCATTAAACCAATAATGCCTACACAATACCAAGCATATTGACAGCATACCGCCCAAAAGCGCCGCAAGAATAACTATTAACGCTCGCTTGGGCTGAGACTTTTCTTCAGGCACCATGGCCTCACTCACTGTTGTAAAGGCATAGTCTGGGCTTGCCTCTACTAACATTTTACTTTTAACCTGTTCTTCAATAAGAGTAAAAAATATTTCCCGCATCTCTGCAACTGAGGTGGTAGCTATCTGTTCTTGTAAATACCTAATATTTTTTTCTATTCGCGCCAATTTTCTCTGTTGTAAATACAGATTAATTGCCAATATATAGTTTTCAACCCATTGCTTGGCCAAATAAGGGGAAAAATACTCAATACTCACTGACACCAACCCTGTTTTTTTATCCTCAGAGACTACTAACATATCTAAAAAAACCTCGTAGACCTCCCATAGGCTTGGAACTAACTCTCTTCCAGCGGGTGGGGTTCGAGTCCACTGCCTGCTGTTGGTGTCAAAAATATTTTCATCAATAAGCAACCGTTTTGTATCGCTATCCCAGCTTTTTGCCGCCATAATCTCTATCGTTATTCCCGACTGCTTAATAAACTGCTCGATAAAGCTTCTCGACTGCATCACCTCAAGAGCAATTCTTGTATCACCATCTTGACCATCACCTATATTAATACCTGCCAGTGACGCCAGACCACCCAATTGACCCAGCGCTGAGGACATACCGCTACTATTTTTTTGAGCAGGCGCCAGCAACACATTGGCCTGATATTGATTGGGGGTCAAAAGCGCGAAAATTATAGCTAGCAGACAGGCCGAGGAACTGATCATTGAAATTAGCCAACGCCCCTGCCAAAGCACTGAAAATAGCTCCCTAAGGTCTATTTCATCATCGTAGGTAACCATTCCTTGGTTTTGGTTTTGCATAGACCCTCCCTGGGCTATTTATAATTGGATTTTAAAACCTATCTATTCTTTATATTCATAATTGTAGTAGCCATAATCATAATAGTAACTGCTGGCCTTTTTCTCCACCGCATTAAAGACAATACCCTTAATATCTACTCCATTGAGTTCAAATCGATGACTTGCAGCCATCACCTGCCTTAACGAACAGGATTCAAAGCGTGCAACCATTAGGGCAGCGCCACAGTAGCTGCCAATAATAGAGGCATCAGTTACTGCAAGTATAGGCGGTGTATCAAACAATATTAGGTCATAGTGAGACTCAAGCTCAGATATCATCTCAGGGAATTGCGAGCTCATTAGCAACTCGGAGGGATTAGTCGGAAAATTACCTCGAGAAATAAAATCTAAACCCTCTATCTGAGTCGATTTAATCGCCTCAGAGGCTTTTACGGTACCGGCAAGAATATCCGACAAACCTTGATCGGGTGAATAGGCAAAACGCTTGTGCAAATAACCCTTGCGCATATCTGCGTCAATAATCAATACCTTTTGACCTGTCTGCGCAATCACTGCTGCCAAATTTGAGCTGACAAAGGATTTACCAACCCCTGGGCTGGCACTACTTAACATTACAATATGATTAGAGGCATCAAGCATCGAAAAGTGCAAAGACGTTCTTAGGCTTCGTAGAGCCTCAATAGCCAAATCAGCAGGATGATCTGCCGCTAAAAGCGTTTGTTTAATGTGCTCTTTAGGTTTTTTTCTTTCTTTATAACGCTTGAGGAACTGCACCTGTTGCTTATAGGCCTCCTCATTTTCCGAGTGAGGAATGGTGGCATGAACCATCAAACCATTGTCCGTAAATACTTTAGGATCAGTGACTCCAGCTCTTAAAAAGTGCTTAAGAGCAACAATAATAACCCCTAGCATACCGCCTAGCAGAACCGCCAAGACCATAATATGTGTTTTTTTCGGCGCAACGGTCTCTGGCATAACCTCTGCCTTATCAAGAATACGTACATTACCCACAGTACTAGCCTTGAGAATAGATAATTCTTGGCGTTTATTTTGTAGCGCCAGAAAGATTGCCTGATTAACCTCAAAGTCACGCTTTAATCGCAAGATTTTTTTCTGAGTATCAGGTAACGCCTCTAATTTACGACTCAGCTTATCCCGTTGCCCCAGCAAATTACGCTGCTGTCGCTTAAATGAAATGTAGTTGGGGTGCTGAGGAGTAAAGCGCCTTGAGATATCTGCTTCATTAATTGACATGGTGCTGATATCGGCTTCAATTTGCACCAGGCTATCCAGTGCGGATTGAGCTTCTAATGAGAGATCAACCGAGGTTCGCTCACTGCGATAATCATTTAATGCCTCTTCTGAACTAGCAAGCTCTTTTTGGATTCGCGGTATTTGCTCGTCCAAAAACGTTAAACTGTTTTCAGCCTCTGCGGCCATTCGCTGTACATTTTGCAAGTAATAATTAGCGGACACCGAATCAACAATCTCTACAATTTTTTGGCGCTCAGCACCCTCAAGTGAAATTTCAATAATACCGGTATCTTTACCCTTCTCGGATACGTTTATTTGTCGCTGTAATTTGAGAACAGCACTTAACCGCCCCGCTTTGGTAAGGGTAAATTCTGCCCCCTTATTAGCCGCCAGCTCACTAAGGTTGATTTCAATTTTGCCATCATCACTGAACGCCAAAACACCTACCTTTGATTGAATCAATAGCTGCTCATCATGCCAAAGACTATAGTTTTGACCACCTTCTGCAACCAATGTTAATGGCTGATTAACTAGGTAACCTGGTAGGGATAATTCTGCTACGGTTATTTTTTCACCACCTGCCGCATAGCTTGATAACCCAAGAGGCGGCTGACTAAGCTGATAAGGCAATGTGCCTCTAGCCATCACCTCACCGATGATTGGTAAATAATTAGACTCAACTGAAACGGTTAGACCTAACTCGTCTACAACCCGACCTAAAACAAGTCGTGATTTGATAACATGTAGCTCGGTAGCGGAGGAACTTTCGGAGGCGAAAATTTCAGCCATATCATCAAGCCCAGGAACACCTGGTGCATTATCCTCGACCTGAATAATACCATTGGCCTTATAGATTGGCGTCGCTAAAAACACATAAATCAACGCAATAATTGCTGCCAAGGCCACTGCTGTAGCAATAATATATCGACCGTCTAAAAGCATCCCAAAAAGCTGACGAAGATCAATTTCATCATCTAAAGATTGCTGCGGGCTTAATGGTTTCGAAGGCTTGATAACACTATGATCAGACATATTATTTTTAAAATCCTAACTATTAATTTTTTTAGTATTTTACTCAATCAATGCTTATTCTTTAGATATTCTGTCCAACTGGTACAGGGTCGAAATACTCGGAAGCAATTGACTAACAATTCTGTTCCAACGCGCTACTGGTGCCGATGTCACATACACAATGTCCATTGGCTGCAATTGGAATTGGGTACTTAGTATCAGCATACTGCCTACCTCAGCATTTAGCTGATACAGATTAACCAGTTTATCCTGTCTATCGCTGGCTCTTAATACAAAGATCCCGCTAGCATTAGCGGAGCCTTCGTTAATACCGCCAACATTATTCAGCGCCTCAGCTAAGGTTAGGCCGCTACGATCAATACGCTGGGTTTCTGCCTTAATGACATCACCCATCACAAACACTTTTAAGCCATCATTTCTCGGCACATGAACAATATCATTAGCACCCAAAATTCGGTTTTGACTCATATCCCCTTTTTGCAATAAGGCATAGAGATCAAGGACCTCTTTGGCAGAGCCCTGCTCGCCTTCAGAAGTAAGGACCACCGAACGCCAATCAGCATCGGCAGACATCCCTCCACAGGCAGTTAATGCATCCATTAATGTTAATGGCACATTGGTAATAGGAAGGGTAGAAGGCTGACCTACCGCCCCAGAGACAAATACACGCTGTGATCTGTAAGCGGCAACTGAAACATCAACCTGCGGCGCCTCAATATAACGACCCAAATCTGTGGTTATTAATTCTCTAATTTGAGTCACATGCAGGCCGTCAACGCTAATCTTGCCTATATAGGGATAAAAGATTGTGCCGTCAGGATGCACGACATTACCGGTTTCGCCCGCTGATCTAAACTGTCCTGCAGGAATAGTTAGCTCTGGATGATCCCAGACAGTGATATTTAATACATCACCCACACCAACACGATAGCTATATTCATCAGTTAATGTCTGTAATTCACTGTTTGCCTGAGAATAAACTTCAGTAGAATGCGCATTCATGTCTGCTAGAAGGCTTGGCGTTATTGGCAGAGTATTAACCCTATCGGCAGATAAATCACTGGACTGAAAAAGGCCGCCAGAACTAATATGAGCGCCGGGAGCTGCTACACAACCCACCATAAGGGGCATCAATACCAAGATAAGAATTTTGTGACGGGTTAATAGGGTTGTGAAAAGTTTCAAAATTATTCCTCTAGACTGCGAGAATTCAATGGCGTCCAGTTTATCATCAAGTTAAGTTAATTGCCTTAATGCTAAAAAAAATTTAGCCTGAATTAAAATTTTTCAGACCAAGCCTGACAGGCTTGCTCTATTTGCTGAAATACCAACGCAAATGCTTCCGAGCTTTTTCGATAGGGGTCATTGATCTCTAGATTATTTAGCCATTTTCCTAGCAACATAACCTTGCCCGAAGATGCAGGATAATCACGCATTAAACGTCGCAGCTGAAATTCTTCCATAACAAGCACTAAATCAGCCTCTTGAATAAGCTGCTCATCTAACTGTCTGGCACTATGGTTTTGAGAGCTGTAACCATGCGTATCCAGCTGTTGAGCGGCATTTTTATCTATAGGTTTATCCACATGCGCACTAATACCCGCCGAACTAACCTTAAGTTGCGGCGCTTTTGCTTGCAATATTTTTTCAGCCGATGGGCTTCGGCAAATATTACCAATACAAATAATCAACACTTTTTGAAAGATAGTTTTTTCTCCATTGATAACTCAGCGCCTTATTTTAGAGGCAGACGGACTATAAATTAGACCTCATTTGGAGCTTTTACTCCACACTAAATAGATAAACTTTTTATAAAATAACTGAATAGCTCTAGCTTATCACTAGACACTAGAAATAAAAAAACCATTAAGAGCATAGTCTTGAACCTAAAACCCCCAAAAGGATGAGGTCTACTGAAAGCCAAGACTTATCCCTAGACTCATCATTACTTGAGCTAGACTGCGATGCCATTAACACTGCGGATGTGAAAACTAGGCACATAATGCCTGACAGTATTTTTGATCTTAACGTAGAAGCCATAACGTTTCTTTTTTATTTTTAATACATATTATATTCATAATTAAATAAATAATACACTAAATGCTATTTTTCAGTCCAATTACTATAGGCGTCTTTTAAACGCTGCTGATTACTTCGAATATATTTAATATTTAACCGATCATTATTAAAATACTGATCTGCCAACTTACTACTATAGGGTGCCTGCTGGGCTCGACCAGGCACCAAACAGTTACAGCCCATATCTGAATTGATCATTGTACTGGTGCTGAGATAATACGAATCAGTTCCACGCAACTGCACCTGATGAGGTTGTCGGTCTTTTCTCACCCCCAGTGGCATTGAAAAGCCAAAACCAAGAAACTGATGATCCGTGTCCTGGATATAAAAATGCGCTTTGGTATCGCCAAAATTAAACGCTAACTCAAATCTACTGCCCTGATCCTGCATCCAATACTGACCTGATTCTATGCTGATAGCAAGATCTAGATCTTCCCAGTAATATCTGTAACGACCAACCCCAACATCTCTTGATACACCACTAAAGATGCGACTACCGTAATAGCCCCCACTAAATGCCAGCATATGGGCACCGCTGGGGCTTTGCCAAAAGGTCTCGGCAAATATTCCATCATATTCTTCGTTATAGACCCCTTTAAAACGACCCACTCCCAAAGAAGAGTAGATATTTAAAGGCATCTTAACCAGCTGTTTAAAAGCAAAATTAGACCATCTTGACGGGATAGACCAACGATAAAAAGATCGACCGCGCTGAAAATCATCAGTTTCTGTTAGCTGATAGTCATAGTCGCCATAAAATACCCCACCCGACCAAAGCGGCACTTCAATCGTGCTCCGTAGTGCTATGGAATAATCAAGCATGCCCATCTCAGTGCCAATAAAATGCCGAATTTTAGGCGAAAAGCTTATTCTTGGAATAAGATATGAATTATCACTGGCCTGCTCGCTAGCATCATTATGCTTGGCAATTAATGGCTTTAATGGCGGTAATTTTGCATTATTTTGATAAAACGCTTTTAGCTGTGACATTGAGGTGCTAAAACGCAATGTAGCCACCCCATACTTTGAAAGTGTTAGATCAAGAGACCTAATATTAGATGATGCTATCTGTGCCGCAAGCCCCATTGCTATACCCAAAGCATCGAGTTCATTACGATTAAATACTGGATTTTCAAAACCAATACTTAAGCGCCCGTGGCGCTCAGCCACCCAGACAGATTCAAAGCCCTGCTTAACAAGTGCTCGCCTAAGATAATCTAGGTTATCTTTTAGCGGTGCATCTGTATTAAGACTCTCAGTTATAACAGGTTTAATAGCTTCGCCAGCACCCTGTCTTGAATCATCAATTAGCCAGGGAAACTGTTTGGCAATGGTTTTTTTGCGCTGTTTAGGCTTATTTAAGTCACCATCCACTGCAGAAAATAAACTGGTTCGAATACCCACACCGAAAAATGTCGTATTTGTCGCATCAATATCTGTCTCTAAAATGGCCGAACCATAGATTTGAGCTTGCCCGCTCAGCCAATGTGCAGGCGAATGAAATTTGAACCCATAATGTGTATTAACGCCGTCATGTTCGGCCACTGCAGTCAGCCATTCAAACGGCTGATATTCGATGCCAGCAAAGCCACCTTCATAACGCTTAATCGTTTGCTGTTGTCGCTGCGAGCCAGATCCGAGGGTTAATCTAAACTCACCTATAGAAGTATCCATTTCTTTGGAAACAGCGCTATACAGTGCCTTTTGATTTCCAGTCATACCACCTAAATCAATAGCACCGATGGATAAATCAAACCAATTTTTAGGGATAAATGTCGGTGAATATTTAAAATTGGCAATTAAGTCTGAGCCATGATCAGGATCATAGCCCATATTACTCATACCAATTTCTAATCCTGGAAAGGGGCTTGTAGCAAAACTAAAAGCCCTGCCCTCATAGGCTGATTCACCTTGCTTAGAATGTCTATAGCTTGCTACATCAACCATATTGGTATGGGAAAAATGAAATTCACCGTAATCTAGGGTAGTCCCTGTAGGGATGAAAAATAGCCCCGATGTGCCCAAGTAATTTAGATCATCTACCATCGCACTAGTAGGCGTCATAAAGCTCATAAAAAATAGTAATATCAACGCAGCGGGCAATTTAGATATTTGATTAAAGGATAATATTTTCATTATTATTGGGTATCAACCTGGCTAAGTAAGCTCTATTAAAATCAGACAAAAAAGGGGTAGCAATGAATGCCACCCCTTAAACAAACTAAACACTTTTGAAACAGCCGTATTAACTAGATCCGGAACCTGTTCCAGTGCCTGTACCAGTAGCTGAGGAACATGAAATACCAATATTACGCGCCTGATCTGCCCCATCTAGCTGTATCCCATCAGCGTCATCATTGTCGGCTTTAGCGCTAAATTCCACAACGCCAGCATCAGTTCTAGTATTTACCGAAATAGTATAGGCACTTGAGGAATCTAATCCACTCAATTGATAGGTGCCTGGGCTATTTTCAGCCGCAATTAGCGGTATAGGGTTAGAATCTTTACGATAGGTAACTACCGCATTCGCAAGCAAGGGCTTTATCAAAGAATCATTAGTACATTGTAAATACAATGTTAGATTTTCGCTAACTGCCGTGCTTTGTACAGGGTTCTCTAGATTGATAACTATATCTTCTTCAACACATAACTGATATCCATCAGAGCTGGCGCTCTCAGAGAAAACCACATCTTGGGCTTGACCTTCAAAGGTATAACCCGCCGCACTGCTGGTTTCAACTAGATTCAAACGAGTAGAACCTGAAGCACCATCTGCAATATCAAAAGTCACTTCAACTAATTCAGCACTGGTTGAACCCGGGAACGAACCGAACAGAGAAGCCCAACCAAAAGTCAATCTCTGATCAGTAGACGAATCACCATCAGAATCATTGGAATCCGCAAACTGGGTCCCTGATGCAATTGCGTCAGTCAATATATTCGAGATCTCATTTACACTAAGAACACTGCTATCAAAGTTGACTGTCATTCCAACACCAGTTGTGTTGGCATCATTAGCCAAATAAGAGATAGTCACTGTGATTTGACTGCCATCTTCTGATATCTGACCATCCGACACATACACATGTTGGGTATCAGCTTGAACCGCAGGAACATTGATAACAGTTTCAACTGGCGCTTGATTTTCTGCAGATTCAGCGTCTTCTGCTACGCTTATCCATGAATTACCTAATGAATCTTTAACATAGACCTTATAGTCATCTTCATCTTTCATAATACCTGATGACTTAACTTCATCCGCCAAAATAACTAAACTATCTGCAGCTGAGGGGACAAAGATTGTTTTCCTAAGATCTCCCGACGCTAGTATTAAATCTAAACCAGTCGCTGGAACAGCATCTCCGAGAAAATCAAATGTAACATCGTTTGTACAGGCAGCAACTTCAGAGGTAAGTGCAAAAATAGTTAGGTGATTAACGGTAACCTCAACAGGAAAAAGACCGTCAGTTTTTGCACGAATGTTAACTGCACCTTCTGGCTCGGTTGTCCAAGTCAGCGTTTCACTATTAAAGGTACGAACCCTAAATTCAGAATCGACAGTTATCGGATTATTTGTTTTAGGGTCAACTGTAGTATCTGGCAGATAGATGGTAATTGTAATATCGCCACTAAAATTCTTAATTGGCGTACCATTTTCATCCGTCATATTAACTTCAGTCACCCCAACAGGAACCAGTATTTCATCAATAGTACTGTCGGAATTCAACCCTTCAGGAATAAGTGATGCCATTGAAACTGCTTCTTCACCTTCTTCAGTGGCTTCTTGTGACTCTATATAGTTAACTTCAAGATTGATTGCAGAGACTTCAATAACCTGATTATTTGAGTCGAGAAACTGAATTCCTCCACCAATAACGATCTCAGCCTGACCCTCTGTCGTTTTTTCACTATTTGGATTATCAGAGGTAAGACTAATGCCCTCTGCCTTAACAGCAAAATCTTGACCGATACTGTCTTCAAAAACATCAGTGTTAGCGGCAACACCTTCAATGTCCTGAGCTAAGAGCTCTAAAATAACTGTAACGATTTGCACCTGCGAATCAAGCTTAACAGTTGCAACCTTATCCAAATAACCATCAGCTGAAACCACAACATTAAACTCTTCAATATCCTCGGCAGTTACTTGGAAAGAACCATTAGTAAGATCGTCACCATCGGTTGGAGAACCATCTTCAACTGTCAGAATATTAGTCGCTTTTTGCGATCCCTCAAAAAAATCGACCCGCGCAGTGTCAATCACATCACCGGTTGTTTGATCAACAACCACGCCACTAATAACTACACTAAGAGCTTCAGGCGCTTCTGGTGGCTGAACAATAACTACGGCAGCATCTTCAGGCACATTGTAGGATGAATCGGTACAGGCGACCAAAGTAAGAACACCAAGCCAAAGGCTTAGTTTAATAATTTTAGAAACAGGCTTTATTAGTATTAAACTCATCACGTTACATCTCCCTTTTATTTAGCTTAAATCCAAATGTTGCCAAATTTTTTAAAATTTATTTTTTTAAATTTCATCTATGCATATTTTCACTATACATAGCTTTAAAAAAATTACCAAGAAGTAATTAGGTATAGTTTTTGACTGAAAATAGGGAAACTAATGTGATATAACTAGTCTTTTTAGCACTAGGTAATTGATGTACAGCTATTAATTGACAAGACTTATATAGTTATTTTTAAGCGCATTTTAAAACTTAGAATAATTGAAAAAATGCGACATTTGATGCGGGGTCTTCGCTTTATACTCACCATCGATAACTACCGAACCCCATATAAATTAATGTAGTTTCTTGTAGCAACCATACCTGACCCTCCGTGGTCGTATAGTTATAGAATTAGAGGTTTTTCAATGCCGCCGCTCCAAGTGAAAGCTGATAAATAATACGAGTAACCTCACTCCATAAGGATAACGATGACTGTTGGTCCATATCCATTGGCACGACTACAGTGTCACCTGGTTCTATTTTAAAATTTCCCCATCTTGGCCACCCTGAGCCCTTTGGTATACGTACAGAGCCATTGACTTTAACCACATAAATTCTATCCTTATCCGCACTAGCCTTGGCACCGCCAGCTAGACCAAGGTAGTCATTAATTCGCAATGTCGCATCATATTGGTGAGCTGATGGCCAAGGCACTTCACCCATCACCGATACCTCTTGGCGATATTCCGGAACTAATAATTGATCACCATCCCTTAGCGCAATATCTGCGGTACTACCCTGAACAATACCATTTAAATCAATAACTAAACGACCTAGGGCCCTCTCTTTATCCAATTGACCCAGAATTTGTTGTTCATGTTCTTTACTTACGCTTTTTCCGTCTTGGAGATTAACTGAAGTAATATCTGCTTTCACCTGATCACGCAAAAGCTCTATTTTTTGCATTTCGCGTTCTCGAAGGGTTTCTCGAGTAAATACTGCAGCATCAGAATGAGCAGATGAGGTTAACCCGCCGGCACGGGCAATAACACTGGAGAGTGTTTCACCATTGAGAAAGGTGTAATCGCCAGGCAACAGTACTTCGCCACCCAATGTGACTGTCATTATCTCCCTGTAATCCGGTAAATTACGTATATTAATTTTATCGTAGGGCTTAAGAATAATATCCGGCTGCTTACCAGCAAAAATAGACACCAAGTTAATGGTTTGATGAGAAAAAACTACCTTTTCGCCACTGGAAAAGTCAGAGCGGGAAAGTTCTATGGATTGATTATAAGCCTGCTCTTGCAACCCACCAGCGGCGGCTACTAACTGGGTTAGGCGCATATTTTCAGTCATCGGGTAATCCCCTGGAGACTGAACAGCCCCTGCGATGGAAACCACTTTACTTACCTCACCAACACGCGCCTGTTGCTGCAACTGCATCACTAACTGCATTAAATCTTCAGCACGATCTGGCTGATTAGCAAAAATAATCAACTCATCTCTTGGTAATAAAGAATAATTCAAAGAGCTTTGAGGGTTAGAAAGAATCTCTGCCAAATCTATAAATAGCGTCGTTATTTTTCCAGAGGGCATAAGCTCTCGGCGTATAAGCGCGAAATTTAAATCTGTGTTGGGCTTTAAACCATCGCTACTTGGCACTATATCTGAAACCTTTAGACCCTCTTCCCATAAAAACTCCCCAGGATGATATATATTGCCCAATAATGTCACTATATTATTTGCATCATCTGCTACAGCCTCAATGACCAAGAGGTCACCATTTTTTATCTTGGCATCCAACCCTTTATCCGTTCTGAGATCAATGTCGAGCACCGTCATAAAGCCCAAATGATCCACTCGCTTTATTCTGGCTTTGGATTTGAAAGCCTTGGGCAGTAAGCCACCCGCTAGATCAATTAGCTTTCGCACCGAAGGCACAGTATTTAACTCATAGATAGCTGGCCTTCTAACCTGACCCTGAATGCCGGCGGTTTTCCCGATAGTCGGAATAAAAATTGTGTCACCCGCCTGAAGGCGAATATCATCAGAGCGATCACCATGTAATAACAGATCATATAGATCCAACTCAGCCTGTATTTTTCCTTTGCGCTTTAACTGTATATTTCTTAGTGAAGCTATTTCGGAAACACCACCGCTTAGATGGAGTACATTAGTTATAGTAGATAGAGACGGAACACTGTAGCGCCCAGGTCTATGGGCTTCGCCAAAAACAAACACCTGCATAGAGCGCAAAGCTCCCAGACTGACGCTGACTTTTACACCAATATATTCCTCAGCTACCTTGCGGTTAATAAGCTGCTTAACCTCAACAAAGCTCATGCCAGCCACTCTGACTGGACCTATTTTGGGGAAGCTGATAGATCCATCCCTTTGCACTACTTGCACAAAATAATCATTCACCTTGCCGTAGAATTGAATATTTAGCTCATCACCGGGACCAAGAAGATAATTAGGCTCTACGGGAGCATGTGCATTAGGCTGAAAAGTAGTGGGCTTACCCGCGAATAGATCGTAGCCAAATAGTTGTAATTGAGGATCTTCAGGCTGATCGGCTTGCTGAAAAGATGGCTCAAGTTGTTTATCTTTTTGTTTTGAGTCTTTTTTTGAGTCTTTTTCCGGCTGATTTTCGGTTTTTTCATTGGCGCGTTTAGATATCTCAGATTCTTTGATCTGTTGACCAGACGCAGATAATTTTTTAAGACTTTTACACAGACTTTCAACATCATACCCAGCTTGCTGTGCCATCTTAGCGATCATTGGGTCCATTTTTTTCTGACAAAAACGCTGAGCGTCTTTAAGCGCTTTTTGGAAATTCATATCGACCGGTAGACCCTCATCAGCTTGAATCTGATAAGTGTGTATAGACAGTATTACAGCAAAAATAACGGTGAAGACTTTATTCTTCATAACTAGTCCTTGTTAAGATATCCCTACATCTATGTATAGACCAGTATGTTGAATTTTGCCTAATAAATTTAAACCACTCTTACGTTTGTATTACTTGAGCGACTTAAACTGGCTAAGGGGAGAACTGCTCTAACTTTTTGACTCAGAATATTAATAAGAACAATGGCTCTAGAATCGCCATCAATTTGCGAGAAAACTGCGTTGAGACCACGAAATGGTCCATCTAAAACCTGCAACTGATCACCTTTTTCTGGGAGGTCAGTAATCATACTGTTGTCACTTTGATCAACGCGCTCTTTTAATTGCGCTATTAACTGATCTGGAACCGCAGAGGGCGTGCTACCAAAGGAAACAATTCTATTGACCCCACGCGTGTAATTTATTGATAGAGCAGAAACATTCTCTTGATCAACCTGCACAAACAAATAATTTGGAAACAGTACCTCTTTGGAGACTTTGCGCTTACCGCGGCAAAGTTTTTCCACAAAAACTTTGGGACAGAAAGCATTAACCCCCTGTCTTTCAAGGTTTTCAAGCGCCCTATCCTCTTGTTGCGGCTTTGTTTGTACTAAAAACCAACCATTATTCACGGTTATTACTCTTTAATTGGAGTATGTTTAATTTACACTGTTTCAATCAAAGCTAAAAGTGCATCTTGGTTTTGTTTTAAAATCTGCTCATCACCACGCGACTCAATATTCAGTCGGATAACTGGCTCAGTATTGCTCATTCGCAAATTAAATCGCCACTCTGGGAATTCCATAGACACGCCATCGGTAGTATCGACTACCAAGGCTTGGTCTTGATATTTTTCTGTCACAACAGCAATCACTGCTTTTGCATCAGATACTTTGCGATTTATTTCGCCTGGCGATGGATAGGCTTCAACCATCTGCTTCACTAATTCGGACAATGGTTTGCCCGTTTTGCTAATCATTTCTAAAACCAGCAACCAAGGAATCATACCGCTATCGCAATAGAAGAAATCTCTGAAGTAATGGTGAGCACTCATTTCGCCGCCATACACAGCATCTTCTAAGCGCATACGCTCCTTGATAAAGGCATGTCCTGTTTTAGACTGTATCGCTTCACCGCCACCGCGCTTAGCTACATCGATGGTATTCCATGTTAAACGTGGATCATGTACAACTTTAGCCCCTGGATTTTTGCTTAAAAATGCCTCAGCCAGAAGACCCACTATATAGTAGCCCTCAATAAAATTGCCTTTCTCATCCACCAAGAAACAGCGATCAAAGTCACCATCCCAAGCAATGCCCATATCCGCTTTATGCTCTAACACTGCATCGATAGTTGGCGCACGATTTTCATGAAGAATAGGATTGGGAATCCCATTGGGAAAGTTGCCATCCTGTTGATTAAATATTTTTACAATCTCAACCGGTACACCAGCGGTTTTAAAACGTTGCTCAATAGCATCTACCACATGACCTGCCGCACCATTGCCCGCGTTCATAACCAACTTAATCGGCTTGATGGAACTCAGATCAATATAGTCCAGCAAATGATCTAGGTATGGCGCCAAAATGGATACCTGTTTAATGCTACCTCTAGCGCTTTCCTCAACTGCAGGAAAATTATTTTCTTCCGCCGTTGCTTTAATTTGCAATAGACCAGTATCTGAGCTGATTGGCTTAGAATTTTCCCTAACCGGCTTCATACCATTGTAATCAAGCGGGTTATGGCTAGCCGTTACCTCAATACCACCATCGGTTTCTAGGTAAGAGGTAGCAAAATAAACCTCTTCTGTCCCCACTACACCAATATCGATAACATCGGCACCTGTATCACGAATGCCATTGGCTAAAGCCTGCTTAAGCGATTCACTGGTTAAACGCACATCACCGCCTAGCACGACATTTTTAGGCTTTAAAAACTCAGCATAAGCTCGGCCAATTCTGTAGGCAATTTCTTCATCGAGCTCTGTACCGAGCTGGCCTCGGATATCATAGGCTTTAAAACAAGTTAGTTCAGACATTGTGCGGCTTTCTCCTATCTACTTAGAGCACCCCAGGGGCGATCTATCAATAAACTATAGCCCGCCACAACTAATGATCGGTATGTTTCACTACTATAGTGCTACGCGGGCTTTTAAAGCGCGCGATTATACCTAATCTGTAAGATTTGTTGTTAAGAATTTTCCGCAGCCAGACACAGGATCAAAAAAAACCACAAATTTAATGATTTAATGGGCTCAATCGAAACTTATTTTTCGTTTATTTGCCTCTATTTTTGCGATCCCCACTCCGGAAACCGCTTTTAATTGTTCAAAATTCTGATAAGGGCCTTGCTGCTGCCTTCTCTGGACAATTCGACGCGCTATGGCCTCGCCTATCCCCTCAAGTTTTTCAGCAATCTCCGCAGCAGACGCAGAATTTATACGCACTGGCTTAATTGATACAGCATCAACTGGGTTACTTTTAGCATCAGGGCGCTTAATCTTTGGATGGTTAACAGGAATTTCTTTATTTGTGGCAATTAAACCCTCATCGCCTGTGGTTTGCATAATCCCTCTAAGTAAAGCTAAAACGAATATCATGGCGAGTACCACTAAAAGTACAGATCTTTGATTAACAGTTACCTTCACAGTTGTTCTCCTTAACAGTTTAAAAAAAATAATATTCTTATTAATTATGGCAAATATTTAACTAAAAACTGGGAAAAAACCGTCGACTGGTTCTCAAAAAAAGAGCTAAATCGTATTATCTGCGCAATAAAACACAGAGTTCTACCATCAACACTAAGGAATCAATCTAAGAAAATAACTCGGAAAGGAAAATCACAATGCAATCAAGCAATATAACCATCGCAAAAATTAGCTTTAATGGTGATTTTTTAAACATATTTTGACCGCTGGTTTGCTTGACCTCTGCTTCAATATGTTTAGCAATTTTTACACCATAACGCCCACCTAAGATGACACCTGGAACGGTAAATACTAATAATTCCCATGGAATTCCACCCAAATTAAAATGAAAGATAAAACCAGCAATTGAGCTAATCGCCAGAACGGCAACACCAGTGCCAATCGCTATATCAAGTCTTAATCTGTAAAAAAATAATAAATATAATGCGACAATTTCTCCAACACCAATTGCCGTCCAGCCTGTAATTAGACCCCCTGTAAATACTGATAAAGCAAAAAAAACAGACACCGTATTAAGCGTAAACTTAGCCATGTGCTGCTCATCGGATACTTTGAGCCTCATCTCTAAAATTAATGCGATAAAAACACCCAAGGATATGAGTGCGAATAAAGGTTTTATGTAATTTGAGGGTACTACCCAAATATAGGTTGCAAACCAAACACCTAAAACACTGGCGGTAGATGCTAAAATAAATGCCCTTTTATCAATATATTTTCGCCCCCAGGCCAATGCACCTGAGGTCATCCCAAAAGCCTGCGTGGCAATACTTAGCTTTAGCGCCATTGCCGGCGCTAGCTTATAAACAAAAATAAATAGCGGCATAAATAAAAAACCACCACCTATAGCTGTGGCATTGGCCACTGAAGCAGCAAAAAATGCTACCATGCTTAGAATAATTTTTGCGCCAAAAAAATATCCGCTCAGTAATACCAAAACAGTCAGGAGTAATATTTTTAACAAAAAATTTTCTATGATCAGGCTGTTTAAAATGCCTTTCATACGTTTATTTATTCCTTAAATTAGACCAGTTAATAATATTGGGCGTATTTTTAGGTATCTTTTTACTCTATTATAAAGCGCAAGTCGAAAAGAATAATTAATAAGAGGTCGTTTATGGCTCGGTTCTTTAAGGTTTATCTTATCAGCATGACCCTAATCGGGATTAGCGCCTGTGAATCCGACGACTCGAAAACGACGACCTATTCTACTCATTTCTCACCATCAACGAACAAAGATCAAAGCTATTCTAAGACGACTAGTAGAGCTTATCAAAGTGATGCCACTTTTCAGGCGAGCGACTCATATATTACTAAAAGTTTAAACGCTCAATCCACGGATAATGCATCCGGTTTATCACTGTCTTGGGATATTGATAACGATGGCAATGCGGATGCACTGACTGATGGTTTGTTACTCCTAAGATATACATTTGGACTAAGAGGAAACTCGCTATTAGAGGGTGCAATATCTGAGAATTCAACTCTTTCCACTGCAGAAGTGGAATCTTCGATTGAAGACTCTCTTGGTATTGCCGATATTGACGGTGATAATCAAGTCGATGCACTGACTGATGGGTTAATTTTGCTTAGATACCTATTTGGTCTTACGGGTGACCCTCTTATTGTTGGCGCAATTTCACAAGGAGCCACTAGATCCTCTTACACTGACATTAGTGCCTATTTAATGAGCTACATGCCAAATGCCGTGAATGAGCCATCAACTGTTATCGTATCGGGCCGAGTAACCTTCGATCTAATACCCTTTGAAACCTATGGCTATGGGCTTGACGATGACAGTCCTTACGCCTCCCCTGCTAGAGGTGTTCTGGTTGAGGCGTTGAATAATTCTGGAAATGTTGTTGTTTCAAACAATACCGATGAGGGCGGTAATTATTCCTTAGAAACCAACAAAGATCTTGAGTTACGCATTAGGGTATCTGCCAAAATGGTCAAAACTAGCAATGCAACCTGGGATATTCAAGTCAGTGACAACACCACAACCATAGGCAATGAGCACCCGCTTTATGTAACCGATAGCTCGCCATTTACATCGTCTGAAAATACAGTTAAAAATATTCATTTACCCGCTGGACGCAATGGTGAGAACGGTGGTATCAGATCTGCAGCTCCCTTTGCGATTCTTGACTCAATTTATGACAGCGTGCAAAAAGTGACTGCCATTCAGCCCAATGTGAACTTCCCACCTTTAGATATTTATTGGAGCCCAGATAACAATACCTCATCAGGCTCGTTTGAAAATGGCGATATTGGCTCATCGTTTTTCCTCAGCCCGAAATCAATCTATATTTTAGGGGACGAAGATTCAGATACAGATGAATATGATCGTCATGTCATAGCGCATGAATGGATCCATTATTTTGAGGATAACTTTTCCCGTTCAGATTCTCTTGGAGGGCCGCATAGTCAAGAGGATCGCCTAGATATGCGAGTCGCCTTCAGTGAGGGCTTAGCTAATGCGTTATCGGCAGTTATAACCAGTGACTCAACCTACCGCGACAGTGATGCTTTTTTGCCATATTTTGGCTGGTCAATGAACCTTGAAAGTGCATATACACCCTACCCGGGTTGGTTTAGCGAAAGTTCAGTGCAAAGTATCATATACGACTTATACGATGCTAATTCAGATGGTGCAGACTATATCTCACTGGGATTTGGACCCATTTACAACGTATTAACTTCTGCTGATTATATCAATAACGACTACTTTATTAGCATCTTCCCCTTTGTGAATATTCTTAAAGATCAGCACCCTGCCAGTATTGATGACGCGATTAATAGCCTACTGAACGATCATCAAATTTTTGGCGCAGGCGATAATGGCGCTGAAGAAACCAATAGTGGTGGGATTGGCTCAAGTCTGCCTGTTTTTCGAGAAATTAGTGCCAATAATTCGCCTATAGAGATTTGCTATAACAATAATGCCGGCGTGCTTAATAAGCTGGGAAATCGGACCTATATTTTATTTAATGTACTCAGCGCAGGCATTTACCAAATCAGCTTATCGCCTAAAAGTATCACAGGTGCAACGGTAGATGCAGATCTGTTGATTTTCAAATCGGGAACAACACTAGGGCAAGATTATTCACCTCAATATAATGGCTCCGCTTATCTAAATATATCCCTCACAACTGGCAAACATATTATTGAAGCCGGTGTGTGGGACCCTGAACAGACAATTGCTTCAGGTAGCTATTGCTTTAACCTTGAGGTTAATTGAATTTAGAGTAAATTAAAGACCAAAGTTGACGAATAAAGAGGTAAAAGTTATGAAATTAATTTCGATAGTCAGCCTTTTAAGCTGCCTTATATTTTTGGCTAGTTGTGATAAAAATGCCTCCAATCTAGTCATGGACGAAAAAAATCTCTCTCAGGCTACTCAGAGCTATCAAAAGCCGGGAGCGAATGTCAGACTATCTCATAATTATGATGGAACGACAGCTGTTGGAGAGATTGAGAATCTTCAGCTTAGTTTTACCGAGCAATATTCGTCAGGGAAGATGTATATTCGTCTTAAGCCAGATGCATCACTTACTATTGAACCTGCAACCCAAAATTTTGTATTTTCTTTAGACAATGCAAAGTCCCATCCACTAGAGCTTTCGGTTAGCGCCAATTTTGCAGGTAAACATTTACTGAATATCCTTGCATCGGTGATAGGCGAAACAGGTCGGGTAAGCAATCGCGTTATGGCAATTGCTTTTTATGTGGGCGATAAAACCATTAAGCAAAGCAAAGCTCTAAATTCTGACGCCGCGAATAAGGTAATTATTTTACCTTCGCAGGAAAGTGGCGCTGAAATCTAGTTTAGGGTAGATCGTCTACCAACTCACCTTCTTCAGGCTCGATCAAATCTTCGCGATCCACATTCATAGCCAGCATAACTGTTGCTGCAACATAGATGGATGAATAGGTACCAATACCCACACCAATCATCAGGGCAATCGCAAAGTTATGAATTAGCTCACCACCAAACAAAAATAGTGCCAATAACACCAACATGGTGGTCATTGAGGTATTAATGGTTCGCCATAGAGTTTGGGATAGAGATTCATTGATCACCTCAACCGAAGATGATTTGCGAATTTTTCTGAAGTTTTCTCGGATTCTATCCGATACCACAATGGTGTCGTTCAGCGAGTAACCTACCACCGCCAGCACTGCAGCTAACACAGTAAGATCAAATTCAAGACGTGTAATAGAGAAAATACCCAGTGTAATCACCACATCATGAACTAAGGCTAATACCGCACCCACAGAGAACTTAAATTGGAAGCGAATAGCAACATAGAGCATTACCACAGCCAGAGCAATCAACATGCCTAGACCACCTTTATCGCGCAGCTCCTCACCAATCTGCGGGCCAACAAAATCCACACGGCGCAAATCTATTTCTTCATCACTTATTTTAAGTACCGAATAGAGTCGATCTGCAAGCCCCTGATCGGGCTGGCCCTGCATACGAATAAGCACATCGGTTTCAGAGCCAAAATGAACCACTACAGGATCATCAAAGCCTTCATTTTTTAGATGTTGGCGTAACTCAGCTACATCGACAGGCTTTTCATAGCCCACTTCAACTTGAGTTCCCCCAGAAAAATCCAGACCTAACACCAACCCCTGCGTAAATAATGATGCAGCTGAGGCCAATAGTAAAATACCGGAAAAAATTAACGCATAGCGGCGCAAGCCCATAAAATTATAAATTTTTAATTCACTCATTTTCCTAGTCCTATATCCATAATTTGTCGACTTTGCGACCACCGACAATGGCATTCACTAAACCGCGGGTTAAAACGATTGAAGTAAACATGGAGGTCAAAATACCGATTGATAGGGTTACTGCAAACCCTTGAACTGGCCCTGAACCAATTAGGAACAATATCACCGCGACAATTAAGGTAGTGATATTGGCATCTAAAATTGAGACAAAAGCACGATCATAGCCAGCACTAATAGCCCCTTGGACTGACGCGCCAGAGGCTAACTCTTCCCGAATGCGCGAGAAAATAAGTACATTGGCATCCACCGCCATACCCACAGTTAAAACAATACCGGCAATGCCCGGCAAGGTTAGGGTCGCACCTAGTAGCGACATACAACCAACCAAGAGCAATAAGTTCATGCTCAGGGCAACATTAGCTAAAACACCAAAGCCCCGATATACAAGGATCATAAATAACAGCACCATGGTCATACCGATGGAAACTGACTTTACTCCCAATTGAATATTATCTGCGCCCAATGATGGCCCAATGGTACGCTCTTCAACAATGTACATGGGTGCTGCAAGAGCGCCTGCTCTTAGTAAAAGAGCTAGCTCAGACGATTCGCGCTGGCTATCTAAGCCGGTAATACGGAACGATTTTCCCAGCTGACTCTGCACTGTCGCCAAACTAATAATATGTTTTTCTACAAATGGCACTGGGGTTATTTGCATATCGCCATTACTACCAAGGGATTTTTCTAACTTGGTTTTGTACTCAATAAACAGAACACCCAACTTACGACCCACATTATCTCTAGTGGAATGACCCATCTGCCAGCCGCCTTTGGTATCCAAGGTGATATTGACCTGTGGGCGACCATTTTCATCATAGCTTGCGCGCGCATCAGTGACATTTTCACCCGTAATCACTGGGCTTGCCTCTAACCTAGCCTCTAGGGATCTGCCATCGCGAAATTCAAATACCTCACCTATTCGACCTTCAGCCTCTAAGCGAAATTCCAAATTGGCAGTTTTACCAATAATTCTTTTGGCCTCTGCAGTGTCTTGAACGCCAGGCAACTCAACCACAATACGATTTTTACCCTGACGCGATACCAACGGCTCAGAAACACCCAGCTCATTGACTCGATTACGTAATGAGGTAAGGTTTTGCTTAATAGCATTATCTTCAATTTGGCTAGTAGCTATATCACTCAGCTGTAGCACTAGAGTCAAAGGATTCTGACCCTGTTTATTCTGCGGTTGCAGATCGCGAAAATTGGCTCGAATCAAGCTAGTCGCCTGCTCAACCTGCTGTTCATTGCGAAACCGACCAATAATTTTTTGGCCTTTTAACTCGAAACTTCTGTATCTAATTTTTTCTTCTCGAAGACTGGATTTAACTTCCTGTAAATCACCCTCCAATCGGGTAGTCAGTGCGGCATTGAGATCAACCTCTAATAGAAAGTGGACACCGCCACTAAGATCCAAGCCCAACTTCATCGGCGAGCCGCCCAAATCACTCAACCACTGCGGAGTCGTTGGGGCTAGATTAAGGGCAACAATATATTCACCGCCCATCTCAGCCTGAACCACCTCTTTGGCGCGCATCTGCAGTTCGCTATCAATCAGTCGAATTAGCGCAGTCTCACCATCGGCTTCACCGGCAAAATACTCTATTTGCGCTTCGCCCAGAGCTTGCTCGACTTTCTTTAGTACCGCCTGATCGATCTGCATAGCACTGCTTTGTCCAGATAACTGCAATGCTGGATCTGGCGGGTAGAGATTGGGGGCAGCATAGATAAACGCAAACACAACCACCGCGAGAATCATTAGGTTTTTCCACAGAGGAAATTTATTGGGCATTCTGTCTTCCTTTTATTCCTTAATTACCCCCGTATAAATACCGAGATAGCTGAATAGCGAGGCATTATAGCCATATTAGTTCATATTGGGGCATATTTAACGAATTAAACCCCATTGAAACCCATTTTAGTAACAAACCAATTTTAGGGTCTATCCTGCCCTTGCTTACGATAAAAATCATCGACATGTTGTTCTAAGCAGTCATTTTCAATGGCATCACGTAAACCCTGCATTACATTCTGGTAGTAACGAAGATTATGAATGGTATTAAGTTGCGCGCCTAAAATTTCACCGCACTTATCCAAATGATACAAATACCCTCGGGTAAAATTTTGACAAGTATAGCAATCACAGTCTGCATCCAATGGGGATGTGTCACCGCGATGCACAGCATTGCGAATTTTTATTACGCCAGTGGAGGTGAAAAGATGCCCATTGCGCGCATTGCGGGTAGGCATAACACAGTCAAACATATCAATACCGCGCAACACAGCTTCAACTAAGTCAGCAGGCTTACCCACACCCATTAGGTAGCGGGGTTTATCCGCCGGCATATTGTCACCCAGATGCTCCAATATGCGAATCATATCCTCTTTAGGCTCACCCACAGAAAGGCCGCCGATGGCGTAGCCATCAAAACCAATCGCCTCAAGACCGGCCATAGATTCATCGCGCAATGACTCATACATACCGCCCTGAACAATCCCAAATAACGCTGAAGGATTATCACCATGCGCTTTTTTACTGCGCTCAGCCCAACGCAATGACAGTTGCATTGAATCATTCGCCTGCTTTTCAGTCGCAGGGTATGGCGTGCACTCATCAAAAATCATCACCACATCACTGCCTAAATCGCGTTGCACCTGCATAGACTTCTCAGGATCAATAAACACTGGGCTACCATCAATAGGCGACCTAAACTTAACACCCTTCTCGGTAATCTTGCGCATATCACCGAGACTAAATACCTGAAAACCACCAGAATCCGTCAATATAGGACCCTGCCATTGAATAAAATCATGCAGATCACCGTGTTTTTTTACCACTTCCGTTCCTGGACGTAGCATTAGGTGAAATGTATTACCCAAAATAATCTCGGCACCAATTTCCTTAATATCGCGGGGCAACATTCCCTTGACGGTACCGTAGGTACCCACTGGCATAAAAGCAGGGGTTTGCACCTTTCCTCTAGGGAAATTCAACTCGCCTCGACGCGCCTTTCCTGAAGTAGCAGATACCTTAAATTGCATAGCACAGGTGTTAGAACTTGTCTCACTCATTGGGAATATCCTTGATCGCTTCGGGGTTATGACTTAGCAGCATCGCATCACCATAGCTAAAAAAGCGATAATGTTCTGATACCGCCTGTTGATATGCATTCATTATAGGCGTGTAACCAGAAAAAGCAGATACCAACATTAATAATGTAGACTCCGACAGGTGAAAGTTAGTGAGCAACTTATCAACCACCTTAAATTCATAGCCCGGATAAATAAAAATATCTGTATCACCCTGATAGGGGGCAATTTCACCTGAACTAGAGGCTGTTTCCAAACAGCGAACACTGGTGGTTCCAACCGCAAAGACCTTACCACCACGCGCTTTGGTTGCGCTTACTTGCTGACAAACCGACTCACTGACTTCAAGCCACTCAGCGTGCATCTTATGCTCCGCTATATTTTCAACTCGAACCGGCTGAAAGGTCCCTGCTCCTACATGTAATGTAACGAACGCAAGTTCAGCACCCTTAGCTCGAATATCAGCCAATAACCGGTCATCAAAGTGCAGACCCGCAGTGGGTGCTGCAACTGCTCCCGGTTGCTCGGCATAGACTGTTTGATAACGGGTTTTATCCTCTTGAGTATCTTCACGATCAATATAAGGTGGAAGTGGCATATGACCAATATCGTCAAGCATAGAAAGTAGGGGCGCGCTAAATTCCAGCTCAAATAAATCATCGACACGACCCAACATCTGGGCTGAAAAGCCACTATCAAATAATAAAAGCGCACCTGCCTTAGGCGACTTACTAGCACGAATATGTGCCAGTGCGGTTTGGACCCCAGTAATTCGCTCAATCAGTATCTCGACACTGCCACCCGTTTCTTTATTGCCAAAAATACGCGCAGGAATTACCTTAGTATTATTGAACACCAATAAATCGCCCGCTTGCACATGATCCAAAATATCGGCAAATGTCTGATGCTGAATAGCACCAACGCCATCCATAGCCAATAACCGACTACCGCGACGATCCGTGGTGGGTTGACGAGCAATCAGCTCATCTGGCAAGTCAAAACGAAAATGATCTAAGCGCATTAAAAAACTATCAATTGAGTGAATTTTGTAAGGTCGCAAGGGTATAGAAAATCACCTCAAACGCCAACTTTTTTAACAAAATACATCAACATAGGTTGTTGACCAAAGACCGATCACTGCCAGAGTGGTGGCAATGTTTTTCTCCTGCAAACATTGCATTCCCGCCATCCATGGCGGTCAAATTGGTAGACAGATTCAAAATCCCCCGCCCTTAAAAGCGTGCCGGTTCGACCGATTGCGAAAGCAATCAGGGCGCCGAAGCAACGCGACGGCGGGGTAAAACCCCGAGGAGCATCCACAAGATGCTCCGAGTCAGTCCAGCCTCTGGTTATCATAATCACAAAAATATAACCCTTTAGACGCCAATTTAACAAAAAAATGTAGATCATGATTTGACCAATTACTGATCGCTGATATAATCGCCGCCCTGCTTTTGATAGCAATGCCAGAGTGGTGAAATTGGTAGACACAGGGGATTCAAAATCCCCCGCCCTTAAAAGCGTGCCGGTTCGAGTCCGGCCTCTGGTACCAAACAGTAACACCCGCCTTTTTAGGTGGGTGTTTTTGTTTGTGTTAAGGGCCGGCGAGAAGCGGCATTCGGTTCGACTAATTGCGCCAGCAATTAGGGCGCCGCAGGCGGGGTGAAACCCCGAAGAGCATCATCAAGATGCTCTCAGTCAGTCCGGCCTCTGGTACCAAACGGACACCATTGATCCGGGGGGGCTTCAATCTTCAGATTATCCTTCTTTTTTAATAGTTTCCAGTTTAAAATCCTCTTGTTTTTAACAAAAAAACTCGGCAAGATTTTAATGGCTAATTACCTCTTTTACATTTCTCAGAATTATTCCTTTGAGATCCTGCGCCCGTTGCAACAAGCAATCTGGGCAAGGGGTGATCAATGTGCTTGGTTTGTTGAAGGCAATGAAGTCAGCCTGAAAATCTTTGACAACAATGAAACCCAGTTAGCAAACATAGAAGCTGTTATCGACTTCGCACCTCTTGCGGTGTTTGTTCCAGGCAACGTTGTCCCAAACTTTATTCCTGGTCTTAAAGTTCAAGTATTTCATGGTTTGGAATATAAAAAGAAAGGCCACTTCAGAATCAGAGATTTCTTTGATTTATACTGCACTCAAGGCGAAATCACGACGAGTAAATTTCAGCACTTAGCGCAGATACATAAAAACTTTCATGTAGTCGAAACTGGCTGGAGCAAATTAGATCCCTTATTTACTACAAGAGCATATTCTGTAGCAAGCAAATTGCCGGTTATACTGTATGCTCCCACTTTTTCACCGAACCTGACTAGCGCGATAGCGTGTTTTGCAGAAATCAAAAAACTGGTAGCAACAGGAAAACACTACTGGCTGGTTAAATTTCACCCGAAAATGAATCCGGAATGGATTGAAATGTATCACCAAATCAAAGCCGACAACTATGAAGTCGTGACTATCGATTCTTGTCTTCCACTGCATCAAAGAGCAGATATTTTATTATCCGATACTTCATCGATGGTGGGCGAATTTTTACTTTTAAATAAACCTGTAGTGACATTCAAAAACACTGATCCAGGCAACTATTTAATTGATATTGATTCTCCCGCAAATCTCGCAGACTCAATAGCAACAGGATTAACAAAACCAGCTCAACTGATGCAACAAATAGAAGAATATCAACAAAAACTACACCCTTATAGTGATGGCAGAGCATCACAGCGTATTTTACAAGCCGTTGATAAATTAATTGAAGAACCCGTTGAGCTGGCTAAAAAACGTCCCATCAATATTTTTAGATCACTAGCGCTAAAAAGAAAGCTGGGGTATTGGAAGTTATAAAATGAATATATTAATTCTTTCAGGCGGATCAATGGGGTCAGAGTATGCTGTCCAATTTATTTTCGCCATCATATTAACCCCAGATGAGGAAAGGCTATCTCTTGATCCAGCGATGGTTTAAATGGTTGTATCAAATCCCTTGGGATTGCTTTAGAAAAATAGTAGGTATTATTTTTAATAAAAGTGTATTTGGGATGCTTATTTGTCTACTGTACCTCGATCTCTCAGAAGAAAGTTAAAGATATATATTTACCCGCATCAAAGATGATAGACACATTTACCAGCATATACGCATTTTTTTACCAATTTTAGCGCAATAGGTATAAATAATGTAACAGATACCGTCCTACCGCGCGGGACTTATATATGTATTACATACGAACATAGGTTTGCGTAACTAACTGCCCACCTAGATTAAACGACTGTGTCATATGGTTATCATCGATCAGCTTGAAACCAACCTCTGCTGAGTGATCCGAGTAATTATCCCATGATCCAACCATACCGGTTTCGATTACCCTTCCTTCGCCTTGAAGGTCAAAAGTTCCAAAGCCAAAATTTCGAACTTTTTGACCCTGATTAAGAGCACTTTGAAGAATAATAAAATGTCCGCCACCAATCATCTTAGTTTCGGCAAACTCAGTTAACTCTGAACTATCCGCCTGCCTCTCTTCTAGCGTCCAAAGACCATCAAATGGAGTTGGCTCACCAGGCGCTCTATCCCAGACTTCAACCATTGTATCCAGAACCCGTCCATCATCATATGTCATACCATGCAAGACCTGATCAAAGCCTATCTCAGTGGGTTCGATGGTGATCTTAAAACTCAAGTCAGACAGCGGACCATCATGATTAACCAATGGTTCTTCTACCATCACGCCATTTACCCATGCGGCATTGCCAGCACCCACATCCATATCACCCGTAGATTCATTATCAAAGGCGAACATAAACTTGCCTCTGGTATAAATTTTGATTTGATCTCTGAGTAAAACGGAAGTTTCACCCTTTTCAGTAATTGTTACCTTTGAAAGCAGATAAGCGCCATCTGACAGTTTTTGCATTACATTATTCTCCAGCTGTTGCGATTGCTCATCTGATGAGCAACTTACTAAAAATACACTTAACAGTATTAAAATTGGGGCATTTAACGTCATCTTATTTCACCTTTATAAAAGATTTACACCAGCCAGTTAATACTTTGTAGGCTCATTAAAAAATTGGGTTGAAATCTGACAATCTAGTTAAGCACTTTTAGCCCCATAGGTCATAAATTTTTATGCCATTTGACCGCATAATTATGTCGCTTCGACTGAGACTGCCTAGTTTTTTTATTGCAAAAACAAGCGAGATATTGTGACTTTTATAAGTTGATATAAAACCCGTCAAAATCCATAGTTTACTGGCTTTTTTTCATTACACTTTGACAAACAAGGGTGGGTTAATTTAGCTTTTTCTCTACTTGTCTCAAAAAAAGGCTAATCTAACGCGCCAAGCTAGCCAAAATAGCGCCGAAAAGGGTAAATTCGGGGCTGGAAAAAGAATTCCTATAACATTGTAAAGTTACTTCCTAAGAGGGTGGTCATGAAATCTATTCTAAAAACTTTTAACGCTGGCTCAATCAGCAATTTTGCACTGATTGGTATATCGAGTGTATTAATCACAGCTTGTGGTGGCTCAGACTCGGACTCAAACGACCCAAGACGTTTTGATAAAACTGGTCCTGAAATGTCTGTTGTCGGCGAAAAAATTGTTGAGCTTGATATTAACGATTCATACGACGATGCTGGCGCTACGGCGCGTGATGTGTGGGACGTTAATAATTTAGCGGACCAAGATCCAAATACGCCTGCAGTTGAAACTATTGCAACTGCATATTATGAAGTAACTGGCAACTCAGAATCTGCATGTCAAGATTTAGCAGAAGGTAATGACTCTTCAGTAACTGCTGTTTCTGAAGTGGACACCTCTCAGGTTAAAACTTTTTGTGCACTTTACACCTCTGAAGATTCAAGCGGCAATGTCTCGCATGCTTCAAGAACTATCGTAGTAGATGATAGAACTGGGCCAGTCATTACCATTGCCGGATCGAATCCGGTACTTGTAGCCTATAACGGGAATTTTGAGCTAGCATCTGCTACGGCTTACGATGCTTTTGACGAGGTAACGTCTGAAGTCACAAACATTACAAATCCTGTAAACACTGCCATCCTTGGCACTTACAGCGTGGAATACACAGCTACTGATGCAGCTGGTAATGAAACCACCGCAACCCTTACTGTTGTTGTAGAACCTTCCTATGCTGATAGTGTTGTTATTTTTGAAAATGGAAGCACTACTGCAGCATGGCAACCAGGTCTTAACGGATATGATCAAGGCAACGGCTGGGGTGCTTGCCCTGGCGCAACTGCTTGCCCAAACCTCGATTTTGGTATAGTAAATGACGCAGAAAGAGGTGATGTAATTTTTGTCACTCACGCAGACAATGATCAAATGGCCGGCTTCTTTGTTGAAACAAGCACACCAAATGACCTTCGCGGCGCTGAAGTCAATGGTAAGCTCGAATTCGATATCTGGTCAGAAGCAGGTATTACTGTAAATGTTTCAGCTGACTGTGTTTATCCCTGTCAAGGCGGCCCTATAAAACTTGAAAATGTGGGTGTCGGCGAATGGCAAACTATTGCTATTCCAGCCACTCAACTGATGACCAGTGGGCTCAACTCCATTACTATGGAAAATGTAAGTACCTTTAGTATTGCTGCTGACGGTATGAGAGACGCTACCTTCCGCTTGGATAACATTAAATGGTTGTGTGAATTTACCTGTACAGGTACTGATCAACCAGATCGTGAATACGAGCCATGGGTCAAAGCAGATGCCTCTATCGGCTATAACGCACCAACCACCTATGCAGGCTACGATCTTGTTTGGTCTGATGAGTTTGACGGCACTGAAGTTGACACTAATAAGTGGAATCTAATCGATGCTGGCGGCGGTTTCGGTAACTTTGAGCTTCAATACTATAGTCCTGAAAATGCAAGCGTTGAAAATGATCTTCTAGTAATTGAAGCTGATATTCAAAGAAGCGATGACGCAGATCTTCCTGGCAACGAACTCTATTCATCAGCCAAGCTAACCACACAGGACCTATTTGAGTTTAAACATGGTCGTGTAGATATTCGTGCTGTAGTTGCCGAAGGTAAAGGTTTCTGGTCTGCTGGCTGGATGCTAGGTTCTAATGTTGATGCTATTGGCTGGCCATTCTCCGGTGAGGTTGATATCTTCGATACCATCGGTGGTGAGTTAAATGGCGTTCCTCAAGAAGGCATGATTGTTCACAATGCCTACTGGAACACTGAAGGTCCTAATGCACCTCAGCCATACAATGAATCTTATTACAACCAAAGCAGCTGGGGCGAAAGACGCATCAATCAAACCAACGAAGGTGTAACCTTCTCTAATCAATTCCACGTATTTAGTGTCGAGTGGGATGAAACTAAGATTAGATTCTTTGTTGATGGTGTCTATATTTCAGGAAAAGACCTTGCTCTTAACTCTGGAGCGGCTTGTGCTGGCGGATCAGGTCTATCCTGTGTTGGCGAAACATATAATCAAGACTTCTTCCTGATTCTAAACGTTGCAGTGGGCGGCGATTGGCCTCAGGCTCCAAATAACTCAACTCAATTCCCGCGCGGAATGCTGGTTGATTATGTTCGGGTTTATCAAACAGCTGCACAACAAGCAGCTCAGTAATAAAAGTTAAACCTAGTAACAACAAAAAAACCGGCTCTATTAAGAGCCGGTTTTTTTATATTTGTTACATTTTTTTGTATAACAAAAGTCGTGAGATCTAATCTAGTATTGAGGGCTAAAGAGATTGGTTTATCTTTTGTAACATTTGCATAGGATCTTCAGCTTGAGTAATGGGCCGACCAATAACTAAATAATCACTACCCCGTTCAATTGCCTGATGTGGCGAAACAATACGTCGTTGATCATCAGAGGCACTATCCGTTAAACGGATACCTGGAGTAACCAGCTTAAAGTCCTGACCTAGTTCCTGCTTTAAAGCAGATGCCTCTTGAGCAGAACATACTACCCCATCAAGCCCAGATTCTTGCGTCAACCTAGCCAATGCCATCACCTGATCACCCACTACAGCATTAATACCCATCTGACACAAATCACTATCATCCATACTGGTTAGAACAGTAACAGCAATAAGTAGCATATCGCCACCATGTTGCTCTATGGCCTGCTTAGCTACAGTCATCATGCGACCTCCACCAGAGGCATGCACATTAGACATCCACACCCCAAGATCAGCCGCCGCAAGAATAGCCTTGGCCACTGTATTAGGAATATCGTGAAATTTTAAATCTAAAAATATATCAAAGCCGCGATCGGTCAATGATTTAACCAGCTGTGGACCAGCGGCTACGAATAATTCTTTACCTACTTTGAGTCGGCATTGATTTGGATTCAGCTGATCGGCAAGAGCCAAGGCTGATGCTGCATTATCAAAGTCTAAGGCTACGATAATGCGTGGTTCTGATATCGTCATAGATTATTCATCTCTTTGCTTAAAACGTCCGAGTTTACGGCGATAAGTGCCGACCATTAGGCTACTAAAAACAATACCTAACAGTGCCCCAAACATTAAAAATAGTATTAACCACAAGCCTAGACTAATTTCTGGGCCATTAAAATAAACAAAATCGACACTTAGGAGTTGCTTATTATGGAGCGCAAATAAAGCACCCACCAAAGCAACGGCAAATAAAAGGATAATTTTAATAAAAGATCTGATTGCGCCCACTAGGTGCTCCAAAAGAACCAACTTAATTAGCCTATTGTAACCGCTGAAAGGAACACAATAAAATAGTCGATCGACTTAATTTTCAATAAATACAGAAATGCCGCAAGGAAACCCTCGCGGCATTTTGTGGCAATCTCAACGATAAGAAATAAGTGTATTACTTCTTACTACCGCCGAAACGCTTATTAAATCTATCAATACGACCGCCTGTATCGGCAACTTTCTGCTTACCCGTGTAAAACGGATGGCAAGATGAGCATACATCAATATGTATTCCCTCAGGGCGTGTTGAACCTACTTTAATTACATTGCCGCAACTACAGGTTGCTGTCATTTCGTTATAACTTGGGTGAATATCTGCTTTCATCTTTTACTCCAATCTGCAAACCGCCACCTCAACCTGTTATGCTATAGCTCTTTACAGGCTAAAAACATTAGTACTTCGCAAGGCACGGCAAGCTTTACCAAAAGAGCGCGGATTCTATCAGATAATAAGCCTCATACAAAAGGAATTCTTTTAAGATATGCCACAAAATGGGCTAATAACGGTTCGTATCGCAGTTCCATCCCCTCTGCGCCGAACATTCGACTATAAATTACCTGAACATCTACGTTCAAAGATCGATGATCAAAAACCGTTGCCAGGCATGCGTGTCAAAGTTGAATTTGGTCGTAGATCCCTGATTGGGTTAATTGTTGCTACTAATCAAGGTAGTGAAATAGCACCAGAAAAACTTAAAGATATCATCGATATTATCGATTCATCCCCTATTGTACCCTCAGCCTTATTTGAATTGTTTATTTGGGCCGCTAATTACTACCAACACCCTCTAGGGGAAGCACTATTTACCACACTGCCCTCTCTTCTTCGTAAAGGAGAGCCTGCAATACCCGCCTGTATACCCCACTGGAAATTAACTGAACTGGGATCTAATTTAGAGGCCAAAGTACTTAAGCGAGCACCAAAACAGCAAGCCCTTATAGATTTTATTCAGCAACATTCAGACTGTGTAGCGGAATCTGAAATCACTGCATTATTTTCCAGCACTATCCGCAACCAGCTAAAAGAGAAGGGTTTGATTGAGCCTGTGCTTATAGAGAAAACACCGCCAGCCGCATCAGATGAAATCTTAAAACAGCCGAGCTTACAACTCGACAACCAGCAACAAGTAGCTATGAATGCAATAGATTTGCACAGTTTTAATAGCTATTTATTAGAGGGAGTAACTGGCAGTGGAAAAACAGAAATTTACCTTCAAGCTATTGAGCAAGCACTGCGATATGAACGTCAGGCTCTGATACTCATTCCCGAAATAAGCCTGACCCCACAAACCGAAAAACGCTTTCGCAATCGCTTTAATGTACCGATGGTTACCATACACTCGGGCATGACAGATAATCAGCGCTTAAACGCATGGTTACAAGCCAAGTCAGGTCAAGCCAAGATCATTCTAGGCACAAGATCAGCTATTTTTACCCCATTTAAAGCGCTCGGTTTAATTATATTAGATGAGGAACACGATCCTTCTTATAAACAGCAGGATGGATTTCGATATTCAGCGCGGGATTTAGCCGTTATTCGTGCTCAACGAGAAAATATTCCGGTTATTTTGGGCTCTGCCACCCCCTCTTTAGAGTCGCTCAACAACAGCAATAAAGGCAGATATCAGCACCTAACATTAGACAAACGAGTAAATAGCGCAACAACACCTGATTGGAAACTAGTCGATTTAAAAACTGAATCCATACAATGTGGCATTGCAGATTCAACATTAACCGCTATTAAAAAGACGCTTGAAGCGCAACAACAGGTATTGGTGTTTCTCAATCGGCGCGGCTTTGCACCTACTCTACTCTGCCATCAATGTGGCTGGACCGCACAATGCCTAAGCTGTGATAGCAAACTTACTGTCCACCGCGCGCGCGGTCGATTAATTTGTCATCACTGTGATTATCAGCAACGGCAAATACATCAATGCCCTAGCTGTAAAAGCTCAGATTTAATAGCAGCTGGCGAGGGAACCGAGCGCAGTGAAGATTTCCTTCAACAACGCTTTTCTGACTACCCTGTTATTCGAGTTGATAGAGACAGTACCAGAAAAAAAGGGGCGCTAGAGGCATTCTTTGCAACTGCAGATAGCGGCAAAGCCTGTATTCTTGTGGGCACTCAGATACTTGCCAAAGGTCATCATTTTGAAAATGTTACCCTAGTTGTGATTCTGGATGCCGATAGCGGCCTAATGAGTCCAGATTTTCGCAGCCATGAACGAATGGGACAGTTACTAACCCAAGTGGCAGGTCGAAGCGGTCGAGGCAAACTCAGTGGACAGGTTATTGTGCAAACCCACCAACCTGAGCACCCAGTATTGGACCAACTATTTAACGAAGGTTATCGTCAACTAGCCCAAAAACTACTTAATCATCGTCAACTGAGTCTACTGCCCCCTTTTAGAGCCCTTGCGGTTATTCGCGCAGAATCAGCAAACCCACAGTTAGCCATAGAATTTTTAAGCCTTGCGCGCCGTCTTAGTGAGCAGCATACAACATCAGAACTGGCACTACTGGGGCCGCTACCTGCACTAATGGAAAAACGTTCAGGGCGTTACCGATTTATACTTCAAATAACCTCAACCAGCAGAGGCAGCCTACAAACATTGCTTACTCAGGTTGCTAGTCCATTAGAAAAAAATACTAAAACCAACAAAATTCGCTGGTCTATTGATGTAGATCCACAGGAGCTCTAGTAAATTCCATAAACTGTTCAGTTTACTTTGCTTACTACAGCCTTTTTCACCTACAATTCGGTTTAACAATAGGTATAGGCAGTTATGGCACAAAATTATCACAAGAAATCCAGCTCAGCTACCAAGCGTCAAAATGGACAGCGCAGTGGTGGCTTTCCAGTTTTTCTTTCAGGTTTTGTGCTCGGCATAATAGCCTGCCAATTACTGCCCTATTTATTAAAAGCAGAAAATACAAAATCTGGCTCTGATAATCATGGCACCGAAGTCGAAGCTCCAGCAGCCCCTGATTTCCAATTTCCCAATTTACTAAAAGGCGAAGAAATTAATATTCCTCGCACTGACAATAATCCCAGTAAAAACACCAATGCCAGTTATTTACTTCAAGTGGGATCATTTAAAAATAAAGACGATGCTGAGCGCTTGCGAATTAAACTCTTGCTACTGAATTTACCCGTTTTCACTGAGGCCTTTAAAACCTCGTCAGGGAGCAAGTTACATCGTGTTTTGGCAGGACCTTTTGGCAACAGCAAAGAAAGCAGTATGGCTAGAAGGAAGCTAATGGAAAACGATTTAGATTCACTGCTGTTAAAACGAAACAACAATTAATGGCACCGCCATTAATAATCTGTAATAACACCGCTTTTCTTTAGCTTAGTTATTTGCTCAGTATTTAGCCCCAGACCCGTCAATACCTCATCCGTATGGGCCCCCAATTCAGGCCCAGCCCAATCAGTACCTCCCGGGGTTTCTTCAAGCTTAGGCAATATTGCAGGAATCTTTAGTGGCTCACCATTAATCTCTACCTGCTCAAATAATCCTCGCTCATTAAAGTGACGGTCGTTCATCATATCTTCAGCGCTGTATACAGGCCCACAGGGAATTCGCTGCGCCTCTAAAATAGCTAATGCATCCTCAAGCTTATATTTGGCACACCAAGCCTTTAAAACCGCATCTATTTCAGCCTCATGACGCACTCTGTCGGCATTAGTAGCATAGTCTTGATTAACCGCCATATCATCGCGACCCACGGCTTGCATCAAACGAGTAAAAATTGAATCACCATTACCCCCAATCACTAAGAATTTACCGTCTTTACATTTATACGTATTGGTCGGGACAATGCCAGTAACCGTTGTGCCTGAGGGCTGTCGAATAATATCAGCACCATGATATTCAGGAATCACTGCTTCAAGAAGATTAAACATAGATTCATAAAGGGCGACATCCACCACCTGCCCCTCAGTCGACTGATCCCCAACCTTTTCATCGCGCGCTCTTAAAGCCATCATAATACCAATCACGGCATGTAACCCAGATACACTATCTCCCAGACTAAGATTGGGCCTAACAGGGACTTCATCTGGGTAGCCATTCAAATATCTAAAACCACTGATGCCCTCACAGGCAGAGGCAAATCCGGGTTTTTTAGCATAGGGGCCAGTTTGCCCATAACCGGAAATTCTGGCATAGATAAGACGCGGATTTTCTTGCCTAAGACTCTCAGGGTCAAGCCCCCAGTTCTCCATAACTCCGGGACGGAAATTTTCAATCACAATATCGGCACCCACCAATAACTGCCTGACAAGATCGCGCCCCTCTGGCGTCTTCAAATCCACCGAAATACACTTCTTATTGCGCGCCAAGCTTCGCCACCATAATGAGGTACCATCTTTTACTTCGCGCCAGTTACGAATTGGATCGCCACCCGGCGGCTCTACCTTAATAACCTCAGCCCCAAAATAACCCAGCATACAGCCGGCAAAGGGGCCAGCCAGAAGCTGACCCAACTCAATAACTCGCAGACCCTGTAGTGGTTTATGCATTTGCATTAATGCCTATATAATGAAAATATACCCAATTCTAGCATCGATTTGATATTACACTCTTTAGTATAAAAAAATTTAGCTGATAATTATCAAGGAGCACCAAGAGATAAAATGAAGCCGCTAAATCAAAAGTATAAGAGCCTCTGCCTCTCTAACAGCGTACAAAAACTGCGCCGTCAACAATGTATAATTTTTACCGTGCTTCTTCTTTCAGCTGTAAGCTACAGCTGGATACAGTTTCTGTATTCATCTGAAAAAAAATGGGACGAGGGTATCATTCAGCTCCCCAATACCGAGAAACTACAACTGTATATCGATGAAAAAATAACCTCAAAATATACAATAGATCAGCCATTAAATAATGACTTAGACGACATTATTGATGATCAGGCCATGCAATTAAAACTCTCTGGATTAACCAAAAATGTCACTCTATCAAGAGAGCCAAATGACCAAGAATTGAATGACTTTTACACCCAATACAAAGAACAGTACAGGGAATCCTCTACTTTCCACTTTACCCAGTATCTTGTTTCAAACATTCAGTATGGCGGGCAGGCTATGAATATAGCCCAAAAGATACTCGACACACCACCAGCCAATAGAGATAAGCCCTCAAAATTAATTAACCTAAATACAGTGCAAGTTGATCAACTCTATGGGGTGGGATTTAGTAAAAAATTATTAAATAAAGTTAATCAGGAAAGAATATCTCTTCCCTGCTGGACAGGGCCCATCACATCAAAAGTTGGCGCCCATTTAATATGCTTTAAAAAAGTAAGTATTGGCGCTATACCAGAAATGGCATCTATCAAGCCCCAGCTAGTCAATCACTGGCGCTATGAAACAGCCAAAAAAGACACAATGCGCCAGTAAAAGGATTAATAGTCCGCTTAGGCCATCAACTCTTTAAAGAAGCCTCGAAGACCCTCAGAGCCAGACTGCTCCCATATTTTAAGGGCCGCAGTTCCAACAATAGCCATATCCGCATGGCCCCGCAAAAAATCCATATCCTGCTTACTGCTAACACCAAAACCAACACCAATAGGAACATCAGTGTGCTGTCGACAACGTTCAATCAACGCCACCACATCATCGCCCATATTGGTTTTAGAGCCTGTTACCCCTTTTCTAGCCACAGCATATACCATGCCTCGACTTGCAGCGCCTAACTGTGCCAAACGCTTATCACTAGACGTAGGCGTCATAAGTATAATTGGCTCAATTCCCGCTTCAGCGGCAAGCTTGTGCAAACTGCCCGCTTCCTCAATAGGTAAATCAGGAAGAATAAAACCCACACCACCAGCCGCTTTAAGACGCTCGACAAAAACCTCTTCGCCCATTTTAAACGCCGTGTTGTAGTAACCCATCATCAGTACTTTAAAAGGGAAGCGCGCACTGACTTCTGCCATTAGCTCAAAACACTGATCAACCGTAGTACCGGCTTTTAATGACTGCTCATTGGCATGAACAAACAGCGGGCCATCAGCACTGGGTTCAGAAAATGGAAACTGTAGCTCGACTATATCAACACCAGCCTCTGCCATAATTTCCAGCTCTTGCATATTCTCTTCAAACGAGGGATAGCCACAAACCACATGGGCCATCACCAACAAATCTTTCTGCTGTTTACGCTCGGCAATAAAAGCTTGCAAACCCATTATTTTTTCTCCGCCCGATACTGATCCGCTTTACCGCCAATAAATGACTTCCATTTAGCATCATCAAGCGCATCTGCAATAGTAAAAATATCCTTATCACCGCGGCCCGACATATTAACCAAAATAATCTCATCCTTTTTCATAGTCGCCGCTTCTTTTAGTGCCACTACAAAACCATGGGTACTCTCCAGCGCTGGAATCAAACCCTCAGTACGCATGGTCAATCTCAGTGTTTCTTTAACCTCTGCATCCGTAGCCGCCTCAAAACGCGCCTTACCCTGATCATGGAGATGAGCAAAAATCGGATTGACACCTATATAATCCAAACCAGCCGCTACCGAATGGGTCTTGTTCATATTACCCTCATCATTCTGCAGGAAATAGGTCTTGTACCCCTGAGCAACACCTACAGAAGCATCATCATAAGCAAGGCGTGCCGAGTGCATATAAGAGCCAATACCCTCACCACCTGCTTCACAACCCACCAACTCAACATCGGCCTCGTCGATAAATCCCTGAAATAGCCCCATAGCATTAGAACCACCGCCAACGCAGGCATAGACTCGATCAGGCAAACGACCCGCCTGCTTAACAATCTGCTCGCGCGCCTCAAGACCTATCACTGACTGAAACCAACTGACCATCTCTGGAAATGGATGCGGACCACAGGCAGTGCCCAAAATATAATGGGTATCCGCCATATTGGTCACCCAATCGCGCATACATTCATTAACCGCATCTTTTAGGGTTTTCTGACCATCCTCTACCGCAATCACCTCAGCGCCAAGATTTTCCATCCAAAACACATTAGGGCGCTGGCGGGCAACATCCACTGCACCCATATAAATCTTACAATCAAAGCCGAACTTAGCCGCCATAGTCGCCGTGGCGAATCCATGTTGACCCGCGCCCGTCTCAGCAATAACTCGCGTCTTACCCAATCTCTGAGTCAACAACCCCTGACCCATCACATTATTCACCTTATGAGATCCAGTGTGATTGAGATCTTCACGCTTAACATAAATCTGCGCACCGCCCAACTCGCGAGATAAATTCTCCAGATAGGTAACGGGCGTTGGACGACCAGAATAAGACTGCAACAGCGCCATATAATCCTGCCAAAATTTTGGGTCAGCCTTACATTCTCGAAAGCACTCTAGAAGCTCCTCGATCGTTGCATGTAAAATTTCGGGAAGAAAAACGCCACCATATTCCCCATAGTAGCCTTCACGGCCATCGGAGAAATCAAAAATATCCATGAAAATCCTCAATTGTGCGCACAAAGCATTATTTTTTAAGCCCCTGCGCCATAGAAATTGTATAAAGCTTATTTTATCGAGTTAGCAACAGCGAGACAACTTAACTGTCTAACAATATGTGTTTACAAAATATATTATGCCTCCGCACACCACAACCATGACCAACTTATACACATTGGTCAATATTTATTCAGACCCCCTGTTGTTACTGCATTTGTGAATTTTATCCACATATTTTTCAACAGCTTACCAACCAGATATTGGAATATTTTTCAAAGAAAACACAACATATAGTGGAATAGTGCTTGCAACACACAAAATGTTGGATAAACTCTACCTATAAATAACAACACTATTTACTCGGACAGCTAATTAAAGTGATACGGCAAATTCGACAAAAAAGTAGCTGTATAAAATTTGCCGTCTGCTAAGGACAAACAAAAGGGCCAGTGATGAGCGCAACCAAATTAAAAACAGTAAAGCCAAGCAAATCATTTGATGATATCCAGTTTCAAGAAGCGTCATTGGATATTTGGGATAAAAAATACCGACTAAAGGATAAGCAAGATAATCCTGTCGACAAAGATATCCAACAAACCTATGACCGAGTTGCCAAGGCACTATCTGATGTAGAATCCAAAGCCAAGCGTAAAGAATGGCATGAAAAATTTGTTTGGGCATTACAAAATGGTGCCATACCCGCTGGGCGAATCATTTCTAATGCTGGCGCGCAAGCCTACAAACCTGCGACCTCAACCATCAACTGCACAGTGTCTGGCATCGTTCCTGACTCCATGTCAGGCATTCTTGAGCGCAACCTAGAGGCCGGCCTGACCTTAAAAGCTGGTTGCGGAATTGGCTATGAATTCTCTACTCTGCGCCCAAAGGGTGCCTATGTTTCTGGTGCTGGTGCCTACACCTCAGGTCCATTGTCGTTTATGGATATCTACGACAAGATGTGTTTCACCGTATCCTCTGCTGGCGGTCGACGAGGCGCTCAAATGGCAACATTTGATGTAAGCCATCCTGATGTATTCGACTTCGTAAAAGCCAAACGAGAAGACGGTCGTCTACGTCAGTTCAATCTATCACTGCTTATTACCGAAGAGTTTATTCAAGCCGTTCGCAATGATGGTAACTGGAATCTTACATTCCCTATTAGCGCAAAAGAAGTTGATGCAGACCTTAACCTAGAAGGGAATGATATTGTATGGAAACCATTCCCAACAACGGACGGCTATGTCACCAATGATCAGGGGCTAGTGGCTTGCCGGATTTATGAAACAATTCGCGCACAAAAGCTATGGAATGCCATTATGTCATCCACTTATGACTTTGCAGAACCAGGCTTTATCCTTATCGATCAGGTCAACAAAAACAATAACAACTGGTACTGTGAAGATATTCGAGCCACTAACCCCTGCGGTGAGCAACCTCTTCCACCCTATGGAAGCTGCCTTTTAGGCTCAGTTAACCTTACCAAGTTTGTACGCAATCCATTTACCTCAAAAGCTTCATTTGATTGGGAGCAATACGCCGAAGTAGTTAAAGTCTTCACTCGTATGCTAGACAACGTAGTAGAAATCAACGGTCTACCACTTAAAGGCCAAAGAGACGAAATTCAATACAAGCGTCGTCACGGCATGGGCTTCCTTGGCTTGGGCTCGGCTATCACTATGCTTTGCATGAAGTATGGTGACAAAAACTCCGTAGACTTCACCGAAAAAGTTGCACAAGAAATGGCAGTTTCCGGCTTAGAGAGCGGTCTTGATCTGGCTCGAGAAAAAGGGCCAGCACCGATTATGGACGATGAATTTGAAGTAACCGCAAATATGCTATTTAAACAGCCAGAGTTGGCAAAAGACGGCATTAAATTGGGCGACAAGCTCAAAGGTAAGGTTCTGATGGGTAAATACAGCCGCTATATGCAAAATATTGCAAAAGTAGCGCCTGAATTGACTGATGCCCTAATCGAAGAAGGTTGCAGATTTAGCCACCACAGCTCAATTGCACCTACAGGCACCATTTCGCTGTCTCTGGCCAATAACGTTAGCAATGGTATTGAACCCAGTTTCGCTCACCACTACTCGCGCAACGTAATACGTGAAGGTAAAAAATCTAAAGAGAAAATCGACGTATTCTCCTATGAGCTTCTGGCTTATCGTACACTCATTAACGAAAAAGCCATGCCATTTGGCACATCCGAAGATGAACTATTACCAGACTATTTTGTAAGTTCTGAGACTATCAAGCCAAAAGCGCACGTAGATATTCAAGCCGCCGCGCAAAAATGGGTAGATTCATCAATTTCAAAAACCATTAATGTACCCACTGAATGCGAATACAACGACTTTAAAGATATTTATCTGTATGCCGCAGAAAAAGGACTGAAAGGCTGTACCACTTTCCGTTTTAATCCAGAGGCCTTCCAAGGTGTTCTCGTTAAAGAAAGTGATCTAGAAAACACCGTTTACAGCTTCACCCTAGAAGATGGCTCAACCGTTGAATACAAAGGAAACGAAGAGATTGAATATGATGGCGAGACCCACACCGCCGCCAATCTATTCGACGCACTTAAAGAAGGTTACTACGGGAAGTTCTAAACAGTTCGTAGCACCACAAAGGACAGAAAAGAGGATAAACATGAGCAAGAAAATTGACCAGAAGATCGTAGGCTACAAAGTAGTCTCAGGCGAGCCGGCGGCACAGGAAGTCACTCCAGCAGAGCAAGAGAACAATATTATTCAGATGCACGAAAAAGTATCGCGCCCTGAAACACTCGCTGGCAGCACCTACAAAATTAAGACACCGCTTTCCGATCACGCACTGTATCTTACCATCAACGATATCGTGCTAAACGAAGGAACAGACCACGAACTGCGTCGTCCATTTGAGGTATTTATTAATTCCAAAAATATGGACCACTTCCAATGGATTGTTGCCCTAACACGCGTAGTGTCTGCGGTATTCCGCAAAGGTGGCGACTGTACCTTCCTAGTAGAAGAGCTAAAAGCAGTATTCGATCCACAGGGCGGATACTTCAAACCAGGTGGCAAATTTATGCCCTCACTGGTAGCGGAAATTGGCTGGGCGATCGAAGATCATCTACAAAAGATCGGCATGCTTAAAAAACCAGAAATTCCTGAGCATCAGCAAAAAATTATGGATGAGAAACGCGCTGAATTCGAAGGTACTGCTACGGCAAAAGAAGAGCCTAGCGATTTCCCAGCCAATGCCGAAGTCTGCAAAAAATGTAGTGTTAAAGCTGCTATTCTTTTGGACGGCTGTATGACCTGCCTAAACTGTGGCGACTCAAAGTGCGGCTAACAGCTTACCTTTGAAATAAAAAAGCGGCTATTTAGCCGCTTTTTTTTACCCAAAATAAAGACTTTTCCAACTCACAACCATAGACTAAACGCTCAAAGGTTTAATCAATTAAAATAACCTGCAATAAGATTTTTTAGGCTTAAATATCCAATGCAAAATAAATACAAAATCGGCAAAATTCGCAGCGATAATCGCGCAAAAATAATTGCCATTGCAGAAATGGAATTTGCCGAGTTCGGCTACAAAGGCGCATCCATTATGAATATTGCCAAACGAGCAAACTTACCACGCGCCAATATTCACTACTACTTTAAAAGCAAGCTAGAACTGTATAAAAAAGTCCTGATGGATATTCTGCAATTATGGAATGACGCATTTAACCAAATCACCCCCGAAGACGACCCTGCCGATGCCATAGGTGCCTATATAAGAGCCAAGGTAATGTACTCAAAAACCAACCCATTGGCCTCAAAAATATTTGCCAACGAAATTATTCATGGCGCACCCAGAATTAGCGAGTATTTAAATAGTGATTTTCGTAACTGGCTTAAATCAAAATCTGCTGTGATAGAGCAATGGATTAAACAGGGAAAAATGGACCCTGTGGATCCCCTATTTCTAATAATGCTAATTTGGAGTGCCACCCAACATTACGCCGATTTTTCCACCCAAGTGAGCGCGGTACTAGATAAGCCGCAATTAACCGATCAAGATTTTGACGATGTAGCCGATAATCTTATTCATATTATTCTAAAAGGCTGCGGCATCAAACCACCGCCTTCAATCACCAAAATAAACGTCTAGGCAAAAGAAAACCCGCAATAAACTCAGTTATTGCGGGCTTCGA
>JAQWMF010000040.1 GCA_029246925.1 Porticoccaceae bacterium
GCCGTGCCATAGCCTTTATTTTTGGCAAAGCCGTAACCTGGGTATTTAGCCTCAAACGCTACCATTTCTCTATCGCGCACCACCTTGGCAATAATTGATGCCGCACTAATCACTTCAACTCGCCCATCACCTTTAACCACTGCCTCTCCAGCATATTCCCACTGAGGAAGGCGATTGCCATCAACGGCGACATAATCTGGCTTTATTTCCAAGCCTATCACTGCACGGCGCATGGCCATCATAGTTGACTGTAAAATATTGTACTGATCAATTTCTGCTACTGAGGCTCTCCCCACGCAATAACATAGGGCTTGCTCGACAATCTCTTTATACAGGGATTCACGCTGATGCGCGGTTAGCACCTTGGAATCATCTAGACCCTGAATGCTGTGCTTGGCAGGTAAAATAACTGCGGCTGTCACCACATCACCGGCTAGTGGGCCCCGCCCCACCTCATCGACACCGGCGAGATACTTAATATTTTTAGGGGCATGCCATTGTTCCATAGGCCCTATTTACTCGCTATCAGCTGTGAAATGGCTGCCGTTGCCAAAGTCGCAGAATCCAAGGATAACTGTTGGTGTAATTCGTCGAACTGCTCGACCAACTCAGCGCTATCAACTTTGAAAAGATTAACCACCTCTGCAGACAGCGTTTCAATGGTCGCTTTATCTTGAATTAATTCAGGAACCAAAGCTTGATTAGCTAATAAGTTAGGCAATGAAACATAGGCAGTTTTAATAAGTGGGAATAATACTTTAAACGACAGTGCATTCATTCGATAACCCACTACCATGGGTTTCTTAAGCAACATGGCCTCTAGAGCTGTGGTGCCAGAGGTCAGCAGTACGGCATCAGCTGCTTCCATTGCTAGATGGGACTGCTGTTTAAGCAGTATTACCCTGTCTGATCTGGTATCTAAAATCTTTTTTAACTGGTCATATCTAGACTGGTTGGCCGCCGGCATTACTAACTGTAATTCTACCCCTAAATCTTGAGATGCTTTAGCCGCTGAATCCAATAGCAGCTCCGCCATCAATTCGACTTCAGCACTGCGACTGCCGGGCATAATACAGACTGTTGGTCGATTGAGCTCTAGACCCAATGCTTGCCTTGCTTGCGACGTATTAGGCTGTTTAGGGAACTGCTTTGCCAATGGGTGACCCACATAGCAAACTGGCACCTGATGCTGATGATAAAACTCAGCTTCAAAAGGTAAAAGGGTTAGCATTAAATCCACTGAGCGCTTGATGTTTTTGATGCGACCCTGACGCCATGCCCATACTGATGGACTGACATAGTGCACGGTTTTGACACCCACAGCATTCAGCTTTTGCTCAATTTTGGCATTAAAATCCGGTGAATCTATACCGATAAAAACCACAGGCTTTTGTGAGGAATAACGCTTAATAATTGATCGACGAATAGACAGTAATTCAGGTAGCCGTTTTAGCGGCTCCCAGAGACCCATCACTGAAAGACGTTCCATTTCAAATAACGAATTAAAGCCTTGAGATTGCATTCTAGGCCCACCAATACCCTCGAAGATAGCATTAGGGTATTGTTTTTTTAATCCTTGTATAAGGTCTGCACCCAATAAATCACCGGATGTTTCACCAGCGACAATGGCAAAAACAGGAGCTTCCAACATGAGCTAGCGAATAATGCCGCGAGTTGAAGATTTCAATGAATCGTGTAGCACTGTAATTACAGTATCATCACCCAGTTCAGCAATTGCTTCTATAGCTTCATCTAAGGACAGACCGCGCCGATAGAGTAACTTGTAGGCCTTATTAGCTAAGGAAATTTGATCTGTGCTAAAACCGCGACGCTTTAGCCCCTCTTTATTAATAGTTCTGGGTTCTGCTGGGCTACCAAAGGCTGTTACAAAAGCTGGAACATCATGGTAACTAAAGGCAGCGGGACCTACAAAGCTGTGAGCGCCTACCGATACATACTGATGAATTAATGCATAACCCGAGAGAATGGCCCAGTCGCCAACATTAACATGACCAGCTAGACTTGAATTATTGACCATAATCACATGATCGCCTATGACTGAATCATGTCCTACATGCGCATAGGCCATTAATAGGTTGTGATTACCGATAACTGTTTCACCTTTGTCCTGAACGGTGCCGCGATGAATAGTTACACCCTCACGGATAACATTATCATCACCGATGATTAGCTTAGTTAGCTCACCCTTATACTTAAGGTCAGGTGTGTCATCACCAATGGTAGAAAATTGATAAATTTTATTATTCGCGCCAATTGTTGAGGGTCCGCGAATGACCACATGAGAGGCAATCTGGCAGTTGTCGCCAATCACAACATCTGGCCCAATCACCGTCCAGGGGCCGATGCTGACGTTTTCGCCAATAGTTGCGGAGGGATCTATAATCGCTTGAGAATCAATCACACTACTTTATCTCTATCCTGAAAGGCACAGAGTAAGGTTGCCTCACAACAGACTTTACCATCAATCGATGCAATGGTATTAAAACGCCATATATTACGTTTAACGGTATCGACTTCGGAGGTAAGGGTCAACTGATCACCGGGAACTACAGGCTTCTTAAAACGCGCCTTATCAACACCTGCAAATAAGAAAAGTTTTCCATCCTCTATGGTTAAATCAGAAGAAAAAAAGCCCAGAATACCTGAGGCCTGAGCCAAGGCTTCAACGATCATCACACCCGGGAAAATAGGCGCCCCAGG
>JAQWMF010000041.1 GCA_029246925.1 Porticoccaceae bacterium
GCAATGGTGAGACAGAGATAAATTTTAAATAACACATTGGCGGTTTCGGTAATGCGTGGGGTTAGTTTTGAATCTTTCATCGGTCCAGGGGTTTCGGCGCGATAGATCTGCATACCACCAACGCCGAGCATTGGCAGAATAGCCACGGCAATAACCACAATACCAATGCCGCCAAGCCACTGTAGCTGTTGGCGGTAATAGAGAATCGATTTAGGCAGATTATCCAAGCCGGCTATCACCGTGGCGCCGGTAGTGGTCAGCCCAGAGACCGACTCAAATAAGGCATCTATAAAGCTTAGGTGGGGCGCTTCAGACAGCATCAGCGGTAGCGCACCGAAGGAGCTCAGTACTAGCCAGAAGAACACCGTGACCACAAAGCCATCTCTAGTTCTAAGTTCGCCTTTTGAGCCTCTTGAGGGAAGCCAAAAGATTAGGCCCACAAAAAGCGTAATAGCAAAAGCGAGCAAAAAGGTACTTGAGGTGTTTTCGCCATATATAAGAGCAACGATAACTGGCGTCAGCATACTTAGGCTAAAGATAACCAATAGCATGCCTAGAACCCGAGCTATGATTGCAAAATGCATCTTAGTTTAATCCCCTAGAAGAAGCTAAAGCCAACCGAGAATAACTTCTCGACTGCCTTGGTTTTGTCTTTATCCACCACAAACACAATCACATGGTCGCCACTTTGAATAACGGTATCGTGGTGTGCAATTATGACGTCTCCATCGCGCACTAGGGCTGCCAATGTAGTGCCTGGTGGCGATTTAATATCTTCAATAGCTCGGCCTACAACCTTGGAGCTTTTTTCATCACCATGAACGATAAACTCTAGAGCTTCTGCGGCACCTCGGCGTAGTGAATGCACACTTTCTGTATCCCCTTTGCGCACATGAGCAAGCAGTGAGCTAATGGTCGATTGCTGGGGCGATATGGCGATATCAATTTCACCACCCTGCATAAGATCGGCATAAACTGGGTTGCTAATCAGGGTCATTACCTTTCTTGCGCCCAAACGCTTGGCTAGCAGTGACGCCATAATATTGGTCTCATCATCATCGGTCAGAGCAATAAATACGTCGGTTTTGTCGATATTTTCGTCTAGCAGTAGTTCTTGATCGGTGGCTGAGCCTCTTAGCACCACGGTTTTATCCAATTGCTCTGATAGCAATTCGGCCCGAGCATCTGAGAATTCGATAATCTTAATATTGTAGTCGTCTTCTAATGCTTTGCTAAGACGAAAGCCAATATTACCGCCACCGGCGATAACCAGTTGGCGATAGGGTTTTTCTAAGCGACGCAGCTCGCTCATTACCTTGCGTATATTTTTCTTGGCGGCGATAAAAAATACTTCGTCACCGTCTTCAACGACGGTGTCACCGGTTGGAAAGATAGCGCCATCCTTTCTGTAAATAGCAGCAACACGGGCATCGATTTCAGGCATATGTTCTCTTAGTGCGCGCAATTTTTGGCCTACTAGGGGACCATCTTCGACTGCACGCAAGCCAACTAGCTGAACAACGCCATCGGCAAAGTCGAGCACCTGAAGGGCGCCGGGCTGTTCAATAAGCTTTTGAATATAATTAGTCACCACCTGCTCGGGGGTAATCATTACATCGACTGGCATATGCTTATCGTTAAACAGTTTGTTTTTATATTCGGGATTGCTGTAATTGCGCGATCTAACGCGGGCGATTTTGGTCGGGGTGTGAAATAGGGAGTACGCCACCTGACAGGCAACGATATTAATTTCATCGCTGCGGGTAACGGCAACAATCATATCGGCATCTTCTATGCCGGCATTAACCAGAACGTCTGGGTAACAGCCCGTGCCAACAATGGTGCGTACATCGAGCCTATCCTGTAGTGCCCTTAAGACATTCGCATCTATATCAACAATGGTTATATCATTGTTTTCTCGCGCTAGATTTTCAGCCAGCGTAGCGCCGACCTGACCCGCTCCAACTATCACTATTTTCATGATTGCTCTGCACTTTTTAGCTATTTTCAGCCATTATCAGCTATTTTTTTTAGGCGCGAATAGTAAAAACCATCGCCTCCTTTTGCCGAGGGGAATATTTGCCTGCCAAAGTCTGTGGCCCTTCCCCAATCTGCCTCAATTTTAATGAGAGAGGCATCATCGTTTGCCGCCAAAAACTGCGCCACCACGCTATCGTTCTCCTGTGGAAGCACCGAACAGGTTGCATACACAAGAATGCCCCCTTTGCGCAAAGTTTTCCACACCTTTTCGAGCAATTCTGTCTGAATTTTCGATAAGTTATCAATATCGGTGTTTTTGCGCAGTAATTTAATATCTGGATGGCGGCGAATAACCCCTGAAGCTGAGCAGGGAGCATCTAATAAAATGCGATCAAAGGGTTTGTTATCCCACCACATTTCAATGGCCCCAACATCTGCTGCAATTAGGTTGGCCTGCAAATCCAAGCGCTGGAGATTATCTTTACACCGCTCGAGGCGGGTTTGTTCAAGATCAATAGCCGTTAATAAGGCCAGCTTAGGTTCAGATTCAAGAATATGGCAGGTTTTACCGCCGGGGGCACAGCAGGCATCAAGCACCACATGCCCCGGCTGAACATCTAATAGCGAGGCCGCAAGCTGAGCTGATTCGTCTTGAACACTAGCAAGGCCGTCGGCAAAGCCCGGAAGCTCGGTCACTTCTTGCGGCTTGTCGAGTAAAATGCCGCACTCGCTGTATTGGGTTGGCTCGGCATTAATGTTCGCATCAGTTAGCATGGTGAGATAGTCATCGCGAGAGCAACGGCTGGCATTCACCCGCAAACACATGGGCGCCTGCAGGTTATTGGCCGCCAGTATCTCTTGAGCCTGTTCAGGCCAAGCTTTATGAAGGCGATCTACTATCCACTGGGGGTGAGCGGTTGCATAGTCAGAGTTTTTCGAGAGTTTGTCGACTATTTGTTCCTGCTGGCGCTGAAAATTTCTTAGCACAGCATTAACCAAGCCCTTCGCCCATAGACGTTTTAGCTTTACTGTTGCGGCAACGGTTTCATTAATCGCAGCATGGTCTGCAACGCGCATATGCATTAGTTGGTAGATACCACAGGCCAGCAATGCTTGAATTTCACGCTCTTTATCCTTGATGGGTTTTGACATTAGGTGATTAACAATCGCCTGCAACTGTGGATACCAGCGCAATGTGCCAAAACAGAGTTCTTTAAATAATGCTTGGTCATTATCAGCCACTTTTTGGCTGTATTTGGGTAGTACCGCAGACAGCGAACGACCCCGCAAAACTTGGCCGATGGCTTCGGCGGCAACTACGCGAACATTTGCCATTTATTGATCAAAACTCTGGCCCGCAGCAAATAGCTCGGCCTTAGATTTTAATAGTTCAGAGACCGGCATTTTTGATTTGCCGGCCAATTGAATTTCCGTGATCAGCAACTGACCTCTACCCGTTTGCACCAAAATGCCCTCGGCGTCTGCATGAATAATGGCGCCTGCCGAATTGTTTGATGGTTTATCAGTGGCGCTAGCACCCCAAATTTTAACTCGGTCACCACCAATATGGCTAAAGGTTGCAGGGAAAGGATTAAATGCACGCACGCGGCGGCTGATTTCTTCCGCAGACATAGACCAATCAATTAAGGCCTCAGATTTATCAATCTTGCGAGCATAGGTACTTTGGCTATCGTCTTGCTGTTCTGCTACCGCAACCCCGGCATCAATTTTTTCTAATGCGGCTAATAAGGTTGGCGCCCCCAGCTCAGACAATTTTTGATAGATTGAGCCGCTAGTATCTGCGGCGTCTATTGGGCAGTGAGCAACAGAAATCACCGGCCCAGTATCAAGTCCAGCATCCATCTGCATAATACAGATACCGGTTTCTTTATCGCCGGCCTCGACTGCGCGCTGAATAGGTGCTGCGCCGCGCCATTTAGGCAGTAGTGAGCCATGCACATTAATACAGCCCAGTCTTGGAGTATCCAAAACCGCCTGCGGCAAAATCAGCCCATAGGCAACCACAATCATCAAATCTGCATTAAAGCTAGCAAGCTGCTGCTGTGCTTCAGAATCTTTAAGGGACGGTGGCTGTAAGACGCTTAAACTATGATCGCAAGCCAGCTGCTTTACTGAGCTGGCCGTTAATTTTTTACCCCGTCCAGCAGGGCGATCAGGCTGGGTATAAACCGCAACAATTTCATGTTGTCCGCAATTGATTAACGCCTGCAAATGAGCGGCGGCAAAATCTGGGGTGCCAGCGAAGATAATCTTCACGCTAAATAATTCCTATGCCCGCTGTTTTTTAAGTTTTTTACGAATGCGGTCTCTTTTTAGAGGCGATAAGTAATCGACAAATAATTTGCCTTTTAAATGATCCATCTCATGCTGAATACAGACCGCTAATAAGCCATGGGCTTCTTCTTCAAAGGCAGTGCCATCGCGGTCAAGAGCGCGAATCATCACATACTTGGGGCGATCAACCGTTTCATTAAACCCTGGCACTGAAAGGCAACCCTCGTCGAAGGGAACCGTATCCGGCTCTAGCACCTCAACCTGCGGGTTTATAAACACCCGCGGCTCGTTTCGGCTCTCCGAAAGGTCCATAACGATGACCTGCTGATGTACATCCACCTGCGTCGCCGCCAAGCCAATGCCGTCAGCATCTACCATGGTTTCAAACATATCATCAATAAGCGTGCGAATGGTATCGTCCACTTCGGCTACCGGTTCCGCAATAATGCGCAAACGCGGATTGGGATACTCAAGAATGGTTAATTTCGCCATATCAGTCATTATCTATCTTTATCAAATTCAAAAAAGCTCAGGGAGACCTGTCTACAATCAACCTAGACCCCGATTAAAAGATTATACACAGTTGCTTGAAAGGACGCACCGCATGAACGCAATACTAAATAGGCAAGACGAACCCCAATGGGCACTCATTGCACAGACGCTGAAGCCCTGTACGCCAAAGTTACAACTAGCCCTTATTGAACATTTGGGTAGCTTTCGCCAAATATTTGAAAGCCAAGAGTCAATTAACAGCTCAGCCCTTAATCAGCAGTTACAAATTATTCGCAAGGCATACCACGCAGGTCAATGGCAAGCTGAAGTCGAGCGAATAGGCAAAACCCTCGAACAGTATCAGGCGCAAATAGTGCCCATTACTAGCCAAGAGTACCCGCCGCAACTGCAACAGATCGCAAAGCCACCACCACTTCTTTATGTGCGCGGCAACCCCAACTGCTTGCATCTGCCGCAAATTGCCATAGTCGGCAGTCGTCGCATGACCAGAGGCGCTGAAAAGATCGCCAAATCATGGGCAAAAAGCCTTGCTGCCAGCGGTTTTACCATTACCAGCGGTATGGCAATTGGCATAGATAGTTGCGCCCATCGCGGCGCCCTTGAAGCGCCCCAAGGTATAAGCGTTGGGGTGGTTGCCACAGGGATAGATCGCAGCTACCCCAGTCGAAACGCCTCACTAGCCGAGCAAATAGTTGAAAAAGGCGGCGTACTGATTACCGAATTTGCCCCCGGTACCCCGCCGCTACCGGCACACTTCCCCCAGCGCAATCGTATTATCAGTGGTCTAAGTCTCGGTGTATTAGTCGTGGAAGCGGCCTTAAAAAGTGGCTCACTGATTACCGCAAAGTACGCCCTAGAACAAAATCGTGAAGTATTTGCCATTCCCGGCTCGATTAATAGCCCGCAAAGCAAAGGTTGCCATCAGCTTATTAAACAGGGCGCCTGCCTAGTGGAAACAACCGCTGAGCTGGTTGAAGAGATTGCCGGTCCGCTGGCTAGCTATGGTGAAAAATATAAGGATTTAGTCAATATGCCCGCTGAAAAGCCTGCAGACGACAGCTTTAGCAATGAAGAATCCCTACTGCTTAAGATATTGGACTATGAGCCAATGCTGATTGATGAGCTCGATACCCCATGGCCAATGGATAAGCTATTGCAGTTATTAGTTACCCTTGAGATAAAGGGAATGGTGGTCGGTGAGCAGGGTTATTTTAGTCGGGTGGCTTAAATGGTTGCCTAGTGGATTCAGGTACACCTTTTTTTGCGAAAAATAATATAAAAGCGAATTATATTTTGAACTAGCCTTATTTATGCACAAGAAACTCCATGGCTTTTTGGAGCTCTCTAGCATTGATTTTGGGCAGGAAGCCCATATGTATAATTCAGGAGAATCAAAATGAAAAATCTTAAATATTTATTAGCGGCAACCGTATTTTTTTCAATTAATACTTGGTCAAGTGCAACAATGACAACCTCTCAGATATGTCATTTAACCCCAGCGACAAAAACCTGCAGAGAACTTTATGACACATTTTTAGTAGATCTTTTACATCAAGTAGAGACTAACGCAGAGGGGTTTGATAAGCATCAGTACATAGATGAAAAGCTTGCGTATCATCAAGCTGAGCTAAATGCGTTAGAAAATGAAAAATTTAGCCCAAAAAAACAACGCAAAGGGCCAATAGTGCAGGCCACACAACCCGTTTGGAATTTTTTTGATTTTTTTGCATTTTTACAATCATTGGCTCGATTTTGGAATGAACCGGAAGAGTTAGAAGAGCCAGAACATGAGGAGATAGCCGTCGGAGATTCTTCGAGTACGACTCAAATTTCAGACGAACAGGCTAAGAGACAACATGATACTGACATCAATGATAAAAAACACCAGATAGCCATGTATGAAAAAATACAGTTAACACTACCGGTGATTATTTATAACGAATACAATTACTCCATTGTAAAGAATGATGAATTCTGGGATATAAGTTCAAATCCCGTACAAATTGACAGCCGAGAGCATCTGGAAGCCTATTCCATAATGCTAAAGTGGCTGGATGTTAATTCGTTTTTTGGTTCATTCTCCCCAGACTTTGCAAAAAATTCTTTACAATTGGACTATGCGCAAGCTCTTAGTAATTTTCAAAATGCCGTTTTTATTAGTGAATCATTGACCAAATTCCAATTGGATTTTCTCTCACTCCAAATGCTCAGCCCTGACGACACGGATCGATTTCTTAAAAAACTTTACAGTCCGAATTTTGCCAATCTTCTAGCTCAAAAAACGCAAGCGAAACCCCTCAAACCTAAGCATAGGCCATTAAAAGAGTTGTTAATAACAGGAATTTATGGAGTCAATGAATTTTTAGAAAATTTTACAACGATTAACTATTCAAACTGGCTATCGGCTTATGCTTCTTCGCCAAGCGCCCCTAATCTGGATTTATTGGAGATTACCTCTCTCAAGCAGGAAGAGTCTTTGTCAGATAAATCCCTCAAAACAATAGAGGGGCTACTAATAAATGGGCTAAAAGAATTGAGCTTATCTGTAAAAATACATCAGAAAGGAGATCAATCTCCCTCTAGAGCCTTAGAGTCAATGATTACTAAAATATATAATCCTGAAAAAACAAATGGTGAAACACTTGCATTAAAAAAATTAACTTTATCTCTGATGGGACAAAAAGAGGCAGCGGTTTTTGTTCGATCTTTAGCCGTTAATAAAAATAATTTAGAGGAGTTAACGCTTAGCGCTCTTGATCCTAAAACCCAGAATAAAGAAGTGCTTGATGCATTGACTGAGATTTACAGCAATGAAAACAACTTTAACCTACTATCCAGTGAATTAAAATTAAAAACACTGGCATACAGCGGCTTATACCTTGGGGAAAACCCCATTGACCCAGAACAGGAAAAGAATATTAGTAAATTCTTGAGTGTCCTAGCTAACAGTCCACAAGCTGAAACGCTAGAAGCCATAGAATTCTTGAATATTAACCTATCAGATAAAAATATCGATGATTTTGCACAGGCTATTTTAGCAGGGCAACATTTATGCCCAGTCAATCAGGTTTCTCTGGATCAAAATATCATAAGTTTAGAAAAGATCAGAGTTTTGGTAGATGCTTTCAAGCAAGTTTGTGGTAAAAAACTAAATTGGCTGTCTTTTTCAGATTATTTACTTAATAAAGAAGATGCCAAGGAGCTAATCAAAGAATATGCGCCTTACATGGAAATAAATATTGACTAGAGTTTTAGCTTAATGATTTTAGGCGTCTGTGTGATGGCAGGCCATAACAATTTATGGCAGCAAAATCGCAGACCTTCTTTTTTCTAGGCTTACGCAATCGTTTTCGATTAAAATAGAGGATTGCGCAGAGGGTAAAGTTTCGGTAATCTGCGCGTCTTTAACGGAGATCACTAAAACTATGAGTAAACCTTTTGTAGCCATCCTGATGGGTTCTGATTCTGATTTGCCAGTTATGGAAGCCAGCTTTGATATTCTTAAGAAATTTGATATTCCAT
>JAQWMF010000042.1 GCA_029246925.1 Porticoccaceae bacterium
CCGAAGTGACTTGCGTTAACCAAATGGCGTCCCGTAGGGGGTTCGAACCCCTGTTACCGCCGTGAAAGGGCGGTGTCCTAGGCCTCTAGACGAACGGGACGTGTTTGGCTAAGAGGCGGGCATTCTAAGTAGCCGCACCCATACTGTCAAGAGCTTATATGCCCTATTCCAATATTTTTCTTTATGCTTTACCTTTGATTGCAAATTAGTCACAGCGAATGGGTCTTAAGGAATTGATTATTGTTTTTTTAAGCTGAATTTTATTATTTCCATTTTTATGCCTATTTTTTGCTAGAATGCGGGTATTACCTGTTAATGGACATCAATACCCAATGACTAAGTTTGTAAAATCTGACAAATTAGATGGCGTTTGCTACGACATTCGCGGCCCCGTTCTAGATCATGCTAACTGGCTTGAAGAACAGGGTCAGAGCGTGATAAAGCTCAATATAGGCAACCCCGGTGCCTTTGGCTTTGATGCGCCTGATGAAATCATGCAAGACGTGGTACAAAATTTGCGACAGGCTCAGGGCTATTGTCACAGCAAAGGCTTGTTCCCTGCGCGTAAGGCTGTGATGCAACGCTATCAGGCTCAGGGCATTGAGGGTATTACCGTTGACGATATCATTATGGGTAATGGGGTTAGCGAGCTAATTGTGATGTCGATGCAGGCTCTACTTAACTCAGACGATGAAATACTTATCCCTGCCCCTGATTATCCGATATGGACCGCCGCCGTTTCTATTTCTGGTGGATCACCTGTGCACTATCGGTGTAATGAAGATGACGATTGGCAGCCAGATTTAAAGGATATTGAGTCTAAGATTAACGCCAAAACCAAGGGTATTGTGATTATTAATCCCAATAACCCGACGGGTGCTGTGTATTCAGAAGAAACACTTAAGGCTTTAGTTGCTCTAGCTGAAAAACATAATCTTGTGGTATTTGCCGATGAGATTTATGACCGTATTATCTATGATGATGCGGTGCATATTCCTCTTGCTAGCTTAGTAGAGAATACTCTGTGTATGACCTTTAATGGCTTATCTAAAACCTATCGTTTAGCGGGTTTTAGATCGGGCTGGATGATGATGACTGGTACTAAAAAACAGGCGCAGAGCTACTGTGAAGGCTTAGAAATGCTAGCGTCTATGCGCCTCTGTGCCAACGCCCCTGCTATGCTGGCTGTACAAACCGCACTAGGTGGCCGACAGAGCATTGAAGATCTTGTTCTTCCCGGTGGTAGACTCATAGAGCAGCGAGATTTAGCCTACGATATGCTTACCAGTATCCCTGGGGTTAGCTGTGTCAAACCTAAATCAGCGATGTATCTCTTCCCTAAACTGGATCCAGATATGTATCCAATCGAAGATGACCAGCAACTTGTTTTAGATTTTCTAAAACAGCAACGGGTTCTTTTGGTTCAGGGTTCGGCTTTTAACTTGGACGACACTCAACATCTACGAATTGTATTTTTGCCAGACAAGGCGCAGTTAGTGGAATCTTTAACGCGATTAGCTGCGTTTTTAGAAACAATTAGGCAATAACTAGCTCTAGTCTGTTGAATATCCCAATATTTTTAATTGACGGCTAAGTGCTGTGTCAGCAGAAACCGCAAAATGACTGTATTCCCTGCGCTGGGGGTAGTTTTTTCGTAACTGATCAAAAGCTTGCCCTATATCGCCCTGTTTTAACCTTTCACGCATTCGCAGATCATCTGCTTGAACGTTATAGCACTCAACCAGAAGTTGGTTAAGGGTCTTCCCTGTGGCTTCTATAGAGTCCTTTTTATCCTTTGTCAGATTATTTGAGTTCTGTGTAGACTGGTCGTCTAAATACAATCGACAAACCGCATCGTAGAGCATAGTGGTTCCTCGAATTTTTCCCTCGTTACTGTAACCGGCAATATGCGGTGTAGCAATGGATACTAAATCAAGTAATTCAGCATTGATCTCAGGTTCAGGCTCCCAGACATCAAGGGCTACCTGTAAATTATCGGACTGCTTAAGTCTATCTATTAAGGCTAGGTTATCTATTACCGCGCCCCTGCCAGCATTAATAAGCAAGCTATTGGGCTTAAGCTGCGCGAGCACTTGCTGATTGAACATATGATGGGTTGGGAATTGACCCTCAGTGGTCAGTGGCGTATGCAATGTAATAATCTCGCAATCGAGTATCTGGTCAAATGAGACTAAATCCGGAATTTGGCTCTGGCTTAAAAATGGGTCATAGACTTGGCAATCCACCCCTAATGCAACCAATTTTTGGTATAGCCTGCCGCCCACGTTGCCACAGCCGACTATGCCGACTTTGCTTTCTAGCCATCGGGGTTTTAAGCGACTAAAAACCGAAAGCGCATATTGAGCCACGGCCTCGGCGTTACAACCGGGTGCATGGGCAAATTGAATACCATTTTCTGCTAGGTAGTCCAGGTCTATATGATCGGTGCCGGCAGTGGCTGAGCCCACAAAGCGTACCGAGCTGCCCTCTAGCAAGCTTTGATTGACCTGCGTTACCGAACGCACAAGTAGGATCTCCGCACCCTCAATGCTGTGACGATCAATATCTCGCCCAGCCATAAGCTCCACTTCACCCAGATGGCCAAAGTGCGCCTCTACAAGGGGCATATTCTGATCGGCAATAATACGCGGTCTATTCATTGTAACCTTTATTAGTGTCTATTTAGCTTCCTAGTACGCCTTGAAACTGTCTTTGTCTCAATTGGGCAGAGCGGCTGTTAAATACGTCAGAAAAACCCATTTCATCGGCAAATAAGGAAAATGCATCCTGATAAACACCCTGCCACTGTATTTTATCGCAGCTCGGTATATCGTCTATCTCAGTTACTATGGTAGCCAGCTTACGGGATAATAATAGCTGATCTTGATTATCCATTATCTTATCACTTAGCTTGGCCGCACCGCGAATGGGTAAATCACCTAGCTGATCGCTATTTTCAACAATATGTTCTACTGATGGCATCCACGACAGCAACTCACGAGCAGTTTTAGGGCCCACACCCGGAACACCAGCAATACTATCGCTAGAATCACCCACAAGTGCCAAATAATCGGCCATTTGATGACAGCCCACCCCAAGGTCTTGCTCTAATTGTTTGTGATCTTTGGGTTGGGACTTACCAATATCCCAATATAAATCGCCCTCTTGAATAATCTGCGTTAGATCTTTGTCACGACTAATAATTACTGGCTGTATACCTGCCTTTCTAACCTCTG
>JAQWMF010000043.1 GCA_029246925.1 Porticoccaceae bacterium
CTGAGGTAAGTGTTCGATTTAAGTTTGAAGCTGCACCTTACCCAGATACAGAGCCGTCATTCTTTACTGATTACGTAGTTGTTGATGGTGATTGTCAGGCTTACTCAGTGGCTGTTCCTGCACAGGGTAGCAATACTTTCACATCTTATCTGTTGTTTATTGCTGATGAAGATCGTGATATTCCTGTAGTTGTACAAAATGTTGTAATTGGTGGTGATGTACCTACCTGTGATGCTGGTGGTGATACCGATACTGGTGGTGATACTGATACTGGTGGTGATACCGATACTGGTGATACTAACCCTAATGCAGCGGTTTGGGTTCCATTTGGTGATGGTGCATTCGATGGATCTGGTTCAGAGATTGATGGAGATACATTTATGTATCCATCAACAGCCACAGGTTGGGCTGGGTTTGCTAACGATAATCAAGACTTATATCCATTAAGCTTCCCTGCTGCTGGAACATTAAATTTCACGGCATCATCGGATCAGCCGGTTACTCTTAAGTTTAAATTTGAATACCAGCCTTATCCTAATGTAGATCCTAACTTTGAAACTGCTACTGTAGCTGTTGATGGCGCTTGTCAGGCATACTCTGTTGCGATTCCATCGCAATCGGTAACCAATACCTATAGCTCTTACTTGATGTATATCATCGAAAGAGATATTCCGGTTACAGTGAGTAATGTGGTGATTGGTGGTGATGTTCCTACCTGTGAAACTGCAGAGTCAGAGCCAGAGCCAGAGCCAGAGCCAGAGCCAGAGACAAATGACCCATTAGTTACACCTTTTAACATTACATCGTCTAGTAATGCTGCTGGTTTCACATTTGCAGGCGTTAGCTGTGAGCTGTCTACAAGTGCTGATGATACCTGCGATGGTGCTGGAGCGCTTTCAGCAACTCAGGCTGTGTATGTATCTAGTAGTGTTATGAATGGTTCTCAGAAGGTTGTTACCCTCTCTTATGCTACTGATGATTCAACGTTAACAGGTTTAGGTATTCGTCTTCACTTTGATAGTACTGAAATGAGTCTTGTTTCAATAGATAATTTCTTAGCTACTTCCAAGTTCTTTGAACCTACACTAACTGATGTTGCATCAGATACAGATAATTATGATGATAATACGGAGACAGATACTGTACTCCTTGCATCGTGGTTGGCAATGTTTGGTAATTGGCCTGGATCAACTTCCGAAGACCTAGTTACATTGACTTTTGATATGCTATAAATTCAGATAAAGAATATAACTAGATAAAAAAGCTGGGCTTAGCCCAGCTTTTTTTTTGCAAGATTTTATTGGGTATTAATCGCTAAAATATATTTCTCAGATTTCCATGGAGTGTCAATTTTTTGCGTGATTATTTCAGAATTATAGGTTTCGGCACATAGATCACATAACTCCCAAAAGGGGGGTCTTCCAGGGTCTGCTATTAATATCTTTTTAATATTGGATGTAATTGCTCTTTGAATAAGATCAAAAAGTGGTTTAGTCATTTCATCCCAAAAGCAGATATCACTACCCACAATATATTGATAGTTTTGCAGGTCATTTCCAATCAGGGATTCAAAGCTTCGTTGCTGGAATTTCATGGCACAATCATTCATTGTATTTTGAAGCTCAAAATAGGGCTGTACACTAGAGTCGGTATCAATGCCTGTGACATCGGCATTTTGATTCTTTGTTAGATAGAGGCCTGTAATACCCCAGCCACAGCCGATTTCGAGTACTTTAGACTGTTGTTTTAAGGGGTTGTTATCAAGGTACTCAATTAGGGCAAAGCTCGAGCGCCATACTTTATTACCATGGGCACTATGGCCGGTCTGAGTACGTTTTATTTTACGCACTTTAGGATGCGTTGATTTTAGGATTTTTAATCCTAAATAATTGATAATATGTTGCTTAGTCATTTGATGGTCCAAATTGTTATTAAAAACTATTTTATTTGTAATGCAGAGGTTATTTGAATAGGGTAGTTGCCATAAATAATTTTTTAACGTTAAATATCCGCCGTTGAAGTTTAAGTTAATAAAAGGCTGTTATGTCCAATTCGATTTATCATCCGTTTTTGAATGCGATTTATCGCAATACAAATGTACAGTTTTGGCTATTGCAGATAGTGGGTTGGTTCGGTCTTTCATTAATTAGTTTTCTAAGCATATCCCTGTGGTATGACCAAAATAGCACGGACTATATCTATCACACATTATTTCAGTCTGCCCTTGGTGTTTTAGTCTCCTGGCCTCTTAGATCGTTATTTCAATTTTTCTGGAATGATATATTAATATTTCGAATATCTTCAGTTATTGCTGGAATTATTGGTTGCTCATTAATATGGACTATTCTTCGAATTAGTACGTTTTTTTGGATAACCGGTAATTATGTTTGGCACGAATTTGGACCCTGGTTATTTGGATCTATACTGGTTTTTGTTTGCTGGACAGCATTTTATCATTTTGTGAAGTATTACCAATTACTTCAAAATCAACACCAAACATTATTAGAGTTGGCCTCAGATACTCAGCAAGAACAGCTTAAACGATCACAGGCTGAAGCTATAGCCCACGAGGCTCAACTTAAGATGTTGCAGTACCAACTTAACCCGCATTTTTTATTTAATACCTTAAATGCTATTTCTGCACTGGTGAAGGTTAAAGAATCATCTAAAGCGCATGAAATGATTGTGCAGTTAAGTAAGTTCTTGCGCTATTCGCTGGATAATGATCCGGTTCATAAAGTCAGTCTAAGACAAGAAATTGATGCCGTTAAACAGTATCTTAATATCGAGCGTACTAGATTTGGTAAGCGCTTGAAGTTACACTTCGATGTGCCTTTAATCTGTGAAAGTATTGATGTCCCAAGCTTGATTCTTCAGCCTTTGGTAGAAAATGCAATTAAATATGGTATTGCTCCATCTGAATCTGGTGGAAAGGTATCCATAGTGGCAACTACTGAAGGACCCTATGTCTTTATTAAAGTGATTGATACAGGTCCTGGGATCGATACGGTACAAAGCTCAATCAAATCAGTGGGTATCGGTTTGAAAAATACAGATGAAAGATTAAGGCAATTTTACAATGATGATTATGAACTGCGGCTGGATAACACCTCAGTAGGTGGTCTCTGTGTGACATTAAAAATACCCAGTGATCACTTGAATGATTAATTTTTAGAAGGACACTATGCAAAAATTACGAACAGTCATTGTAGATGATGAGCCGCTTTCATTAGATTTATTGCGTTCTATACTCGGTGAGATTAGTGATATTGAAATTGTGGGTGAATGCAGTAATGGTAAGCAGGCGGTTGAGGCAGCCATGCAATTGCAACCAGAGTTACTATTTCTGGATATCCAAATGCCTGTCATGAATGGATTTGATGTTATTCGTTCCTTGCAAACTGATATTATGCCAATGGTGGTGTTTATTACTGCATTTGATCATTACGCAGTTGATGCTTTTGATCTTCACGCAGTTGATTATGTTTTAAAGCCATTGGATGCCGAAAGAATAGCCCGCTCGGTTGATCGTGCCGTTGATCGTCTTAAAAATGATGTGGATCGAAGCTTTAAAAGTCCCCTTATTGGAGCTATTGAAGAAATATCGGAACGCGCGTCTAAAGAAGAGAAAGCTGAAGAGCCTGAAAGCAATATTCCCGATGGTATGAAAAGAAAACTATTGGTGCGTGATTCGGGTGTGGTTAAAGTTATTCCCTTTGATGATATAGACTGGGTTGATGCGGCGGGTGATTATATGTGTGTCCACGCCGACGGTGAAACCCATGTTATTCGCAGTACATTGCGAGATTTAATGACCAAGCTTGATGATAATCTGTTTGTAAGAATTCACCGCTCCACAATTGTTAATGTTGAGCGTGTAGTCAGTGTAACTCCACTTCAAAAGGGTGGAAGTCTGTTGCATTTAACTCAGGGTGAGTCTTTAAAAGTTAGCCGTAATTATCGTGACTCTATTAGGAAATTTTTTAACTAAATCACAATAAGCGGTTGCCTTTTTGCGTTAAAAGGTAAATGTCGCTTTTGTCGCACGGTTTATTTCTGTAAGCGCATACCTCTTCTATAGCTTCTATTTTTGTGCCAACCTGTTTAGTTATAGGTTGAATTAACAATTATTTTATTGCGGTAGTCTGTTTTGGATATTGTTTTTTCATTTATATTTGAGTAATTCACATAATATTTAAAGCACTTAACGTATAAAGTTAATCATGCAAAAGCTAAAAACAATCATTGTTGATGATGAACAGCTCTCATTAGATTTACTGCGAGTATTAGTGGGTGAAATTAATGATGTTCAAATTATTGGTGAATATTGCAATGGGAAAGAGGCGGTTAAGGCTGTCAATTCCTTGCAACCAGATCTACTTTTTCTAGATATCCAGATGCCAGGCATGAATGGATTTGATGTTATTCGCTCTCTGGATGCTGATACCATGCCAATGGTCGTTTTTATTACTGCCTACGATCACTATGCCGTTGACGCATTTGATCTTCATGCCGTTGATTATGTTTTAAAGCCATTCGATGCCGAAAGAATTGCTCGTTCAATTGATAGAGCGGTTGATCGACTTAGGAATGATGTGGATCGCAACTTCAAAAGTCCGCTTATTGGTGCGATTGAAGATATAGCTGAGCGGGCATCAAAAAGTGTAAAAGCTGGGGCTGTTAAAGGGGATTTTCCTGAGAGTATGAAAAGAAAGCTCTTGGTCCGTGATTCTGGGGTGGTCAAAATAATTCCCTTTGATGATATAGATTGGGTTGATGCAGCAGGGGACTATATGTGTGTCCAAGTTAAGGGTGAAACTCATGTGATTCGAAGCACATTGCGAGATTTAATGGCTAGATTGGACGGTAATCAATTTGTTCGAATTCATCGTTCAACGATTGTTAATCTAGACAGAATTGCTAGCGTGACTAAGCGTCCAAAAGGTGGAAGTATATTGCATTTAATTAATGGTAAGCTGCTTAGAGTTAGCCGTCATTATAGCGACTCCGTCCGCAAATTCTTTACTTAAATATTAAACATTTTTTTTGCAGTAGCGCTGGTTTCTCTGGCTAATTCTTCTAGCGTTTCTTCTCGAAAATTAGCGATTTCCTTAAGTACCCAAGGTAAAAAGCTAGGCTCATTGCGCCTACTTTTGGGTTTTTCAGGGATATTTTTTGGCAGTAAATAGGGTGCGTCTGTCTCTATCATTAATCTGTTTAAAGGTATATTCGAGATCAGACTGCGCAGCTGTCTGCCTCGTTTTTCATCGCAGATCCAACCAGTAATACCTATATGAAGGTCGAGGTCTAAATAGCTAAATAAGGTCTCAGGATCCCCAGTAAAACAATGGATTACTCCCTGTGTAAAATGATCTCTATAGTCGCGTAATATTTCAAGTTGTCGCTTAGCGGCATCTCTTTCATGCATAAAAAGAGGCATCTGTGTGTTTGACGCTAGTTCTAATTGCGATTCAAAGGCTGCTATTTGGTCTGATTCTGAAGAAAATTTTCGATTAAAATCTAATCCTGTTTCACCGATGGCTACAACAGCTTTATGATTCGCTAATTCCTCAAGTGTGGTTAATGTTTGATGGCCATATTCATTGGCATGATGAGGGTGAACGCCTACGGTAGCAAACAGCATATTTGGGTATAGCTGTTCGTATTTTTCGCATAGGTGGATAACCGCTTCACTTTCTGCGACAGACGTACCGGTCAATATTATTTGAGTCACATTTGCATCAAGCGCCCTCTGGAGGCTGTCTTCTATATCATTTTTAAAACGATTATTAGAGAGGTTAACGCCTATATCAATGAGTGATTCGGTCATAATGAAAACGTAATTTTTGTTAATAAAGGCTAAATTCTACCCTAATACTTATATCAAAGTTCATTCAGTTAGCTTATACGCAAGTAATAATGTTTATAATAAGTAAGTGGTTCAGTGTTTTCTTTTAATTTTAGGTGTCTAAATGGTCTGGCTATTGATAATCTTTTGTTTGGCGGTTGCCCTATCCCCGCTGATGTGGATGAAAAGTTCACCTCGCCAACAGCAGGTGATGATGTGCAGAAAGAAAGCGCTCAGCCTTACTATTAAGGTAAATATGTGTAGGCAACCTGATGCGCTGGATTCAGAAAAGCGTTTAGATGCCATTTTTTATGGGTTGCCCTGGCAACAGGATCCATTAGATGAGTCTTGGATTTTGCATCGTCGAAGCAGGCGTGGATGGGACTCCTGCTTTGACGGATGGCGTTGGATCAATGCAGAAGCTAATACAGCATGGCTCGAAACAATCAGCTCTACAATTGAATGTTTTCCCTCTGGGGTCAGTGCCATTGTTGCCAATAAAGAGGGTGTAGGTGTGGTTTGGGATGAGCGTGGAGATGCTGATTTAGTGCAAAAATTGCACCAATGTTTAGTCAACTTACGCAAAAAAGGTGAAGAAATTTGCATTTGAGACTTGACCAAAGGGTACTCTAGCAAGTATTTTTGCGCTCCTTTGCTTTAATCATTTGCTTAAACTGGGCAAATTTAAACTAAAACTTTGATGTGGAAGCCTCTCTTAAATGGGTAAATCATTAGTAATTGTAGAATCACCAGCTAAGGCGAAAACCATTAATCGCTATCTCGGTGATGACTTTATCGTGAAATCAAGTGTTGGTCATATCCGTGATTTACCGACGGGTTCCAGTCGAAAACCTTCTGACCCTAAAGAGCGCGCTAAACAAGCGGCGCTTACTCGCAAGATGTCACCAGAAGAAAAAGTGTTGCATCGTGAACGCAAAGCTAAAACCCAGCTTATTAAAAGTATGGGCATTAATCCTGATGATAACTGGGCTGCTGAGTACGCAACCTTACCCGGAAAAGAAAAGGTTGTTTCTGAGCTTAAAAAGTTAGCCAAAAATGCTGATACTATTTATCTCGCAACTGATATGGATAGAGAGGGAGAGGCTATTGCATGGCATCTTACTCAGGTGATTGGTGGTGATGATAGTCGCTATAAGCGTGTGGTATTTAATGAAATTACTAAAAAGGCAATTCGCAATGCCTTTGAGGATCCCGGCAAGCTAGATCAGCATCGAGTGGATGCTCAGCAAGCCAGACGATTTTTAGACCGTGTGGTTGGCTTTATGGTATCCCCATTGCTCTGGGAAAAAGTGGGTCGTGGATTATCTGCTGGTCGTGTCCAGTCAGTCGCTCTGAAGATGATTGTCGAACGCGAGCGTGAAATTCGTGCTTTTTTCCCAGAAGAATATTGGACTGTGCAAGCAGATTTGGAAAACAGTTCATCCTCTGATGGCTTAGCGTCAAGGTTTGATGTAAAAAAATATCAAGGTAAAGCTTTTCGTCCGAGCAATAAAGAGCAAGCTGATACCGCACTTGCCTTTTTGCGTGATGCTGATTATTCGGTCTCCAAGCGCGAGGATAGAGCCACTAAATCTAAGCCGCCAGCACCTTTTATTACTTCCACTCTACAACAGGCTGCCAGTACTAAGCTCGGTTATGGTGTAAAGAAAACCATGACAATGGCTCAGCGTCTTTATGAGGCTGGTTATATCACCTACATGCGAACAGATTCGACAAATTTAAGTCATGATGCGATTGCTAATTGCCGTGATTATATCGAACGCCAGCAGGGTAAGAAGTATCTGCCAGAACAGCCCGTTATATATAGTAGTAAGAGTGGGGCGCAGGATGCTCACGAAGCAATCAGACCCTCTAATATAGATATTTCTCCAGGTAGTCTTAGTGATATGGAGGTAGACGCTCGTCGCCTGTATCAATTAATCTGGCAACAATTTGTAGCCTGCCAAATGATGCCTGCTGAATTTACCTCATCTACTCTTACTGTGGTTGCGGGTGACTATGAAATGACCGTCAAGGGCCGCGTGACTAAGTTTGATGGTTTCTTGGCAGTAATGCCCACCAGAGACGAAGATGCAGAGTTACCGGATCTGCAAAAAGGCGATTCTCTGACGTTGCTTACCCTATTGCCACAACAGCACTTTACCAAGCCGCCAGCACGTTACTCCGAAGCTGCCTTGGTTAAAGAATTAGAAAAGCGTGGTATTGGTCGACCCTCTACCTATGCTTCAATTATTTCAACCATTCAGGATCGTGGTTATGTGCGTATTGAGAATAAACGCATGTTTGCCGAAAAAATTGGCGACATAGTGACCGATCGTTTGAGTGAGAGCTTTACCGATCTTATGGATTATGGTTTTACTGCCGCCATGGAGTGTCAGTTGGATGATATTGCGGCGGGATCGTTAAATTGGAAACAGCTTTTAGATCAATTTTATATTGAATTTAACCAAAAGCTATCCAGCGCTAAGGATGTTGAGGGCGGTATGCGCCCTAATACGCCCTCTGAGACCAATATCGCCTGTAGTTTGTGTGAAAGGCCTATGATGATAAGAACGGCCGGCACAGGCGTATTTCTGGGCTGTTCTGGGTATGCGCTTCCTCCAAAAGAGCGTTGCAAGCAAACTCTTAATCTCACCTCGGGCGATGAGGCCATTAATATTGATGAAGATGATGAAGCTGAATCAAAGTCACTTCTTCATAAACATAGATGTAAGCTATGTAATACCTCAATGGACAGCTATTTACTCGATACCACACGTAAACTCCATGTATGTGGTAATAATCCGGATTGTTCTGGTTTTGAGGTAGAGACTGGGCAATATGTCATCAAGGGTTATGAAGGACCAACATTAGACTGTGATAAATGTGGAAGTGAGATGCAGCTTAAAAACGGTCGTTTTGGTAAATACTTTGGCTGTACTGCTGATGGCTGTAAAAATACTAGAAAACTTTTGAGAAGCGGAGAAGCTGCTCCACCAAAGGCGGACCCGATACCAATGCCTGAATTGCAATGCATTAAGGTCGATGACCATTATGTCCTTAGAGATGGTGCTTCAGGTATTTTCCTGGCGGCTAGTCAATTTCCGCGGCATCGTGAAACCCGTGCGCCTCTTGTTTCCGAGTTGTTACCCTACAAAAATGAAATTGATCAAAAATATCAGTTTCTGTTAAAAGCACCGGTGAAGGATTCTGAAGGACGAGAGACAGTGGTTCGCTACAGTCGAAAGACCAAAGAACAATATGTTCGCAGTGAAAAGGACGGTAAACCCACCGGCTGGAGTGCATTTTATTCCAATGGTAGCTGGTCTGTAGCAGAAAAGTCTGGCAGCTAAATCAAATGAGCACCTGTTCCTATTTATCAGCAGTCAATCAAAAGCTTTTGTTTGCAAAAAAATTGATAAAACTTATTGATAGTAACGCGGTTGCTCAAGAAGATAGGCATATGCGGGTAGCATTATCCCAATCTATTACACTGCAATTGGGGCAGGCATGGGCTTGGCATCTACAGGATGTAGCGAGTAACTACAAAGTAAAAGATCCATCAAATATTAACTCTATTGATGATCTTGTCGAGTGTCTAATGGCAGATGGAAAGCAACCGGCTGAATCGACCGAGTTAAAGCAACTGTTTTATAGTAATGATTCATGGGCAAACAATCTGCTTTATGCCTGTAGTCAATTGTATTCATTGCCTGTAATACGCAAAGCCGAAATGGATGCTGACCGTTTACCCATGCTATCCCTCGACGATGTATCAAATTCCAAGAGAAAAGCCATCGACTGGGATTTATCTACCGCCATGCAGTGGTCTAAACAAATGAATGAACTCGTAGAAAGACATAGAGATATGATGATTGAGTTTTAATGATTTGTTGAACCCTTTACAACCCAATTAATATTGAGATAAAACCTAATGAGTACACCAGCATTTGAATTAATTATTTTAGAAAATGGTGATATTGGACTACAGAGAGCAGGCGTTGATGAAACCCTAGTTCAGGTTAAGTTCTCTTCTAAGGTAAAGCAATACCTCGGCGAGCAGCATATAGAAGTTGCTAAACAAATGATTGATTCTGGTATCCAAGCGGTAATCGATTGGGAGCAGGCTACGGTATTGGCTGAACAGCAAGAGCCGAGTAAAACAGTTCACTAACCTCTGTAAAATTGGTGCCCAGAGATGTCAAACACTGATGCTTTAAAAAAACTCGCTGGGCATCGCCATATATCAACCCAACGTCAACATCTTCTTCTGTGTACTGCGGGCAAGTGTAGTTCGCCTGAGCTTGCTGAAAAGTCATGGAATTATCTTAAGCGTCGCATCAAAGAGTTAGGTCTTTTGGATGTTGAGTCTGGGGTATATAGATCAAAGGTTGACTGCCTAAGAGTCTGCAGACAGGGTCCTATAATGGTTAGCTACCCAGATGGAACCTGGTACCACAGTTGTACCCCTGACGTACTAGAGCGAATCCTTCAAGAGCATGTCTTACAGGGTAATCCTGTTGACGAATATAGTTTTTCTGAAGGTGATTTAAGCGCTGATTAAAGCCCTAAATAGCTACGCGAACAACACCAACAGCTAAGCCTTCAATGGCAAAATCTTGATGACGCAAATCAACCATGATAGGTGAATATTGTTGATTTTCAGGTAAAAGCTGAATCTCATGCTTGCTTCTGGTTCTTTTTAGGCGCTTTACTGTTACTTCACCATCTACTCTGGCAACAACAATCTGTTGGTTTTCTGCTGTAGGTTGTTGATGAACAGCTAATAGGTCACCATCCATAATGCCAACATCAACCATACTCTGACCCTGTACGCGTAAAAAATAATCAGCATGAGGATGGAAGGTGCTAGAGGGTACTTCTTGATAGTCTTCGATATTTTGCTCGGCAAGAATAGGCTCACCGGCAGCAACGCGACCAACAATAGGTATACCAGATACCTGCTCGGCAATGCGAATGCCTCTGGAGGCACCAGGGATCATTTCAATAGCGCCTTTTCGAGCAAGTGCTTTAAGGTGATCCTCTGCTGCATTTGCAGACCTAAAACCTAATTGTTCAGCGATCTCAGCTCTAGTGGGCGGGTATCCTGTTTGCTCTAGGTTGTCTTTAATAAGATCAAAGATTTGTTGTTGTCGAGCAGTTAAGCGTTCCATCTTAGACTCCTGTATATCTATAGCCTGTAATTATATACAGTATTTTTTAAGTTACAACCCCTTGCTCAATAAACTGGTCTAGACTTCAGATAGGGTCTAGGGAGCAGTTTTAAATTATAAATTAAGGAAATATTACGATGAATTTTTTACACGCCAAGTTATGGAAATCTGTCACAAAATCAACCTATCTCATTACTCATTTAGTTAATTGTTTCACTGTGTTATCTCTCTCATTATTTTTAATGAGTTGCGCTACAGTAAATTATGATTATGAATTGCCTGACCAAAGCATTGATAAGCCCGCAGAAGCAGGTAAAACGAGAGTTATATTTTATAATGGGTTAAACCCTCTATTTTTAGATGGCTCGTGGCGAATAGGTATTAAGATTGATGACGTAGGCGTTCATAATTTACACATCAATAAATATGTACAGCTTTTTTTAGAGCCAGGTGAATATAAATTAGGTCTTAGTCATGTGGATGTGTTTACCTTTCAAGATGAATATCCTTTTAAGGTCACTGGTGACTCCATGTATGTGAAGGTCTATAACGGTTTAGTCTCCACCAAGTTTGAAATACAAAAGGCTGAGCCTGAGGGTTTTAGATCAAAATACCGCCCAGTAGAAGTGCCGCTTTAAATAAATCGGTAACGTTTATAATTGTCCGTTGCACTTGCATATGGTTAGAATGCTTGCTGCATTTATAAATACTAGGTGATGAAAAGAATGGGCCATCAGAAATACGGACGTCTTATGCTGGATTTAGCAGGTACTGAATTATTGCCGGCTGAGCGTGAGTTGCTAAAAAATCAGTATGTGGGTGGTGTTATTTTATTTGCCCGCAATATTGATAACAGACTACAGATTTGTAGGCTTGTTGAGGATATCCGCAGTTGTTCTGAGCATATTCTTATTGCCGTTGATCAAGAGGGTGGACGCGTACAGCGTTTTAAGCAAGGATTTACAGATTTGCCGCCTATGCAGTTGTTAGGTGATTTAGTGCAATCTAATTCAGATAGGGGGCTTGAGCTTGCTAGAGATTGTGGCTGGCTGATGGCGTCTGAAGTCCTAGCCTGTGGTCTTGATATCAGTTTTGCTCCTGTACTGGACGTAGACAGAAATCACAGCAGCATTATTGGTGATCGTGCCTTTTCAGATAATGCAGAACAGGTGATATTGGCGGCTGATGCATTTATTTCAGGCATGAATGAAGCGGGTATGGCGGCCACAGGTAAGCATTTTCCAGGCCATGGTGGGGTGGTAGCCGATAGTCATCTTGAAGCACCAATCGATCACAGAACAATGGCCGAATTAGAGGCAAGGGATTTAAAGCCTTTTATATCACTTGCTAATGATTTAGCCGCTGTTATGCCAGCGCATATTACATTCCCGAATATTGATTCATCCTCTGTGGGTTTCTCTGAATATTGGTTGCAACAAATTTTGCGTTCAAACATTGGTTTTGAGGGCGTAATTTTTAGTGATGATCTCACGATGAAAGGCGCGGATGTTGCCGGTGGCTATATTGAAAAGTCAGATATGGCACTCGCAGCTGGTTGCGATATGATACTGGTATGTAATTGTCCCGAGGGTGCTAGAGACGTTTTAGCTCATTTGGAACAATTAGAGGTGAAAGGTTGTGAAAAAATTGCCACAATGAGGGCACAAAAAGAAATTCATTGGGAACAGTTAACAAAACTATCACGTTACCACCAGACAATAAAACAACTTAAGCATCTGACTGATACAGGAAATTAAGATGAATGCATTAGAATCTTGGCTAGTAAATTTAACCGGTGAAACCTATATATGGATAGGCGAACTTTTTTTGATTGTTTTTGCCGCATTATTGGCTGGTTTTTTTCTCAATAAATTACTTAATCGCCTTCAGGTTAAAGCCGCTAAATCTCCTACGGTATGGGACGATGCATTCCTCGAAGCCTGTCGAGCCCCCGCTATATGGTTGATATGGATACTGGGTATCAACTTTGCCTTTAGTATTACGGTGCAACGAATTGATTCACCCCTGCAAGATTATATTGAACCCTTAAATCGTCTAGCTTTAATTGTGCTAGGGGTTTTATTTATTAATGGCTTTATCAAGCGTGCAGAATCTAATCTGATCAATCCGAAATATATGAAGAAGCCAATGGATCCTACAACGGTTAAGGCAGTGTCTAAGCTTTTCCGTGTTGCCGTCGTTATTACAGCAATTTTGGTTATTATGCAGTTCTTAGGTTATAGCATCTCTGGGTTGTTGGCTTTTGGTGGTATTGGTGGTATTGCGGTTGGTTTTGCCGCTAAAGACCTTCTCGCTAACTTCTTTGGTGGATTGATGATTTACCTAGATCGTCCATTTTCTGTCGGTGACTGGGTGCGTTCTCCAGATAAAGAAATTGAAGGTGTGGTCGAGGATATTGGCTGGCGTCTCACTCGAATTAGAACGTTCGATAAGCGTCCCCTGTATATTCCCAATGCTGTTTTTGCCAGTATATCGGTAGAGAATCCATCGCGTATGACCAACAGAAGAATCTATGAGTCAGTGGGTATTCGCTATGACGATATCGCCTGTATGACGCCGATTGTTGATCAGGTGACAGCCATGTTACGTGAGCATGAAGAAGTAGATTCAGATCAGGTCATCATTGTTAATTTTGATAAATTTGCCCCTAGCTCTTTGGACTTTTTTGTCTATGTCTACACCAAGACAACCCAATGGGTGAGATACCATGAGGTTAAGCAGGATGTTTTGCTTAAGGTAGCGGCGATTATTGAGGCTAATAAGGCTGAAATAGCGTTCCCAACCTCTACATTACATATTGCACCACCAGGACTTGAGTCAGCATCAAACAAATAATCTAGTGCCAAAATTTAGGCGAGGGCCTAATAAATGCGATATTTTTTGATTGTAACCTGCTTATTTCTATCAAGCTGCCTAACTGTACCCGATGGGGTAAAACCCGTAGATAATTTTACATTAGAGCGCTACTTAGGACGTTGGTATGAAATCGCGCGTCTAGATCATTCATTTGAGCGTGGTTTAGAAGCTGTTTCTGCTGATTATTCAGTCCGAGACGATGGCGGTATCAGGGTTATTAATTCTGGTCGCAGTATAGAAACTGGTGAAGTACAAGAAGCACAGGGCAGGGCGTACTTCGTGGAAGCGCCCACTATAGGGCATTTAAAAGTATCTTTTTTTGGCCCTTTCTTTGGCTCTTACGTTATCTTTGAGTTGGATGAAAAAGACTATCAATATGCCTTTATTGCTGGCAATACCACGAATTATTTATGGTTGCTAGCGCGAACACCTGAGGTCTCAGAAGATCTAATCAATCAATTTATTACCCGCGCTTCGCAATTGGGTTTTGATACCAATCAATTAATTTATGTTCAGCACAATTAGAGTGTTTGACCGCTATGTCGTTAAATAGCTCAATAAGCGTAATCTAATCCTATACGTAAGGCATTTATCTGATTGCTTTGTGTACTGTTTGTACCTAAATATAGTGTCCATGGCTTTTTATTGACGGATACTACTAACTCTTTGCTTTTGCTCCAGTAGAATAGACTCGTATCTGCAGCCCAGTTAGATATTGGCATAGACAGACCAAAACCCAACTGTGATCCATCACCTAAGGATTGGGCGCCAATATCTAAAGTATATTTATATTTCTTGTAATGCACTGTGCCTACCCATGCTAATTTTAATTTTTGATAAAGAGTTTTGTATCCCTCTTGACCACTAAGGGCTGATTCGGCATGAAAATAGCCATCAGCATCGGTGTAAGTTTTTACTGGTTGCGCTTGGCCTATTGTGTGGGGTGCTTCTTGCCAATAGAGCTTTCCAAATGCATCTTTAATATGTAATTGATAATACAGGTGCTGATTAATTTGGCCTAAAAAACTGAAATCGATGGTATATCCTCGACCTTTGGGTTTAGTAAAATCTGTACGGCCAAACAGTGTATCTCGATAATATTGATAGTTTGCCTGTACGGAATAATCATAGGAGGATTCCGTGAGAATATGGGCATTACCCTGAATATCAGCATACATAAGCCGATCGGCTTTTAGTATGCTGACACCTGCCTCTATTTGATGATTGTTGGCATAATACATTGTTTTAGCAACTCTAAAGCCATGGGCTCGAAACTCAGACAGGTGTAATTTCAACGAGTAATGTTTATCTATTTTAAGCGATTTATGATTTTGAATTTGATAATAAAGTTCAGACGTAGCAGGGGAGTACTGGTAGCTTTTGTCAAAGCGATATACTAATCCATGCCGCCAGTTGTTGGGTGTTTTTACGCCGGATTCCAGCCAGCCACTTGCCAGTGCTATATCTCCTTTGGAATCGTGCTGTCCTCGCCAATCTTCTATATGCAATAGGCTTATGGAGGGGCTATATAGTTGTGTTGTAGCTTTGAAGTAGGGCTGTAATGGTTCAGCTTTAATCGGTACGGCTATTAACAAGAAAAGGGATGGTAGCCACCATCCCTTAATCCATATTGTTTTAAAGGCTGTCAAAAGTACCGTCTTTATATTTTATTTTTATAAAACGCTCATCAGTGATAGTAGCTACCTGTTTATCATTCACTGTTATGATGCCAGAGTTTTGACCTTTGCTATCTCTTTTAATTATCATTTTGGTGCCGTCACTGGCCTCAACAGTGAACTGTTTTATAATTTCTTTATATTTTCCCTTGTTAGAAAAGGTTAGTGACCGACCCTTTTCTTTTTGAGCAATAGTGAGAATTGCTTTGCTCCCAACAGGCTCAGTGCCAGCAAATGCTAGTGTGGCTGTTGTACTGGGGTAACCAGAGAAGTGAGCATCCATAAATAGCCTGAGGTCCCACTTAGCATAGCTTTTTTTATCTGCATTGACTTTTTCTGCATTTATTAGATCGGCAGCAACTATCATTTTAAAAGATTCTTTGTCATGGCTAAATATGCCTTTTAAGTAGAGCTTCTTAAATCTTTCCGCACCATAATCATCATCGTCAGCAAATTCTGGATCAACACTTACAGTCACAAGTTCAACAGCGCCTTCAAAGCCAATCGTGGGTTTATTGCCAATGGCCGCTTGAGTAAAATTAAGCTTATCACCTTTTATTACCAGCCTTTTCACATTGCCATCATCAAAATCGTTTATTCTAGGGTTATAGGGTTTATCCAATTCATAGATTAGATTTAAATTTTTAAATTCAGTTTTTCGTTTATTACCTTTAAACCACCCACTGATATTTAATGATATTTTTTTCAGCTTTCGATTTAGGCTTTTATCCTTTAAGTCAGCTAATTTAGTTGATATTTTTTTCAGCTTTCGATTTGGGCTTTTATCCTTTAAGTCAGCTAATTCAGTTGATATTTTTTTCAGGTTTCGATTTGGGCTTTTATCCTTTAAGTCAGCTAACCGAGCCTGAGGGCTTGAGAAGGTTATATTAAACGCAGGGGTTTTATTTGTAGCATTGGCATCGGCTCTAAGTTTTATAACTAAGCCCTTGGTGACACTTTCAGTAACAGTGATGAAGGCATCCACTTGACGCTCTACTGTAGTGCAGACCAAACCCTCTGGTACATTACATCCGGGTAGAAAAACTGGATATGGTAAATTATTAACAGATTTTGTTGGCAGTCGCTCGTCAAGATTTCCAATAATAATATCGAGTAGATCAATATGATCTTGGAGATTCTGGTCAACAACCTCTTGGGCAGTGCTTATGTTCTTACTAAAGGCTTCAGCAGGATTTTCTATTTGTCCTAGGCTGTTAAACAGTGTGCGAATATCATTGACAATCGCCTTGGCTTTACCAATATCATCTAATACCGCAGTTTCAACCTCTGGTGGGATTAGGGAATCTGTTTTTTCTTTAGCTTGCTCAACTTCATTTTTCTTAGCGGTCAGGATATTTTTATCGATTGCGATCAGTTTTGGCTCGTAATTTAGTTTTTTCAAAACTTTGCTGTTTGGATTGTCTAAATGAGCCTGTTTTTTATCCAGAAAAGTTTCTAAGATTGATTTTTTACCTGACATCTTTGGCTTTTCTTTAAGGTCAAAACTACCATCTTCAAAGTCCTTGCGCATAGCCTGCATGGCGGCGGTGAAATCAGCGGCAGTTTTTGCTTTTCCATTATTAACCTTGTAGCTATTTAGGGTGTCTGCAATAGCAGCAATTGTTAGTGCCATTTTTTTCTCTGCCGCTGAGCTATTGCTATTTTGTTTTGTTACATCAATGGGTCTGATGGAGAGAATATCGGTTACACCAAAGGTTGCAGCTACCTTGGCTAAGGATTGTTTGATTTTTGTCGAATCAATAGGTGTTGAACCATATATGATATTGGTTGCGGCAATGTCGGTTAATGGTGTTATATGGGCTGTGGTATATTTGGGAGGCACAATAGAGCGCAATGTAAAGTCTGAGGGTAGGTTAACTTCACCACCAAAATTTATATGTGCGCCTGTTTTATCTTTACAGCCGTCAGTAGCATCACAGGTCATTTTGGTAATGTCTGTTGCCTTGGCGGTCAGTCGAATTGGACCATCAGTGTAATTAGTTAGGGTTACAGAGTAGGCACCGTTTGCGTTGGTTGTTGTGTCACTTTTTTTTACCCAAGAAGAGTCTACATATTCTTCGACAACCACATTGGCGTACTTTAGTATTCCCTTAGCGGCTAGACCAGATACTACCAATTCAGGTTTTTCATTGTTTTGGCTTAATTTTTCTTTTTCTTTTTCTTTTTCTGGTGTATCTCCTTTTTCTATGCAGCCAGATAAACAGATACCTATTAAAATACTATAAAAATAGCGCCCCATACATTGAACTCCTTTTCACTATAACCTTGGATGGATTTGCTCCAACCCTTACTTTAAGTCTAGATTATGATTTAAGATGATTTAGTGATAAGAACCATATTATTTATAGTTGAATAGGTATTTTACTGCGATATTTGCTTATTGCTGGTATCAATTGATAGCGGGAAAATGGCCTTATGGGTTGTTGGTCAATTTATCGCTGGATGTTGGAAATGTCATGTTCGGTTGTTGATTGATAGGTTCGGGTGAGTAAGATTTTATAGTGACCAATGCGCCCATATAGGGGTGATCGATATAATAGACTTCGTCTGTCTGAATTCGCTTTGATTGTTTTATCGGCCAGATTGCTTCAATGGGATATTGATTAGTATCAACAGTAGCTAAGGGTTGCGCAGTGGTGTCCCTTGGAGAATCAAGTAATGGGGTTAAAGCGTTAAGATTGTAGCCTTCAAGAGCCTCCAATAAAGACTCTGGTCCACTATCTGCATTTGTCCCGTGGTCGTCTAAACTAGGTACAAGTAATGCGAATTTTCTGGAAAACTGTAGTGCCTTTAGTAAGCTTTCTTCCTCGGGATTTAGATTCTTTTGAGGTATAGCAGGCAAAACAATTTCCAAATTTTCTGAGGGTGAGAAGTTAATTCGCCATAAATCACTTTCAAAATGCAGATATCTGGATTTATAGAATCGCAATGTGCCTTCAATAATTTGCCTATTAGCCTGTTCTTGCTGGGTTTTAACTAGCACCCATGGGCTCTGTTCCTTAGAGTCAATTTGAAAACGCCATGCTTGATGAAAACGAACCTTATATTTACGTCTGTTTAGAGCTCTTGCAGTATCGTTAAGATCGCGTAATTTTTTATTAAGTTTTTGGAAAGGTTGCTCATAAACTGGTTTGAATTCGATAGCGCTAGTATCTATTTGCTGTCGATCTACCTCAGGCGTTTCAAGGGATTCTAATGGATCAGGGTCTAAGCTACCCACTTTAGCAACTTCGACATTATCATTATTTTGATAGGGTATGGATGCTTCGGGGATAAGTGTCGAGCCATGGTTATAGTATTGCAGGTAATATTGGCCTGTACCTAGCAAAATGGACAGGCGCTTAGAAAAATTCTTTTGTTCAGGTTCAATAATTGATGCTGTAGATGATGGGTCTAAAATAGGCCGCCGCATTATGCCAATATTCGGATACGAGTTGGTTAAATCTAGCCAATTTTCGGGAAAGCTAATCTGGAAATCTTGCGGTGCAGTTTCACTGCCAGTAATCGTTTTTTGATCAAATAGTATGACCTCGACTTGATACCAGTTTTCGGCGCTAGGATCAGTTTCTTGAGTCTGTTGTTCAGCGATTAAGTTGTTAGATAGAGTAAAAAAAGGAACCATAGCAACTAGCAGAAATCTGCTTAGAGGAGCTTTGTGGCTTGAGAAAAACATCCAGGTTCCTTTTGCTTAAGTTATAGCGTCTCAGTGAGTGAGCAAAGCATAGCATACACTGAAGTTAGTCTGAGATCAGGGGTTTCCATAGGCATTGTGAAACTCAATTGATCATTATTCAATAGTCTATATTTATTTGGATTTTCCTGTACCCATTTAATGATGGTGATTGGTTCGACTTTGGTATGTTGAAGAAATTGCAATCGTCCACTGGTAGGGCCTGCCTCAATTTTCTTAAGCCCAAGCTGTTCACCGATGTGTCGAATTTCAGCTATTTGGAAAAGCGCTTTTACCGGTTCAGGTAATAGTCCAAAACGGTCTATCATCTCTACCTGTAATTCGTGAAGCTGCTGTTTATCTTGGCAGTTTGCAAGGCGCTTATAAAACGTTAGGCGCATGTTGACATCGGGTAAATAGCTTGAGGGTATAAGGGCTGGAATGTGCAAGTTAACATCGATTCCTTGATCGAAGGTAAGTTTTTTATTCGGGCTTTCGCCGCTGCGAATAGCCTCTACCGCTTGGTCAAGCATTTCTAAATAGAGAGTAAAGCCAATGGTTTGAATATGTCCGCTTTGCTCCTCACCCAATAGCTCGCCAGCGCCCCGTATTTCTAGGTCATTGGTGGCCAGTGTAAAGCCAGAGCCTAGGTGTTCTGCAGCTGCAATAGCCTCAAGCCGCTTGGTAGCGTCAGTAGTTAGTTTTTTCTCTGGATGGGTCATTAGGTAGGCATAGGCTTGGTGATGGGATCTTCCAACTCGTCCACGTAGCTGATGCAATTGCGCAAGACCAAACTTATCAGCACGTTCAATAATAATGGTATTGGCGCTAGGTATATCAATCCCCGTTTCAATAATGGTAGAGCAGACTAAAACATTAAATCTTTGATGGTAAAAATCGGACATGATTTTTTCCAATTCACGTTCGCGCATCTGTCCATGGGCTATATTAATTCGCGCTTCAGGAACAAGCTCGGCTAATTCATCTGCGGCACGTTGAATAGATTTAACCTCGTTGTGAAGGTAGTAAACCTGTCCGCCGCGTAAAATTTCCCTGAGTATGGCTTCTTTAGCGACCCGAGTTTCTTTTTTACGGATAAATGTTTTAACAGAAAGACGCTTGGCTGGCGGCGTAGCAATAATAGACAGATCTCGAATACTGTGCATTGACATATTAAGGGTGCGAGGAATAGGTGTAGCCGTCATGGTGAGCATATCCACTGAGCTTCTTAGGGCTTTGAGCTGCTCTTTTTGACGAACACCGAATCTATGTTCTTCATCAATAATCATTAGGCCTAAACTGCTAAAATCGATTTTGGCATGTAGGAGTTTGTGGGTGCTGATAAGAATATCTACCTTGCCGGACTCCACCTGACTAATTATCTGCTGTTGTTCTTTAGCTGTTTTAAACCTTGATAACTCTTCAACATGAATCGGCCAATTGGCAAATCGATCCCGAAAATTTTCTAAATGCTGATGAGCGAGCAGGGTGGTTGGCACCAAAATGACTACCTGTTTGTTACTTGAAACCACCGTAAAAGCGGCACGCATAGCGACCTCAGTTTTACCAAAGCCTACATCGCCGCAAACAAGTCTATCCATAGGCTGTGGGCTTAACAGATCCTTTCGTACAGCATCGATGGTGGTTAGCTGGTCAGCGGTTTCCTCAAAGGGAAATTCACTACAGAATTGGCGATATTCCTCTTCATTGTTATTACAGGAAAAGCCTTTGCGAGCAGCGCGACGTGAATAGATGTCAAGTAATTCGGCAGCAGTATCCCTGACTTTTTCAGCCGCTTTCTTTTTAGCCTTGTCCCATTTGTCAGAGCCCAAACGGTGAAGCGGGGCCATTGTTTCATCGCCGCTACCACTAAATCGACTGATCATGTGAAGTGATGAAACTGGTACATAGAGTTTGGCATCATCAGCATAGATGAGGGTCAAAAATTCTTGTTCTGCCCCGTCAACCGCTAGAAGAATCAAACCATTGTAGCGACCTACGCCATGGTCTAAATGCACTACTGGTGAACCTATTTTAAGTTCTGCCAAACTTTTGAAAATATAATCTGGGGATTCAGAGGCTGTTGATCGCCGTCTTCGTTGCATGACCTGTTGGCCAAAGAGCTCACCCTCAGTGATAAGGCACATATTGCGCTGTTGGCAATAAAATCCTTGATCGATAGGGTAAATGCAAATACCCATTGTTTCGCTAGATGTTTCAAACGCCTGCCAAGAGTCAAATATTATTGGTTTGATATCGTTGGCGGCTAAAAGATCAGTCAGAGCCTCTTTTCGACCCGCTGATTCGGCACAAAATAATATATCTGTAGTAGCGGGGATACCAAGAATAAATTGCTCTAATTTTTCTAGCGGATTGCTTTGTTTGCTATTGGCGCTTATGTCTGGAATACCGGACTTTATTTCAATTTTTTGGTGTGAGGCATTCTGTTCTTTATAAATAATATTGAGCTGTTTAAATTCAGAAAAAAGATCTTCAACCGTTATAAAAATTTCTTTGGGTTCTAGCAGAGGCCTTTGAGGATCGACCCCATACTCTGTATAGCGACGATTAATATCCTGCCATAAAGTATTGGCAGTACTGTATAGGTCACCTTGCATAAAGACCTGGGTTTGCTCGGGGAGATAGTCAAACAGGGTGGCAGTTTGGTCAAAAAATAGGCTCAGATAATATTCAATACCCTGAGGGGCGATGCCTTGTTTTACATCTTTATAGACAGGGCAATCAATGGTTGATTGATCAAAGTGATCATGCCAGCGATTAAGGAATTGATTGATGCCTTCTTTATCGAGTGGAAATTCACGTGCAGGCAGTAATCTTAGACGGTCTACACCGGATAGAGTGCGTTGTGATTCCGGATCAAAAATTCTAAGTGATTCAATATCATTGTCGAGTAAGTCGATTCTAAACGGGGCTTTTTCACCCATGGGAAAGATATCAATTATTGACCCGCGAAACGCATATTCACCATGCTCATAGACTGTATCTACACGTTGATAACCAGCTCTAGTTAACTGACCGTGTAATTTGTCGCGGTCGAGTGTTTCATCAACCTGATAATCAAATAATCGTGAAGCTAAATAATCAGTAGGTGGTAGTTGATGGAGTAATGAAGGCAGAGGTAATACAAGTACAGTTTGTTTTAACGTTGGTAGCTCGCTAAGTATTTGTATACGGTCAGAAATAATATCTTGGTGAGGAGAGAAAATATCATAGGGTAGGGTTTCCCAATCTGGGAAAACCTTTGTTTCTATTCCACTACCCTGCAAGAAAAAGGTAATTGCTCGCCGAAGTGCTGAGGCCTCGGCTGTTGTAGCGGTGATTACTAGTGATACACCCGAATAATTAACAGCGTTTTCGGCAATGGTTAATGCTTGTGCTGTAGAGCCAAGGGCTGCCCAATCAGATTGACTTTTTTTTGCGTTACTCATGTGCTGTTTTTCTCTAATCGGATTTGGGTATTTTGGCTAGGCCACTTAAGCATAGCTATTTTACTCTACTTAGCTAATCTGTTTGTAAAAAATATCGATTCGCTGATTCTTACTATTAAATTTTGTCTATAGTTTATTAAGATCACAGATAAATAATTATTTCACAATAAAAGGACTTATAAAGTGAATAAAGAAGTACGACCATCACCCGAGAACTTTTTTTTAGACTGGAAGCAAAGAGAAGCATTGGCAGAGGGAATGATACCGCTGATTGGAAAATTATATAGGGGGTCAAACGTATCCACCTATATGTACGGTAAAAGTATGGTGAATAAATCCGTCACCGATATTATGAAAGCGCATCGGTTTGTCCGTCAGGTTGAAAAAAATGAACTATCTGAATTTGACACAGCTCCCATGTTACAGGCCATAAGCCGACTTAGTTTAGGTCCAGCGCATATCGATATTGGTAAGTTGGTGGTTAAATTTCAGACGATGAAACAATCAACATCCATAGACGGTTTTGTCGCTGCCGAATTGGCTGGCTGTATAGGCTCTAAGTTAAAGCCGCTAGTGCAGCCTCAGGATATTGTGCTTTATGGTTTTGGACGCATAGGAAGATTGCTGGCAAGACTTTTGATTGATAAGGCCGGTGGTGGTGATGTATTGCGTCTTCGTGCAATAGTGGTGCGCAAAGGAAGTCAATCAGACAATGATTTAGAAAAGCGTGCTGCATTGTTGCGTCAGGATTCTGTTCATGGCTCGTTTAGAGGCACAATTCGCGTGCTTAGTGAATGCAATACTCTAGTTGTTAATGGCAACCCAATACGAGTTATATATGCAGATCAACCAGAGGATATAGACTATACGGAGTACGCTATTAATGATGCTTTGATTGTTGATAACACGGGAATATGGACCGATCGTAAAAATCTTCAGCGTCATCTGCGCACGGGTGCTAAAAAAGTATTGCTGACAGCACCCGCAGGTGGCGATATTCCTAATATTGTGTATGGGGTTAATCACCATCAGATTAGCCCAGCTGAAGACGTTATTTCAGCGGCATCTTGCACCACTAATGCTATTGTACCTGTACTTAAAACAATCCTTGATGAATATGGTATTGAGCATGGTCATGTAGAGACCGTGCATGCCTATACCAATGATCAAAATCTTATCGATAATTATCATCCGGGTGATCGTCGTGGCCGAAGTGCTGCTTTAAATATGGTTCTAACCTCTACAGGAGCTGCAAAGGCTGTAGCAAAGGCAATTCCTGAGCTTGAGGGTAAGTTAACAGGTAACGCAATTAGGGTGCCTACGCCCAATGTTTCTATGGCCATTCTTAATCTACAGTTAAGTCGATCAGTGACAAGAAGTGAGCTTAATGAATTCCTTAGATATATGGCACTGCATAGTCCCTTTCAACAGCAGATAGGCTATACGGTATCCACGGAAGCTGTTTCAACCGATTTTGTGGGCTCTAGACAGGCTACTGTGGTTGATTCTGAGGCAACTATTGTCTCTGGTAGAAATGCCATAATTTATTGTTGGTATGACAATGAGTTTAGTTACAGCTGTCAGGTTGTTAGATGCATTGAAAAATTTGCAGGTGTTGATTGGCAGCGCTATCCTACAGGAGACTATTCACCCAATAAGAACTTTCCATGATAATCGAGCAAATTTGGACTAATAACGCTTGGCGTAATTTTAATTACCTCATTGTCTGTCCTGAGACCGGTGATGCTATGGCTATTGACCCTTTGGATCACCAGCAATGCCTCGATGTGGCAAATAAACAGGGTTGGACAATCACTAAAATTTTAAATACCCATGAGCACCATGATCATATCGAGGGAAATAAGCCCCTTGTGCAAGCCACTGGGGCTGAGCTATTAGCTCATATAGGAGCGCAGGGTGCTATATCTGATATTGATACAACGCTCGTTGGTGGTGAGGTAATTACTGTAGGAACAACGGTCGAATTACAGGTTATAGATACCCCTGGGCATACTATGAGTCACGTTTGTCTATTATCTAAAACGTCAACCCCAGTATTGTTTAGTGGCGACACATTATTTAATGCGGGGGCAGGGAACTGCCATGGGGGTGGTCATCCTGAGGCGTTGTATACAACATTTTCTGATATTTTTTCAAAGCTACCTGATGAAACCCAGATTTATCCTGGGCATGATTATATTGTTAATAACTTGCAGTTTACCCTTGATCGCGAGCCTGATAATAAGGTGGCTAGAAACTTATTAAAGCAGGTTGAAATTCAGGATACGAATAACCCCTTAGTTACAACGATTGAATTAGAAAAACAAATAAACTGTTTTTTACGCCTAGATAACCACGAAATCGTTGCTAACCTGAAAGATTCAGTGGCTAACTTTCCCGATAAGCCTACCCCCAAAGAGGTATTTCTTGCTTTAAGGGCATTGCGAAATGATTGGTGATTTTTGTCGCTTATTCACCTGATACTAGCAATAAATAAAAAAATCGGTGAAAAACGGGCTATTTGGGGACGTTAAACTGGCATCAAAACCCTAAGAAGATTATACTCCCGCGCGAAATTGTTGACCAAATACGCTTTAGTGGTTACTGCGTATATTGGTCAGTTAAATAGATGTTTTTGAGCGCTGGGTGATTCTGACCAAGAAGGTTTGGCCTGTAATCACAGTTTTGTTCTTAAAATGTTTTTAATCTCGTCAATGGTATTTTCTATGATTAAAATTCGCCGCGGATTGGACCTGCCTATATCAGGTGCGCCAAAGCAAGAAATTCACGATGGCCCGAAAACCAGTCAAATTGCGATTATTGGCTCTGATTTTCATGGTATGAAGCCGACCATGGACGTAAAGGTTGGCGATAGTGTTAGTAAGGGTCAGTTGCTTTTTACCGATAAAAAGAACTCGGGTGTTCGCTTTACATCACCATCATCTGGCACAGTGGTAGCAATTAACCGTGGCGAGAGGCGTGTTTTTCAGTCATTGGTCATTGATATCGATGGTGATGAAAAAATAACGTTCCCCTCATTTGAAGCAGATAAACTATCGTCCTTAGGCCGTCAGCAGATAGTCGATAATTTGGTTAATTCTGGACAGTGGGTTAGCTTTAAAACGCGTCCTTATTCTAAAGTGCCGGCTATTGATAGCGCACCAGCTTCAATCTTTGTGAATGCTATGGATACCAATCCATTGGCGGCAGATCCACAGGTAATTATTGCAGAGCGTCAGCAAGACTTTGCTAATGGCCTGAATGTTATTTCAACATTAACTGAGGGTTCGGTTAATCTTTGTGTTGAGTCTAATGCATCTGTTAATGCAGAGCATGTTGAGCTTCACAAATTTTCTGGCCCTCATCCAGCGGGTCTTTCTGGTACGCATATCCACTACATAGATCCAGTGAGCGCAGATAAGACCGTATGGACCATCAATTACCAAGACGTAATCGCCATTGGCGTTCTATTTACTACAGGTGAAATTGATAATCGCCGTGTTGTTGCACTGGGCGGACCTCAGGTAACAGAGCCGCGTTTGATCAGAACTATCTTGGGTGCAAATCTTAACCAGTTAGTTATTGGCGAACTGCTTAATGATGAAAATCGTGTTATTTCAGGTTCAGTTCTCAGCGGTCGAAAGGCGGCGGGTAATTTTTCTTTTCTTGGCCGTTACCATAATCAGGTATCCGTGATTCGCGAAGGCCGTGAAAGAGAGTTTCTACACTATCTTCGTCCGGGTATTAACAAACATTCTGCATTGCCGATTTTTGCAGGCGGTCTTAAGAAAAAGTTATTCGATATGACATCTAGCACCAATGGCAGTGAACGGGCAATGGTTCCCGTGGGTGGCTATGAAAATGTAACAGCCTTAGATGTGTTACCTGTTCAATTGTTGCGATCGCTGATTATCGGTGACACAGAGATGGCTCAAAAATTAGGTTGTTTAGAACTTGATGAAGACGATGTGGGTTTATACACCTATGTTTGCGTCGGTAAGTATGAATACGGCCCGATTCTTCGTGACAATCTCACTAGAATTGAGAAGGAGGGTTAATCCATATGCGTAAATTCCTTGATAAATTAGAGCCTAACTTTAAAAAAGGCGGTAAGTGGGAGGGTTGGTATGCACTCTTTGAAGCTATTGATACCGGCCTGTTTAAACCTGCTGATGTGACTAAAAATAGTTCACATGTAAGAGATAATATTGATCTTAAGCGCGTGATGATCGCCGTATGGTTAGCTACTTTCCCCACCATGTTTTTTGGTATGTGGAATATTGGTTTTCAAGCTAACAGCATTATGGCTGATATGGGTATGGCGAGTCAGGAAGGACTTCGCGGCATCTTTATTGGCTTACTAGCGGGTTATGACGCTAACAGCATCTGGGACAATATGATCCATGGTGCGGCCTATTTTATTCCTATTTATGCGATTACCTTTATTGTGGGTGGTTTTTGGGAAGTATTATTTGCCAGCGTTCGTGGTCATGAAGTCAACGAAGGCTTCTTTGTAACCTCGGTTCTCTTTGCTCTTTGCTGTCCACCAGACTTGCCTCTATGGATGGTTGCCGTTGGTATTAGCTTTGGTATTGTTATCGGTAAAGAAATTTTTGGCGGTACAGGAAAGAATTTCCTAAACCCTGCATTGACTGGTCGAGCATTCCTATATTTTGCTTATCCCGCTTATATGAGTGGAGATATGGTATGGACTGCAGTAGACGGTTATGCGGGCGCTACTATGCTTTCAATTGCTGCAACTGACGGTGTTAATGCGTTAGCACAAACAGCCACATGGATGGATTCATTTATCGGTACTATCCAGGGTTCTATAGGTGAAACATCTACATTAGCCATCCTTATTGGAGGGGCTCTATTGGTGAGTATGAAAATTGCCTCATGGCGCATCATTGGTGGTGTACTTGTTGGTTCTGCGCTAGTTTCCATGCTGTTTAATAGTATTGAATCCACTAATCCGATGTTTGCACTGCCTTTCTATTGGCACTGGGTGATTGGCGGCTTCGCTTTTGGTGCCATTTTTATGGCAACTGATCCAGTATCTGCAGCAATGACCAATACAGGTAAGTTTATTTTCGGTTTACTCATTGGTGTAATGGTTATTCTTATTCGAGTGGTTAATCCGGCCTTCCCAGAAGGTATGATGTTGGCAATTCTATTCGCTAACCTGTTTGCACCACTAATTGATCACTATGTTGTTGAGTCTAATATCAAGAGGAGGCTAGCACGTGGCTAATGAGTCTGTTACTAAAACGTTTACCGTTGCACTAACCCTGTGTATTGTTTGTGCAGTGGTTGTATCCAGTGCAGCTGTTTTTCTTCGTCCTGCTCAAGAGGCTAATAAGCTACTTGATTTAAAGACTAATATTCTGGCATCTGCGGGTTTATTGGAAGAGGGTGTTGATGTTGAAACTCAGTTTGAAAAAATTAGCGTAAAACTAGTTGATATGCAAACGGGTCGATACACCAGTGAAATTGATGCTGATAGCTACGATCAACGTAAAGCGTCTTCAGATCCTGCGCTTTCAGTTGCTTTAAGCTCATCAGAAGATATAGCCAAAATTAAGCGTCGAGCTAATTTTTCTAAGGTGTATATTGTTGAAAACGCCAACGGTCTTGAGAAGGTGATTCTACCCATTAAAGGCTATGGTCTGTGGTCGACACTCTATGGTTTTATTGCTCTTGAATCTGACTTGCAAACCGTTGCAGGTATTGGTTTTTATGAGCATACAGAAACACCAGGACTTGGTGGAGAAGTCGATAATCCTAAGTGGAAGGCTAGCTGGATAGGCAAACAAGCCTACAACGACGAAGCCCTTGTGCTTGAGGTAATCAAGGGTAAAGTGGATGTTTCTCGCGATGGTGCAGAATCTAAAATTGATGGTCTAGCTGGTGCAACACTAACTACTAAAGGGGTTGATAACCTTGTTAAGTATTGGTTGGGCGACCAAGGCTTTAAGACCTTTATCGAAAATCTTAAAACAGGGGAGGCGTAAGAGATGTCCAAGACTAGAGATATCTTATTAGAGCCAATTGCTAGCAATAATCCTATTGCATTGCAGATACTTGGTATTTGCTCGGCACTCGCTGTAACGACCAGCATGAAAGTTGCTTTTGTTATGTGTTTGGCGCTGACGACAGTATCGGCCTTTTCTAACCTTTTCGTTTCTTTGATACGCCATCATATTCCTAATAGCATCCGAATTATCGTTCAGATGACTATTATTGCATCATTGGTAATCATGGTAGATCAGGTTCTAAAAGCGGTGGCCTATGATATAAGTAAGCAGCTATCAGTATTTGTCGGTCTAATTATTACCAACTGTATTGTGATGGGTCGAGCTGAAGCCTTTGCTATGAAAAATCCACCGCTACCAAGTTTTTATGACGGAATCGGTAACGGCCTTGGCTACAGCGTTATTTTGATGTTGCTAGCGTTTATTCGTGAGTTGTTAGGCGCGGGTAAAATTTGGGGTATTCAGGTATTCCCTGTCAGCACTGAAGGTGGTTGGTATGTTGCTAATGGCATGATGCTAATGCCACCTAGTGCATTCTTTTTGATCGGTCTATTTATCTGGGTGTTGCGTTCTTGGAAGACTGAGCAGATTGAAAAATCCGACTTTAAGATTACTGCGAATAGCCGCAAGAGCGAGGTTGTTTAATGGAACATTATCTTAGCCTATTAGTTAGATCGATTTTTATCGATAACATTGCTCTTAGTATGTTTTTGGGTATGTGTACCTTTATCGCGGTATCGAAAAAGATCAATGCAGCCATTGGTCTTGGCATCGCCGTTATAGTGGTACAAACCATTACAGTGCCCGTAAATTATTTGCTAATGAACTATTTGCTTGCAGATGGAGCTCTTGCATGGGCTGGACTTCCAGATGTAAATCTTAGCTTCCTTGTGTATCTATGCTTTATTGGTGTGATTGCAGCATTGGTTCAAATACTTGAGATGGTGCTCGATAAATACGTACCTGCGCTCTACAGTGCTCTGGGTGTTTTCTTGCCACTTATTACAGTGAACTGCGCCATTTTAGGTGGTTCGCTGCTTATGGCCGAGCGTGGATATGGTTTTACTGAAAGTGTGGTTTATGGCATTGGTTCTGGTACTTCTTGGGCACTTGCTATTGCAGTTTTGGCAGGTATCCGAGAAAAGCTAAAGTACAGCGACATCCCTGAGGGTTTACAAGGTTTGGGTATCGTATTTATTACAGTAGGTTTGATTTCCTTAGGCTTTATGTCGTTCGGCGGCATAGACCTATAAAAATTGGAGAATTAAAGCAGTATGACGACTGAAATTATCTTAGGCGTAGCCATGTTCACAGCGGTGATCTTGGCGCTAGTGGCCTTTATTCTTGCCGCTCGTAGCAAACTGGTTGCTTCTGGTGATGTAAATATCGAAATTAACGGCGAAAAAACCATCACTGTTCCCGCTGGTGATAAACTTTTGCAAACACTGTCAAATGCTGGCTTATTCTTGCCGTCAGCCTGTGGTGGTGGTGGAAGTTGTGCGCAGTGCAAATGTGTCGTTTCTGATGGCGGTGGTTCTATGCTTCCAACTGAGGAAGCGCACTTTACCCGCAGAGAGGCCAACGAGGGCTGGAGACTTTCTTGTCAAGCACCGGTTAAACAGGATATGAAAGTAGAGGTTCCTGAAGAAGTGTTCGGTGTTAAGCGCTGGGAATGTACTGTTGAATCCAACCCAAATGTTGCAACCTTTATCAAAGAGTTAACGTTGCGCTTGCCAGAGGGTGAACATGTAGACTTTAGAGCAGGTGGTTATGTGCAGCTAGAATGTCCTCCTCATGTGGTGAATTATTCTGACTTTGACGTTGAAGAAGAATACAGGGGTGACTGGGAGCGTTTTGGTCTGTATCAGTACACTTCTGAAGTTAAAGAACCTCTTATTCGTGCCTACTCAATGGCAAACTACCCAGAAGAACAGGGCATTGTTAAATTTAACATACGCATTGCTAGTCCTCCTCCAGGTTCTACTGGCATCCCGCCGGGCAAGATGTCCTCGTATGTATTTAATCTAAAACCAAATGATAAGATTTCTGTCTATGGTCCTTTTGGTGAGTTCTTTGCTAAAGAGACTAAGTCTGAAATGGTATTTATCGGTGGTGGTGCTGGAATGGCTCCGATGAGATCACATATTTTCGATCAGCTTAAGCGTATTAACTCTGATCGTAAAATTAGTTTTTGGTACGGTGCTAGATCACTTAAAGAATGTTTCTATGATGAAGAGTATGATCAGTTAGCTGCCGAGAATGATAATTTTGATTGGCATCTAGCTCTATCAGATCCTCAGCCAGAAGATAATTGGGATGGCCTTACAGGGTTTATTCACAATGTACTTTATGAGCAGTATCTAAAGGATCACGAGGCTCCAGAAGATTGTGAGTTCTATATGTGTGGACCGCCAATGATGAATACTGCTGTTATTAAGATGTTGGAAGATCTTGGTGTAGAGCCAGAAAACATCATGCTTGATGACTTTGGTGGCTAGGTATCTTGACGTGAGTAGCCAAGGGCAAACTACGTTGTTTGCCTCATGGCGCTCACTCGTAATTTTAGTTAGTCTGCTAATACTAGGCTGCAGTAGTAAGCCTGAAGTTATAGAGATTTCAGGTAGCAAGATGGGCACTAGTTACCATATTACGGTTATTGCTGATCAGTTACCTCCTGAAGACTTAGATCAGCAAATTGAGCAACTGCTCTCCAAGGTAGACAGTTCGATGTCTACCTATAAAAAGGATTCAGAAATTAGTCATTTTAATCGTTTGCCTGTTGGCCAGACGATGACTATTTCTCAAGAATTTTTCGAGGTTGTGAAAATCAGCCGAAAAATTTGGCAACTAAGCAGCGGTGCTTTTGATCCAACCATAGGCCCGCTCGTGGATTTATGGGGATTTGGTCCAGACGGAAGGCATGATTCTATCCCCTCATCTAAGACCATAGAGCGTATTAAAGAAAAAATAGGCTTTGATGCTGTTATCTTAGTTGGGCAAACACTCTCAAAACATAAGCCTGTTGAATTGGATCTATCTGCTGTTGCAAAAGGGTATGCTGTTGACAGGGTTGCTGATCTCCTTGAAATGTTGGCTTTACCAGATTATTTAGTTGAGATTGGCGGTGAAATTCGCGTTAGCGGTTTTAACGCTGACGGCATAGCTTGGCGAATAGCTTTGGAGCAACCTCAATTATTTGCAGAGGTAGATAAGATAATTGATTTAACGGATATTGCTATTGCAACATCGGGTGATTACAGAAATTATTTTGAACGTGATGGTGTGCGCTATTCTCATACCATTAGCCCAAAAACTGGAAAACCAATTGTTCATAACTTAGCATCAGTGAGCGTACTTTCAAGCTCATGCGCAGAGGCTGATGCATGGGCTACAGCTTTTTCAGTTTTAGGCGCAGAGCAAAGCTTAGGTTTAGCGCAAGACCTTGGTATAGCCACTTATATGTTGGTTAGGGAAAATGGACAATTTGTTTCCAAAGTAAGCAACGACTTTGAATCCTATCTCGATTAAATTTTTTATAGGTTTATAAAATAGTGTTAGAAATATTATTTGCAGTAATTGGCTTTGTGGTTTTGATTTCAATAATGGCTATTGGGGTTTTGCTGGGTAAAAAGCCTATATCAGGTTCCTGTGGTGGTGTTGCTGCCGCGCTTGGAGAAGACGATTATACCTGCGAAATTTGTGGCGATGATCCCAATAAATGTGATGAAAATAGGTCTAACACGTCAAAACCCTTATACAAAAACGCCTCTAATTTAAAAGATAAAGAATAGTAGTTATGACAGATTTCTCTTATGACCTTGTAGTAATTGGTAGTGGTCCAGCCGGAGAGGGGGCTGCAATGAATGCGGTTAAACAGGGTTTACGTGTCGCTGTTATTGATGATCGCGCCGAGCCAGGTGGCAGCTGTACCCATCTCGGAACCATTCCCTCTAAAGCATTGCGTCATTCAGTGAGACGCATGGTTCAGTACAACACCATGCCTATGTTTCGCAGTGTTGGCGATCCGCGTTGGTTTTCCTTTCCTGAAGTGATGCGCGCCGCCGAAGATGTGATTACTAAGCAGGTTGAAGGGCGCACCAAAGGTTATGCTCGCAATCGCGTTAGAATTCACGTAGGTCGGGCTAAATTTATTAATTCTCACGAAGTCTCGGTCAGCAGTCATTCTGGGGACTCGATCAAGATTAAAAGTAACTATTTTTTGATTGCCACTGGCTCACATCCCTACCAACCCAACGATATAGATTTTAATCACCCATTGATCTTTGATAGCGATAGTATCCTCACTTTGGATCATTCGCCGCTGAATGTGATTATTTATGGGGCTGGTGTTATTGGCTGCGAATATGCCTCTATTTTTGCTGGTTTAGACGCAAGGGTAGACTTGGTTAACACTAGAGAATGGCTGATGAGTTTTCTCGATGATGAAATATCTGATGCCCTCAGTTATCACCTCAGAGATCTGGGTGTTAGCGTGCGTCATAATGAAGAGTATGAACGTGTTGAGACCAGTGAAAATGGTGTGACTTTGGTCTTAAAGTCTGGCAAACGCATACATGGTGATGCGCTACTGTGGTCCAATGGACGAACCGGTAATACCCAAGACCTAGGTATGGAAAATGTTGGCTTAGAAGCCGATATGCGCGGTCAAATAAAGGTTAATCAGGATTATCAAACCGCAGTGCCCCATATTTATGCGGCAGGTGATGTGATTGGTTGGCCAGCACTGGCGGGTGCCGCCTATGATCAGGGTCGTTTTGCTGCCTCCCATATCTGTAATTTGCAGGATAAATATCGAGTTGACGATGTGGCTACCGGTATTTGGACGATTCCTGAGATTAGTTATGTTGGTAAAACTGAAGCACAGCTAACTGAGCAAAAAATACCCTACGAAACTGGCCGTGCTTATTTTAAAGAGATAGCCAGAGCGCATATTTCCGGCGAACAGGTTGGTATGTTAAAAATTCTCTTCCATCAGCAAACCTTGGAAATCTTGGGTATCCATTGCTTTGGTGCCGAGGCTGCGGAGATTATCCATATTGGACAGGCGATCATGAATCAGCAGGGTGAAGCCAACAGCATTAAGTACTTCTTGCGTACAACGTTTAATTATCCAACTATGGCAGAGGCTTATCGTGTGGCTGCACTGAATGGATTGAATAGAGTCAGTCGTGAAAGTCGTCGAGCAGAGCCAAAGCTAAAAAATAGTTAAATTTTCCGTAAATCATCAATGCATGGTAGAGCTAGAGTTGTACCCTCACAGGGATTACTGTTTAATCTGTGCATGAAATCAAATCTATCATTCTATATTGGTATCCGATACGCCCTAAGTAAGCGAAATGAAGGTTTTTTGTCGTTTATCTCTGGCTTTTCCTTTGCCGCAATGGCGATCGGTGTAATGACGCTAATTGTCGTGCTCTCAGTAATGAATGGTTTTGATCGTGAAATAAAACAGCGTCTTCTTAATGTTGTTCCGCACATTACTATAAAGCACAACAACAGTATTAGCCCTCAACAGATTAACCAGCTATCTAAACAATTAAAGACTAGCGATCAAAGAATTAACGCAGTCACGCCTATTCTCGAGGACTATGCCATGCTGGCAAATAGATCACGGCAACAGGCGGTGTTATTGAAGGGAATAGATGCCTTATGGCCCTCAGCCAAACTATTATCAGATAGTCTGTTGATTGGTGATGTATCAAAGCTACAGCCCCGTGAATATGGCATCTTATTAGGTCGTCAAGCAGCAAGACGGCTCGGCGTTGATATAGGTGACAGTATTGAAGTCATATTGCCAAAGCTTTCAGTAACCCCGGTGGGAACCTTTCCGCGCCTAAAAATGATGGTCGTCATTGGAATCTTTGAAGTGGGCGCCCAAGTAGATGCAACCACTGCCTATATTCATGAGCGAGATGCCCGCAAACTTTTCCAGCTTGGAGATAATTATCAGGGATTACAGTTAGCCTTAGACGATCCTTTTCAAGCGCAAGCCGTTGTTAATTCAATAGTGCCTGATTTGCCCGATACGATGCAGCTTGAAACTTGGAGTGAACAAATGGCTACACTTTTTCAGGCAATGCGTATGGAAAAGCTAGTTGTTGGATTGCTGTTATCAGTAATTATTGCAGTGGCGGCATTTAATATTGTTGCCTGCTTGCTGCTAATGGTTGCAGATAAGCGAAAAGATATTGCAGTCCTAAGAACTCTTGGAGCAAGATCAGATCAAATTGTGAAAATTTTTATTATTCAGGGCTCTGCAATTGGCTTAGTCGGCGTAGTTCTAGGTCTTTTTTTGGGATGTTTAGTTGCATTATTTATAGGCGATATTGTGTCATTTTTTGAAGGCCTAACAAATTCACATATGTTTAATCCGGCGGTCTATATGATTAGCTCTCTACCAAGTAAGTTGGTATTTACAGATATCTTGCTAGTGGTAATAGGGGCATCAGTTATAAGTGTTCTAGCCACTATTTATCCAGCTTGGCGTGCAGGTCAAGTATTGCCAGCGGAGGCACTGCGTTATGACCAGTAAAGCTATTCTACAGGCAACTAATTTACAGAGAGATTACCAACAGGGTGATTCTGGCGATACGCTCAGTGTTATTAAAGGCATTGATCTTGAAATAATGTCGGGTGAAAAGCTGGCTATTGTAGGGGTTTCTGGTTCCGGTAAATCAACGCTATTAAATTTAATGGGCGGATTGGATGACCCTAGCGGCGGGTCGGTAACGCTTAAGGGAAAACAATGGTGTGATCTTGACCCCACGCAAAGAGCGGCATGGCGCAATCAGCATATTGGTTTTGTCTATCAATTTCATCATTTACTTGATGAGTTTAGCGCGCTTGAAAATGTTAGTTTGCCCAGTTTAATCGGTGGTGATGCGTTCGGCGGGGAAAAATATGCCAAAGAACTGTTAGTCAGAGTGGGTTTGTCTGAGAGATTGCATCATCGTCCCTCAGAGTTGTCAGGCGGTGAGCGACAGCGAGTAGCCATAGCGCGAGCATTGGCCTGTAAACCGTCCTTAGTGCTTATGGACGAGCCTACAGGTAATCTTGATCCTAAGACTGCAGAATCCGTGCTAACGCTGTTAAAAGAGCTTAATAGCGAGCTTAATATTAGTTTTGTGATTGTTACCCATGATCCGCATATCGCTCAACAGTTAGATCGTACAATTTGTCTGGTTGATGGTGTTTTGGGGTCAAATCTTGATTAAAAACTTACCACTTTTTATTGGTCTAAGGTATTTTTTCTCTGGTGGCCGCAATAACAGGATGGTTTCTTTTATCTCCCTGCTTGCACTATTTGGTTTGTCGCTGGGAGTAGGCCTACTTATTATAGTGTTGTCTGTGATGAATGGTTTTGATCGTGAGATGCGCGAGCATATATTATCGGTTGTTCCTCATGTACAGATTATTACGCCAGAGAGTCAGGTGGAATGGCGTTCTCAGCAAACGCTAATATCCACAGTCCCCAACGTAGATGAAGTAACCCCATTTAATCAGGTGGAAGCTGTTATTTTTTCAAAAAATAATACCCGCCCGATTCAGATAATAGGACTAGACCCTGTAAGTTTCCCAAAAGGTCTGGGCGCAGTCCTTAAGGCGGATAATTTGGGTATGCCAGCCGATGGAGAGCTATTGCTGGCAAAGCCTATTGTTGATGCGCTTAATTTAATACCAGGAACACCGGTTAACATTATTTTACCGTCTGATGATAATCGACGTGCCAAAGTGATTTCTTTGATCCTCGTTGATGTTTTTACAACCAGAACAGAAGTCGATCAAGTACTTGGGATTGTGTCACTTCAACAAGCCGGAATTATGACGGGTCGAAGTGATTCAATTGATGGTTTTCGAGTGCAGGTGAATAATCTGTTTCAGTCGAGTTTGGTTGCACATCGAATATTGAGTCAGCTCCCCAATGGTTTTCGCTCTATAGACTGGACTCAAAGCTATGGCAACCTTTATCAAGCCATCAAGTTATCTCGCAATATGGTTTCCTTATTAGTCTTCTTGATTGTTGGTATTGCCGCGTTTAATGTAATTTCTATGCTAATGATGATGGTGATCAATAAGCGCAAAGATATTGCAATATTGCAAACCATGGGTGTATCTAAAAAACATGTGCTACAGATATTTTTGGTGCAGGGCCTGCTGATAGCAAGTGTGGGTATCTTTTTCGGTGTAATGCTAGGTTTGCTTGGTTGTTATTGGGTCAGTGATCTAGTTGCCGTTGTAGAGGGTATTCTGGGGTCAAAGCTTCTTGATACATCAATTTATCCAATTGACTATGTGCCAGTAGATTTGCGTTGGCATGACGTTATTTTTGTTTCTCTGTCAGCTTTAATCTTAACCCTGTTAGCGACCTTGTACCCTGCGATAAGGGCTAGTAAAACAGTGCCTGCCGAGGCTTTGAAATACGAAAGCTAGGAACGTTGGTTGTCGTTTTTAACGCGCTTCTCTAAACGTTCTTGCCAGTTCTTGAGCACTTTCCATCGCCACAGTTGAAAGACGGCAAAGTAGCTCACTGCAGAGAGAAGGGTGCCACATATTACACTCCCCAGTAATAATGGCTTGAAAATATCTGAGCCAAGGCTTTTAAACCACTGCCAATCCATTTGAGCCGAAAACTGCACCGCCTGCGTATCCAGAATACTTGAGCCGAGTTGGTAGGTAAGAAAAAACATCGGTGGGATGGTTATAGGGTTGCTAATCCAGATCAAAATAATACCTATGGGTAGATTAGCTCCCAGCCAATAGCAAAGAACCACTGCAATTAAAGTTTGTCCAGGTAGTGGTAAAAACGCACAAAAAACCCCGATAGCGAAGGCTAGGGATACAGAATGCCGATTAATGTGGAATAAATTTGGATCCTTCGCTAGCGATCTAATCCAGTGTAAAGAGGGAGTCTCAAGTAATTTATTGATATTGGGCAAGAAGCGATGAATTGTTTTTCTAGGCATAGTGTTGGGCTAAATATTTAGTCTCTGGTTAATATTATGCTGAATAATGCTCTGAGTCACCACCTTTAGCACCTTAACAGCGGACAGAGTATATGAACCAAGCTACAATAGACAGATACGATAATTATAGACAAAGAGATTGAATAAATTGAATACCCATCAAAATAACGCTCTTTTAATTCAGGGTTTGGCCAAAACCTACGACAACAGCTTTCAGGCACTTAAGGGAATAGATCTCGAAGTCACTGAGGGCGATTTTTTTGCCTTGCTGGGTCCAAATGGTGCGGGAAAGTCCACAACCATCGGGGTTATATGCTCTTTAGTGAGAAAAACCAGTGGTAGTCTTAAGATATTTGGTATTGATATAGACGATGATTTTAGTGCCGCCAAGCAATATGTGGGCGTGGTGCCGCAAGAGTTTAATTTCAATCAATTTGAGAAGCCTATAGATATTCTTATTACTCAAGCGGGTTATTATGGTATTCCGGCTTCAGTTGCCACTGAGCGAGCCCATAAGTACTTAAAGCTGCTAGGGTTGTGGGAAAAGCATAACGTACCCTCTAGAAGTCTTTCCGGTGGAATGAAGCGCCGATTAATGATTGCCCGAGCATTGATTCACGAGCCCAAATTATTGGTTTTAGATGAGCCAACAGCGGGAGTTGATATAGAGCTTCGTCGATCAATGTGGGGCTTTCTTGAGGATATCAATCGTCAGGGTACTACCATCATTTTAACCACCCATTATTTAGAAGAGGCTGAGCGCCTATGTCGCAACGTAGCGATAATAGATAAGGGTAAGATAGTTCAAAATACAAGCGTTAAAAACCTCATAAAGCAGCTTAACAAAGAAACCTTTATTCTTGATTTAAAAGGAGAAATTGAAAACGTTCCTAAGCTTAATGGTTATCCGCTAACTATGGTGGACAGCAATACATTAGAGGTAGCTATAGATAAAAATAAGTCGCTAAATCAGTTATTTGATCAGCTTACAGCGTTGGGCGTTGAAATTATTAGTATGCGAAATAAGACCAATCGGTTAGAAGAATTATTTATTGATATGGTAGAAAAAAACCTAACAGCAGACGATGAGGTCTCCAGTAATGAATAGTCAACAACAATGGGTTGCCTTTTCGACTATTGTGCGCCGTGAAATTCGCCGGTTTATGAGAATTTGGCCACAAACATTGGTGCCACCGGTTATAACCATGGCGTTGTATTTCGTTATTTTTGGTCAATTAGTGGGTTCACGCATAGGTAATATGTCCTCACTGCCCTATATTCAGTTTGTAGCTCCCGGCCTGATCATGATGTCTGTAATCACTAATTCTTATTCCAATGTGGTGTCATCATTTTTTGGTTCAAAATTTCAAAGTAATATTGAAGAATTACTGGTGTCGCCAACCCCAAATTGGATAATTTTGGTTGGCTATATTGTGGGCGGTATGGCCCGAGGGCTGGGTGTGGGTCTAATAGTTACCATTTTATCCATCTATTTTGCTGATTTCAGCCTGCATAGTGTGCCGGTCACTATTGGTATTGTATTTATGACCTCGCTGATGTTTTCTCTAGCGGGTTTAATTAATGCTATTTTTGCATCTAGCTTTGATGATATTTCAATTATTCCAACCTTTGTTCTAACACCTCTTATTTATTTAGGTGGCGTTTTCTACTCAATTGAACTCTTAACAGGTTTCTGGAAGTCACTAACCCTATTAAACCCAATCCTCTACATGGTTAATGCTTTTCGCTATGGCATGGTTGGAATTACAGATATCAATATTGTTGGCTCATTTGCCATGGTGGGTCTATTTTCAATGATTTTATTCTTTGTAGCCCTATGGCTATTGGAAAAAGGCTCAAGGTTGCGAAGCTAATGAGTGATTACAGATTTACAGAATTAGGCAAGGAAAGCAGCTACAGTGATAGCTATGACTCCAGTTTACTCTGCCCTATAGCCCGTGCTGTGGCTCGCCAGTCAGATGATTTAAATAAATTACCCTTTATTGGCGTGGATCTTTGGACCGGCTATGAATTGTCATGGCTAAACCTCGATGGTCTTCCACAGATTGCCATCGTTGAGTTTATTATTGCTTGCGATAGTCAATTCATTGTCGAGTCGAAATCGTTTAAGTTATATTTAAACTCATTTATACAAACCAAATTTTCTTCGATGGAGGCCGTTCATAATCTGTTGGTTAAAGATTTGTCCGCTGCCACAGGTACTGTCGTTGAAGTTTTGGTTTATGAAATCTCTGAGTATCAGGGTATTCAGCCCATTTCTGAGCCTCAGGGTTTATGTATTGATCAGCAATCAGTACTCATTGACGCTTATAGTCCAGATAGCAATCTACTCAAAGCGAGCAGTGACAAGGTCGTTGATGAGACGCTTTATTCCCACTTACTCAAAACTAATTGTCCAGTCACAGATCAACCCGATTGGGCGTCAGTTTATATTTTTTATAAAGGCCCTAAAATTGATCGAGAAGGATTACTTCAATATATAGTTTCCTATCGGCAGCATCAGGATTTTCATGAGCAATGTGTAGAGCAGATATTTTTAGATATTATCTCAGCCTGTTGCCCTCAAGAGCTTTCGGTCTATGCCCGCTATCTGCGTAGGGGAGGGCTTGATATCAATCCATTTAGAAGCACTCATTTAAACCGCCCGCCACTCTTTCGACAAGTGCGTCAATAATCATGTAAGACTTGTTCTTAAAAACTCTTCAAGCAAATCAATAGCCTGATTTTTGGCATTTTTCCTGACGTTTAACAGGCTAATGCCAACCGTGCCAAGATCAGGGTAACGCTGAGAATGTGATAGTATTTTAAGGTTTTCTGGCACGGTGCTTTTGGCGAGGACGGTGACACCCAATCCTTCCTGAATAGCATATTGAATACCTGTAAGATCAGGGATGTTATAAACAATCTGCCAGAGTTGTTTTGTCTTATTCAATACCCTAATGGCACGCTGACGATAAATGCAGCCCTCAGGTGCAACAATTAGAGGGATTGGCGGCGGCTTTTGAGAGTTATAATCAGGCCCAGATACCCAGACTAAATTATCGGTTTTTACCAGATTTTCAGATTCTTCTAATGGATTATTTTGAAGGGCTAAGATTAAGTCATGTGCTGCTTTGCCAGAGCGTGACAAAAGAGTCTTGCTTAATTCACAATTTACTTCCAAAGTCACATTGGGGTAGGCCTTAGCAAATCGGCCCACAATCTTCGGCAAAAGGATGGTTGCAAACTCACTGGGAATACCCAAGCGCACCTTACCCATAACGGTACTTTTAGCGCATTCACTGATTGCTAGATCATTAAGTGAAAGAATTTGTTTAGCATATTCATAAATAGTCTCTCCAATATTAGACAGAATAATATTTTTCCCATCTCTTACCAAGAGTGTTTCATCTAGTAAGCTTTCGAGTCTATTGATTTGCAAGCTAATAGCGGGCTGGGAACGGCCTAATAGTTCACCGGCTTTTGTAAAGCTATTAAACTCGACAACAGTCACAAATGCGCGTAGAAGATCCGTGGGTAAATTTTTCATTTATAGCGACTTTTTAGGTATTTATAAAATTAATGGAAACATTATATCTATTAATTTAACTTATTTCATATCTAGTTATATTATCTACGTATTCCTAAGCCAATTTTGCCCATTCTATGTCGTTATCAGAGCAACAAAAGATTACCCGTTTTCACGATCATCATATCGAGGCTAGCGCTAAAATGGTTCCCTTTGCCGGTTATTCAATGCCAATTAACTATGCTGGTGGAATTATAGAAGAACATATGCATACACGAGAGGCGGCAGGGCTTTTTGATGTATCACATATGGGTCAGATTATTATTCAGGGTAATGATGTCGCCGAACAGCTAGAGAGACTCATGCCGTTAGATATACAAGCGCTCGCTGTTAATAACATGACATACAGTACCCTTATTAATGACAAGGGTGGCATCCTTGACGATCTGATTATTACTCGCTGGGATGAACACACCTTTTTTGTTGTTATTAATGCAGCCTGTAAGCAACAAGATATACAGCATTTTCGAGATAACCTAGTAGGTGCTGATATAACTGAACTTAAAGATCAAGGTTTACTGGCACTCCAAGGCCCAATGGCTGGAGAAATTCTGAGTGAATTAGCCCCAGACGTCGCTTTATTGCGTTTTATGCAAGGTTGTTCAGCAACCATTAATGGACTTTCATGCTATATCACTCGATCGGGTTATACCGGCGAGGATGGTTTTGAAATCTCTATAAAACCGCAGGATTGTTCTGCAGTGGCTGATATCTTATTGGCTAATAAGAAAGTTCGATGGGTTGGTCTTGGAGCAAGAGATTCATTGCGACTAGAGGCTGGTTTATGCCTCTATGGCCATGATATGAATCAGGACACCACACCCGTAGAGGCCAGCTTGCTGTGGAGTATCAGCAAGTCCAGAAGAGCAGGGGGTCAAAAACAGGGTGGTTTTCCCGGCGCAGCCACAGTGTTAAAACACATTGATGAGGGAATACAAAAGAAACGTGTTGGCTTTACCATTGATGGAAGAGCGCCTGTACGAGAGGGTGCAGAGCTTATTAATGAAGCGGGTACTGTGATCGGTTTCATAACTAGTGGTGGTTTCTCACCAAGCCTACAAAAACCCATTGCAATGGGTTATATAGCAACAAAATATTCTTCCACAGGAACACAGGTTAATGCCGTAGTCAGAGGTAAGTCGCGCCCACTTGTTGTGACTTCAATGCCATTTGTACCCCAGCGATATTATCGAGGATAACTCAGGAGACGTTAGATGCTTCAAAAGAAACGAACGCTCAATGATCTGCAAAATGCTGAACAATTTGCTACACGTCATGTAGGCCCCAGTGCAGATGATCAGCAGACTATGCTCGGCATGCTTGACTGCAATAATTTGCAGCAACTTATTGAACAGGTCGTTCCTGAGTCAATTATAAACAACCAGCCACTAAAACTACCTACTCACTGTACAGAAGATCAGGCGCTTAAAGAGCTGCGTCAAATTGCGGATAAAAATAAAATTTTCAAAAGTTTTTTAGGACAGGGTTATTACGGCACCTTAACGCCTAGCGTTATTCTTCGGAATATTCTAGAAAATCCAGCTTGGTACACAGCCTACACCCCCTATCAGCCTGAGATATCACAGGGCCGATTGGAAGCACTAATCAATTTCCAAACCATGGTCACTGATCTTACGGGTTTAGAAATTGCCAATGCCTCCATGTTAGACGAGGGAACCGCTGCCGCTGAAGCCATGACGCTTTCACGCCGCGTGTCAAAATCAAAATCTAATCGCTTTTATGTTGATAGTGATTGCCTGCCGCAAACTATCGATATTATCGCAACACGGGCTGAGCCACTTGGTATTGAGGTTGTTATTGGCAAGCCAACCGAATGTGACGGTGATGTATTTGGTATCTTGCTTCAGTACCCTGGTGTCAGTGGTGACATCCTTGATCATCGAGAAACCATAGCCAAAGTTCACGAGCAAAAAGGTATTGTAGTCATGGCTGCTGATATTCTCAGCCTTGTACTCCTCGAATCCCCCGGTTCATTAGGTGCTGATATAGCTATAGGTTCAACACAGCGCTTCGGTGTGCCCATGGGCTTTGGCGGTCCCCATGCCGCCTATATGGCCACCAAAGAAGCCTATAAGCGAAATCTACCCGGAAGAATTGTTGGTCTTTCACAGGATGCGCAGGGTAATCCTGCATACAGGCTTGCACTGCAAACCAGAGAGCAGCATATTCGTAGAGAAAAGGCGACCTCAAATATCTGTACCGCACAGGTTCTATTGGCAGTCATAGCTGGTATGTATGCAGTCTACCACGGCCCCAAAGGGTTAACTGATATTGCCAATAGGGTCCATATGCTAACCACGGTGTTGGCTCAGGGTCTAATACAGCACAATATCGCTATTGAAAACAGCAGTTGGTTTGATACATTAACTGTAAAAACGGGTGCCACCACCTCAGCATTGATTCAAAAAGCCGAAGCCAATAATGTTAATTTACGCAAAATTGATGAAACTCACCTAGGTATTTCCATAGATGAAACTACCAGCGCAGAAGATATCAGTCTTTTGTGGGATATCATTATCGGTGATCATCGTTTATCCATAGAAAAGTTAGCCGAGCAGGCCGTGCAGAATATTCCAGGCAATATGATGCGCACCGAGAACTTTCTCGCCCATGAAACGTTCAATAGCTACCACTCAGAAACAGAAATGCTTCGTTATATTCGTAAGCTTTCGGACAAAGATATTGCCCTAGATAGAGCGATGATACCTCTTGGTTCATGCACCATGAAACTCAATGCAACGGCGGAGATGTTGCCAGTAACCTGGCCAGAGTTTGCTAATATCCACCCATTTTCACCAGCTGATCAAACACAGGGTTACCAAACACTTATAAGTGATTTGGAATCTATGCTTGCAGAAATTACGGGCTATGATGGCATCTCCCTTCAGCCCAATGCAGGATCCCAGGGTGAATATGCAGGTTTGCTTGCCATTAAATCCTATCATGAAAGTCGCGGTGATCAACATCGTAATATCTGTTTGATACCTAGCTCCGCTCACGGCACTAACCCCGCATCAGCGCAAATGTGTGGAATGAAAGTAGTGGTTGTAGCCTGCGATGATCAGGGTAATGTGGATATAGATGACTTAAAGCAAAAAGCCACTCAGCATACTGATAACCTTTCAGCCATTATGGTCACCTATCCATCAACTCATGGCGTATTTGAGGAAAATATCACAGAGCTATGCGAGATTGTTCACCAAAATGGTGGTCAAGTTTATATTGATGGTGCGAATTTAAATGCAATGGTCGGTGTTTGTCAGCCAGGAAAATTTGGCGGTGACGTCTCTCACCTAAATCTACATAAAACGTTCTGTATTCCCCATGGCGGCGGCGGTCCAGGTGTAGGCCCTGTTTGTGTAGGCTCCCATTTAGCGGAATTTTTACCTGAAGATAATTCTGCTAGTCGTCGCGGTGGACGAATATCTGCTGCACCTTTTGGTAGTGCCAGCATCCTCCCCATAACCTGGATGTATATCCGCATGATGGGTTATAAAGGGCTTAGACAAGCAACTGAAGTTGCCATACTTAATGCTAACTATATAGCCAAGCGTTTAGAATCCAAGTACAGCATCCTATTTACCGGTGCTAATAATCGAGTTGCTCACGAATGTATTGTCGATACTCGCGATATTAAAGAGCAAACAGGTGTTAGCGTAGATGATATTGCCAAACGATTGATTGATTATGGTTTTCATGCGCCCACGATGTCATTCCCCGTGGCTGGTACCCTAATGATAGAGCCTACTGAGAGTGAGTCAAAGCGAGAGATAGATCGTTTTTGTGACGCTATGCTATCCATTGCCGATGAAGTTGCTGATGTAGCAGATGGAAAGTACAGATTAGAGGATAATCCCCTAGCTGGTGCCCCGCACACAGCAGCCGTCGCAACTGCAGATGAATGGAAACATAGTTACAGCCGAAGCCGTGCCATTTATCCCTCAGAATTTACACGTGCCAACAAATATTGGCCGCCAGTAGGGCGCCTTGATAATGTATTTGGTGATCGTAATCTTGTTTGTTCATGCCCATCAATAAAAGATTACCAATAACCAGAAAGAGCATCAGGTTACTTGTTTCGCCCATCGGCAACCTGTTGCACCGAGTAGAGCTTTAATTCTTTTGAGAGCCACTGAGGGTTTGCTAAGTTTTTTTTAGTGCATTCAACGTGGTTTTTTACAAGATTATAAGTGACCTCAGCTATTAGTATTTCACCAGGCTGTGCAATAGATTCCAAATGGCTCGCCAAATTGACCGCGCTTCCCACCACGGTGTAATCCAATTTGGTTTCAGTGCCAAAATTTCCCACCCTACAATTGCCGGTATTGATACCCATTCTTATACTTGGCGGGTTCTGAATGCCGGCGTTATGCCACCTTACTTTAAGTCGCCCCATAGCCTCTCTCATGGCCATTGCCATGCAAACACAGGCAACCGCATCAGTTTGGTTGCCACGGCTGTTAGGGTCGCCAAAAAACACCATAATAGAATCGCCGATCATCTTATCCAGTGTGCCGCCAAATCTGAATACTATTTCTGACATCTCGCTAAGATAGGAATTAACAAGCCAAGCTAGCTGCTCCGGGTTTAATTGTTCTGATAGTTGGCTAAAACCCTTCATATCAGAAAAAAAGATAGTAAGAGATTTATCAATGGCCTCAACATGAACATTATCTCCAGCAACTATTGATTTACTTAATCTGGGAGATAAATACTTTGACAGGCTACGAACATGTAATTTTAAAGTTCTATTAGCATTAAATTGCAATTCAAGCTTCTCTCTTAGAGATTTGTCTTGATAGCCTTTACTAAGACAGAAAAATAGCAAGAATATTGTCATCAAGCCCAATAAAATAATTTCAGTTAACAGGTTTAAATTATAAGAGGGAAATGAAGTAAAGTTCGCTGTGTAAATAGATGCACTGACACCTAATATTGCCGCTAAAGAATTAGTTGAAATAGCTTTTACATGTACCAATACAAATAAACAGCCAATACCAATTGATAAAGCATGCTGCAGACCACAGAATTTTATTAATAAACCCGTCACAATACCGTCAACAAAAACAACCGCTAACGTTAGCTTAATATTAGAAAATATATCTGTTTTTAAATTCAATAATAAAATTAATGACTGATATAGGATCATTGCTATAAGAAAAATTAGCGCTGAAAGTTGCACTGTGTAATGCTGCCATGAGCCTAAAATTAATACAGTACCAATGACGTATTGCATCATTCTATGTATCTGAGAAATACTAGAGGGCAGGGGCTTAAGGATATTGCGAATCATTATCATATACTAGCACCTAAATCTATTGCCTGCCGTTAGGCTAAAGCGATCAAATTTAAAACAGGCATTGTGTAAAGTTTCGCGGCTTCAAAACGGTGAGGTGTCCGAGTGGCTGAAGGAGCACGCCTGGAAACGGTGTAAGCGTTTATAGCGTTTCGAGGATTTCGAGCGTTTCGAGGATTTCGAGGGTTTCGAGGGTTTCGAGGGTTTCGAGGGTTTCGAGGGTTTCGAGGGTTTCGAGGGTTTCGAGGGTTTCGAGGGTTTCGAGGGTTTCGAGGGTTTCGAGGGTTTCGAGG
>JAQWMF010000044.1 GCA_029246925.1 Porticoccaceae bacterium
TATTATCAGTGGTTCGCAACAACAAGGGGGGACCTTAACAGCCGATTCCTCGGTTATATCCGATGCCGATAGTATAATTGAAAATAGCTATACCTATGAGTGGAATGCTGATGATGAGCTTCTGAAAGGTGAAGCTGGTAAAACAATTGTTCTAACTCAGGGTCATGTAGGCAAGCAAATTTCCGTTAAAGTCAGTTACAAGGATTCATACGGCGATGATTATAAAGTAAGCGCTAAAACAAATGCCATCGAAAATAAGAAAGACGATCCTACGCTAATAGGCAGCAAATCTATTATCGGTGGTTCGCCAAAACAAGGGCAGACTCTAACAGCTGACCCTAAGGTTATATACGATGCCGATAGTATAATTGAAAATAGCTATACCTATGAGTGGAATGCTGATGATGAGCTTCTGAAAGGTGAAACTGGTCATACAATCGCTCTAACTCAGGACCATGTAGGTAAGCAAATTTCCGTTAAGGTTAGTTACACAGATTCATACGGCGATGATTATAAAGTAAGCGCTAAAACAAATGCCATCGAAAATACTAATGATAAACCTGAAATTACCAAAATAGAGCCCCAAACTGTAAAAGAAGGTGATAGGTTTAGCTATCAAGTCAAAGTTACAGATGTCGACCTTAACTCAAGTCATTTATTTCATTTAACATTTCAGCCTAAAAAAATTAATGGATCGGAAATAAAAAAATTTTTTAAAATAGATAACCAAGGTAAAATAATTTGGCCAGAGGCACCTGACTTAGAGGATGATAGAGAAATATCTGTAACGGTGCATGTCGATGATACATTAAAACAAGATAATTCCAAGGCTATAGAAACTTTCACGCTAACCATAAAAGCAAAAAATAACTCATCAATTATCACATCAAAACCCATTAAAGTTGCCAAAGTTGGAGAAAAATATAGCTATAAAATAGAGGTGGAAGATACCGATTCAGAAGTCAAAGTAGAAAAAGTCGGTGCTACACCCAATTGGCTAGAGGTAAAAAAAAGAGAAAATACTTATTTTCTAGAGGGTACACCAGAATCAAACCATAGCAAAATGGAGAATAAGGTAAAACTTACTACCCATGACAACATCACTCAAGAATTTATGATCGATATATTTGAAGAAGCAATTGTAAAAATTCCTATTAATATCTGTTTTAGTGCTGACCAAAGAGTAAAAGATCATGTACCTCAATCTGGATCTGTGTCTTTATACCAATCACACAAGAATAGAATTAAGAGCGTTGTTGAGAATACATGGGGCAAAAATTCTGCAATTGAGTTTAAAGGTTGGGATAAAGAATGCACAACTGATTCAGACTCAGAAGAAGTGACCAAAATACATATAAAAGAGGAGTACATTAAAGAAAATGGGACTATGAATACTGCTTTCTATAGTGCTAAAAATGCAATGATTGTTTTTTATCAGCATTTCAATCCTGCAGATAATAGTCTCGCAGATAATTGGCCAGCTGTAGTAGCTCATGATATCGTTCACGAATTTGGCCATTTATTGGGCTTTCCCCATGAACATGAGCGTCTGGATACCTATAGGCACGGTGATTTTTCTAGTAAACAATCATCTGGTTCATATTTTACAGATCAATCCGAACTCCTACATATATGCAACCATATTACCTATGCAAAGCCTGTTGAACCTAATGATACAGACAATGTTTACTATTTTAATTCAGAGGGTGAAGACAAACGCCGTGATCAAAAACTCAAATTAATAAGCTACAAAGACTGGCAAAAAAGTTCCTATGATCCATTTTCTATAATGAATTATTGCGAGAGTGCCTTTGACTATCAATATATGCGAATGGCTGACTGGGCTGTTGAGCACAATAAAAACCCCGAAGATTTAGATAGTCATGATCGTTTCAACTTAATTCTAACCTTGTCTTATGAAGACAAAAAAAGACTTCAAAGGTTTTATGGTGCGCCAATAGCAGATAATCAGAAGCATTTATTAAAAAATGGTGTTTTTTTTACAGGACTTTATAAAGATGTTGAAGGTGATGAATCTAGTTATAGGTACTATGAAAATGGTGTAAAAACTAAATTCTACAAAACCAAATTAAATAATGAACAAAAAGATTCTATTAATCTATCTAAACTTACGGATGGTCAGTATTTTTACCTACATAGCAGTCTGCCATTGGCTAATTATAAATATAACTATCGTTATCCAAAATACCGCAATAAAACACTCTACCGTTATCAAAAAGGAAGAAAATTTATAGAGGCTGAATCTTACCCAATTGCCATATGTGATATGGTTAAAGATAAACCGATTGATCAAGCAGGTGGCTTATTAAATTGTATTGAAACGCTGGATGATAAAACCTATCCAAATTATAGTTTTTATTATTTTGATGGCCCATATGACGTATTAAGGGAGACACAAATACAGTTTTGTGAAAAAAATAAAACTCAGAATACCTTCAATTTAAATGAAAGATCATTCAGCCTTATAGATACCAATCGCTGTTATGATTTTAATCCACTCAAAAATTTATATTATTCAACCGAACAAATTAGACTTTTATTTGTTAACGGGGAGACTTTCAATGGCAAGCTTAATGGTTTTCCTCAAACGGAAAATATAAGTTTAGGTCTAATCAAAAAAGACGGCCTATTTAATAATAAAGGCATTAATGTTATTAGACAGTTTGAAGCACAGTTTTATTGGAATTTAGTTGCAACGTACCTTCCAGAAACCCCTGATTTTTTTGTGGAAGAATCTTACATTAGAAAAATTTCTTTTTCAGGGATTCCGAGTTATGACAGAGAAATATTTTTTATTAACGGTATAGTAGCTAGTAATTTTGAGCAGATTACACACAGTTATAAATGGTCCCATCCACAAAGTAACAACCAATCAATAAATCTTCAACGTCAAGCAATAATGGCAAAACTTGACGATAAACTATATATGGACGGACTTCTATTTACAGGAGAATATAAGAATAAAGTATATAGTAAAGGGATTGAAGTACCCGATTAATGATAGAATGTAACTAATCCATAAAAATTAACCCCCCCCCATTTAAACAACTTCAGTAAGGGTTTTTATATTCTTAACCTTTATTAATCTTTATTAATCTATAAAAAAAAGCATAGAAAATATGGCTATATTTAAATAATAAATAATTTATTATTTAATGTAATAAGTATTGTTTTCATAAAGAATACTTATGTATAAAACAGAAAAAACGGTTTTAAAGGATTAAAACTGATGGTTAATATGCGCAACGGATTGTACTCAAAATTATCAGTAATATATTTTCTTCTGCTTACAGCATGTGGTGATGTCAACATTTCAGCTGAATCGGATAAGTTTGATACCAATTATAAAAAAGAATTCTCATCACAAATAAAACCACCTAACCAAATAACTGTTACTGGCAAGATTATGCTGGGCCCAGTGCTAACAGGGCACAGTCTGCAACTGGTAATTTACGACGTTGATAAGAATGAGCTAGCCAGACCTACAGTTGATTATGATGGTTCGTACAGCTTTGTGCTTGAAGATTATAAAGGCGTTATCTTTTCACAGGTAACCTCTGTAAACCCAGATCAATGTAGTGGTGACTATATAGACGAAGCAACAGCTAAGCCTAAGTGTTTAGGTAAAAATACAATCCTTAGCTCAACTCATGTTCAGTCTGGCACATCGGATAACCAAGCAAAGCTCTATACAACCCCAGTCACTACAGTGGCAGTTCTACATGCAGGGGTAGGGCTTAACAACAATGGTCAACTAATCATACCTAAAGAACTGACTCAAGATGATATTCTTCAATCCAACAAAGCAGTGGCCAAAGTATTTGGCTTGGGCGATCAGTCTATTGCTGAATATACGCCGACATCCTTAATAACAACGGATAAAAAATTCCAAACGGGTGATGCCTATACAAACGCTTTAGCAGCTGTTTCTGGCGCTGAAGCAGAAAGTAAAGAATTAAATACGGTTGTGAAACAAATCAGTGCAGCCATTAAGTCTGAAAATAATATTCCATATCTGGATCCAGTGACCCAGGACATGATGATAAGAGGCTTGCAAGAGGTAGCCGAAAAAATTAAGGAAAAATCAGGTGATAATTCAATTTTAGAAAATTTATCTAATTATCAAAACAAATTCCCTAAATCCGTAATCGCTGTTGATTTAATACCAACCTTACCCAACTCTCCCAACTTTACTAAACAAACTAAAACGAAAACATCAGATTTAAAACCTACCTGGCATTGGCAATCAGGAGGATCACATAGCGGAAAGTATCAGTACAGAATAGGCGAGACGGATCGCACATGGAAACCAATAGAGTCAAATAGTTTCACTCCAAAGAGTGACTTTAAGATAGGCCAATATACATTGATTATCCGCGAGGCTGATGTTGATAATCCTAATTTATGGAGCAAACCCAGTAAATCAACCATTGAGATATTAGGCCAACTTATAGCGCCAGACGCTAAAGAACCTGAAACTAAAGAACCTGAAACTAAAGAACCTGAAACTAAAGAACCTGAAACTAAAGAACCTAAACCTAAAAAACCAGAAGCTAAAGAACCTAAACCTAAAAAACCAGAAGCTAAAGAACCTGAAACTAAAGAACCTGAAACTAAAGAACCTAAACCTAAAAAACCAGAAGCTAAAGAACCTGAAAATATTATTAGCAATGATTTGCCCAATATAATTAGTAATATCACTTCAATACCTCCAGCTATAGAAGATCATGATTACCCGCTAAACCTTTTAATAAATGATAATGACAATGAAACAATAACCGTTAAATTAATCGATATATCACCCCTGTGGTTAACATTCTCCAATTCTAAAGAAGAAATTACCCTAACAAAAAACGAAAATAACCTATTTTCAGTGACATTAAGTGGTGTCCCTTGGCAAGAAGATATAGGAATCAATAAATTTACTTTACGAATCAATGAAAACAAACCAGATGAAAAAGATTTTTCATTCGAAATAGAAGTTAAAGAATCTACTACAAAATTTAAAGTAGAACTTATTGGCACGTCAAAACAGAATCAAACTCTACAATTTAAGCTAATAAATGAAGATCAAATTAAACAGGGATCTTTTTTCTCTCATTGGCGGACAGCCAAAAGTGGTAAAGGGACCTACAAAAAAAATTATACATTAACCCAGCAAGATGTTGGGCAAAAACTCTTTTTGCTTTACGAGTATATTGAAAAGGATTCTGGAGAAAAAAAAGTTGGTTTTGCTATAACAGAAACAGTAGTAGAGGATGTTGATGAACCACCTCAAATAGCCAATCTGCCAAATTTAACAGCCAATATTGGAGAAATATATAAGTTCAAACCAAATGTAATTGATCCTGATGCTGATCAAAACTTTCACTTCACCATCAATAAAGCACCTGAGTGGGCAACATTTAATACCATTGATGGGAGTTTGACAGGTACTCCTGAAATTGATGATATTGGCATATCTAAGGATATTGTTATAACGGTTACTGATAGCACAGGTTTAATCGGTAAAACTGAGCCATTTGGAATTGAGGTAATTAAAAACATTTCAACAGTTAAAACAAAACTTAAAGAATTTAATGTCTGTTGGGGGCAAAAAATTGATGCCATTACTAATGAAGCGTTCAGCAAATTCAAGGATGAAGTAAAAGGGATTCTTTCTACTAGTTGGTCTAAATACGCTATGGTAGATTTTGTTGGCTGGGGTGACTGTGAAACTGATGATTCCAATGAAACAACAAAAATTACATTTTCAAATAATGAAAACGTTCATTTTTCTAGTAAAGATAACATAATTAATTTTAACGCTTATATAGTCAATAAGTTATATAAACCTACTGTAATTCATGAGTTTGGGCATTTACTTGGATTAATGCATGAACACGAACGTTATGACACCTATAGATATGGTTCTTACAAAGAAGATAAAAAAGAAAAATATTGTGAAAATTTGATGCCGGGTTGGCCTCGTCAATTGGATATGGAGGAAATTGATTTTTTAGAGGAATACAAGACTAGACTTGAATATGATTATGATCCTTATTCTATAATGAGTTCCTGCAGCAGATTTTATTACAAAGGCAAATTATCACTGACAGATATTAAAAAAGTACAAAAAAAATATGGTGCTAGAGTTGACAGTGTAATGAGTATTAATGAAAAGCCATTCACAGGTTTTTATAAAAACGGTTCTAAGAACTTCAC
>JAQWMF010000045.1 GCA_029246925.1 Porticoccaceae bacterium
AACCACATCATGAGACTGACCGTCAAAGGTAAAGCCTGCGGCATTACTACTTGATGTAAGGTTAATTGTAGACGAGCCTGAAGCACCCTCTGCAATATCAAAGGTCATTGTCATTAGATCCGTCGGCGCAGCATTGGGCCACTGACCAAACAATGATGTCCAAGAGGCTAAGACAAAGCTATCTGTACTGGCATCATTGTCATAGTCATTAGTGTCTGCCGTTGCCGATGTGGTTGGCGGAATAAATAGATCCGAACTCAGCACATTGGATATATCGGATAATGTAAACGCCGAACTATCATAGTGAATACGCAGACCAAGGCCAGTCAGTGTCGAATCATCGGCATTGTAACTAACCTTGACAATGGCTTGAGAGCCATCTTCTGACTTAGTACTCTCTGACACATACACATGCTGGGTAGCAGCTGCTAGATCAGGAATACTGACTACCGTCACTGCTGGCTCTGAATTATTAGCAACTGCTGGGTAAACGGTATTATCTACCAAGCTAAAGGCGGCACCATCGATATTACTGGTTGCGGTGTAGACTACTTGATCTGAACCTTCAAGGACGACATCTAGATCGCCTGAGGTAATCATTGGCGACTCATCAATATCATTGACGCTTAGGGTTACAGTTTGAGCGGCACTTAAATTACCCGCCGTATCTGTAGCTATAACATCAAAACTATATTCAGACTTAACTTCAAAATCAGGGTTTTCAAGAAGCGTTACTTCACCTGAATTGGCATCAATGCTGAACAATGAAGTACCAACTCCTAATGCAATATCATGAGATTGACCCGCATAATTATAACCAGCAGCATGACTACTTGAGACTAAATTAATTGTTGATGAATCATTTGTCGTATCTAGCAGATTGAAAGTTACCGTAGCTAATTCTGTAGGTGCTGATCCAGGCCATGTGCCAAATAATGATGCCCAACCCAGAGATAGATACATATCAGTGCTAGCATCATTATCGTCATCATTAGTATCAGCAATTGGCGTATCGTAGGCGAAGATATTATCTGTATCTAAAACATCAAATAAGGCATCTACACTTAATACACTGCTGTCAAAGTGAATTTGCAAGCCTAAACCAGTGGAAGCGGCTGTATCTGCGTCGTAGCTAATAACCACCGTTTCTTGGGTGTTGTCTTCGGACTTAGTGCTTTCTGACACATACACATGCTGTGTATTGGGTGCCAAAACGGGTATATTAATCTCACTTGCGGCAACACCATTATCAACAATACTGTAGCTAATGCCACTTGATACATCTGCACTGTCATCGGCATCTGCAGTGTAAACAACCTGTCCAGAACCACTATTTTCATCTACTGATCCAGTATCGCTAGATACCATGACTGGGGCTGTATCATCTAGATTATTAATTTCAAGACTTACTACCTGCTCTACAGAATTATTTTCAGCGTTTACTGCACTCACAGTGAAACTCAAGGAATCTGAAATATCAGCATCTGGATCATTAACCAATGTCACAGCACCCGACACGGAATCAATGGTAAATGCACCGTCGCTATCATCAGTAAGATTATAGGTTATGGGGCCACTCACCAGATCGGTGTCTATATTTGCAGCGACTGCAGTATAGATAACTTGGTTTTCACCACTATTTTCATCTATTGCTACTGCGGTATCACCTGATTCAAACACAGGTATACTTGGGTCACGCTCGACAATAGCAAGCGATACGATCTGAGAAAGTGAAACAGCATCAGAATTTGTTGCGACAACTTCAAAGCTATAGTTAGCTTTTAGATCAAAATCTGGATTTGCTATCAGGGTAACCTCACCTGAATCGGCATCAACAGAAAATAAGGCAGAGTCTGACGAGTCACCCAGACTATAAGTAGCTGTAGCGTCGCTAGATGTAATAGTATAAATATGCTGCTCTGCTCCAGAATTCTCCATTATTTCTGTAGCTGACGCGCTAGATTTTATGGCAAAGTCTTGCGGGGACATACCCCATTGGTACATCGGCGCAGTACCAGAATCTTCAAGCTCAACATAATGATCTTGCTCAAGAGTCTCTGAGTTAACAGGTGCTCGCCAAGAACTATAGACATCGCCTA
>JAQWMF010000046.1 GCA_029246925.1 Porticoccaceae bacterium
AACTCAGCAACAGCTCTCTGAAAGCGCAGATGTATCGAGAAAAAGTATTAATGCCGTTGAAAATGGCGTTTATATTCCCTCGACGGTACTGGCATTAAAAATTGCCAAAACTCTCAACTGCTCTGTTGAAGACATCTTTGAGCTACCTAAATAAAAACTATTCCCACTCAATAGTCGCTGGTGGCTTACTAGAAACATCATAGGTCACGCGGGATACATCAGCGATTTCATTGATAATCCGGTTGGAAACCTTTTCCAATAACTCATAGGGTAGATGGGCCCAACGAGCAGTCATAAAGTCGATGGTTTCAACAGCGCGCAGAGCAATCACCCACTCATAGCGACGGCCATCACCGACTACACCCACGGATTTAACCGGAAGGAATACGGCGAAGGCCTGACTGGTTTTGTGATACCAACCGCTATTGTGAAGCTCTTCAATAAAGATTGCGTCAGCTTCACGCAGAATATCGGCATACTCTTTTTTAACTTCACCCAGAATACGTACGCCTAAACCCGGACCGGGGAATGGGTGACGGTAGACCATATCGTAGGGTAAGCCTAACTCGAGACCAATCTTGCGTACTTCGTCTTTAAAGAGTTCGCGCAATGGCTCAACTAACTGGAGTGCCATATCATCGGGAAGGCCGCCCACATTATGGTGAGATTTAATCACATGGGCCTTACCAGTTTTAGAGGCTGCAGATTCAATCACATCAGGGTAAATTGTGCCCTGCGCCAAGAAATTTACGTTATCAATTTTTTGCGATTCGGCGTCGAAAATATCGATAAAGGTATTGCCGATGACCTTACGTTTTTTCTCTGGGTCACTGACGCCTTTTAAGCCATTAAGAAATTGATCTTGAGCATTGGCGCGAATCACTTTAACGCCCATATTTTCGGCGAACATTTCCATCACTGCATCGCCTTCATTTTTGCGCAGTAGTCCATTGTCGACAAATACGCAGGTCAATTGATTACCAATGGCTTTATGCAATAGCGCGGCTACTACTGAGGAATCCACACCCCCAGATAGACCGAGCAGTACATGGCTATCACCTACCTGTTGGCGAACGCGCTCAATTTGATCTTCGATAATGGCCGCCGCCGTCCACAGACCATCGCATTGACAGATATTCTTTACAAAATGCTGAAAAATCGCCTCACCCTGTAAGGTATGGGTGACTTCAGGGTGGAATTGAATTCCGTAGAAATGTCTTTTGGCGTCAAATATACCGGCAATGGGGCATGAGGCAGTAGATGCCATTAGCTCAAAGCCTTCAGGGATAACTGTTACCTTGTCACCATGACTCATCCATACATCCAGTAATGCTTCACCCTGATCGCCTGTATGGTCTTTGGCATCTGCTAATAATTCTGATGAATTTTCTACGTTGATTTGCGCATAGCCAAATTCGCGTACATCGGAGCTTTCCACCTTGCCACCTAATTGGCTGGCCATGGTTTGCATGCCGTAACAAATACCTAGAACAGGCAAGCCCATAGTGAAAATACAGTCGGGGGCGCTAGGTGCGGTTGCGCCTTCAGTTACCGACTCTGGGCCACCAGAAAGAATAATTCCATTGGGATTAAATTCTTTGATATCGGCTTCGGAAATATCCCAAGGGCGAATTTCTGAGAATACGCCAATTTCCCTTACCCGCCGAGCGATCAGCTGAGTGTACTGAGAACCAAAATCGAGAATTAGAATTCTTTGTGACTGTAGATCAGACATTTGCTTACCTTAAACAAAGAGGCTGCACCTGTGCGCAGCCTCTGATTATATTTTCTACCACCCAACTGGAATTAACGTCCGCCGGCTGGGTAGTTGGGTGCTTCTTTTGTAATCTGTACATCATGGACATGGCTTTCATTGGTTCCCGCTGAGGTCACACGCACAAATTTTGGCACAGTGCGCATCTGCTCAATGGTACTGCAGCCTGTGTAACCCATTGAAGAGCGTAAGCCACCCAACATTTGGTGAATAATCGCCGATACGGGTCCTTTGTAAGGAACTCGACCCTCAATACCCTCAGGTACGAGCTTTTCGGCACCGACACTGGCATCCTGGAAGTATCGATCACTCGAACCCTGTCTTTGTGACATAGCGCCTAATGAACCCATACCACGATAGGATTTATAAGAGCGACCCTGATAGATTTCAATTTCACCCGGTGCTTCTTCAGTACCGGCCAACATAGAACCCATCATCACTGAACTTGCACCAGCTACAATGGCTTTAGAAATATCACCGGAGTAACGAACACCACCGTCGGCAATCACTGGAACACCTGAGCCTTTAATGGCTTCTGCGGCACTGGCAATAGCGGTGACCTGAGGAACACCAATACCCGTCACAATACGCGTGGTACAGATTGAGCCTGGGCCTATACCTACTTTAACCCCATCTGCACCGGCATCTACCAGCGCTTTGGCTGCTTCGCCAGTGGCTATATTGCCACCGATCACCTGTACATCTGGGTAATTTTGTTTAATCCATTTAACGCGATTGATAACGTTTTTGGAATGACCATGAGCCGTATCGACTACTAAAACATCAACGCCCGCATTCACTAGGGCCTCGACGCGGGCATCGGTATCTGAACCTACACCTACAGAGGCACCGACACGCAAACGACCTTGGTCGTCTTTACAGGCATTGGGGTGCTGTTCGGCTTTGTCGATATCTTTTACGGTAATTAAGCCTTTAAGCTCATAGTTATCATTAACCACCAAGACTTTTTCAATACGGTTTTGATGCAAAAGACCGCGAACAGTCTCGGAATCAACACCTTCTTTAACCGTAACTAGGCGCTCTTTGGGGGTCATTACCGAGGTCACTAGGGCATTCATATTGTCTACAAAACGAACATCTCGACGGGTGACAATACCCACCAGATTGCCATTGTCTAGAATGGGAACGCCAGAGATATTATTGGCACTGGTTAAATGATGAAGCTGCTCAATAGTCGCTGTAGCATCAATAGTAAATGGGTCTTTTACCACCCCGCTTTCATATTTTTTAACAGCCCATACCTGCTTGGCTTGCTGTTCAATACTCATGCTTTTATGGACTATACCTACGCCGCCTTCAGCTGCAATAGCTATGGCAAGACGAGATTCAGTCACAGTATCCATTGCCGCTGAAACAAGCGGAATGTTCATACTGATATCACGAGTCAGTTGGGATTTTAGAGTAACGTCCTTAGCTGTAACCTCGGAATAACCGGGTACAAGTAGAACATCATCAAACGTTAGGGCTTCATGAGCGATGCGTAACATAGGGAACGCTTACCTCAGCTATTTTTAAAAGTAAGCAGTGCATTATACATCGCACTACCCCCTGTAAACAACTCTTAATATCTTATCTTTTTCAGTAATAGTCTAAGAACTAGTGACTTTACCCACTATCTATACCTACAATAGACCAATGAATGACCAACAATCCAATCGCCAAATTTTTACTATTAGTGAGCTTAATCGCAGAACTCGCCAATTACTGGAAACCCATTTCCCAATATTATGGGTGGAGGGAGAAATATCTAATGTTGCCTGCCCCTCTTCGGGCCACTGGTACCTGAGCCTAAAAGACAAAAACGCGCAAGTGCGTTGCGCCATGTTTCGCAATGCTAATCAGCGGGTCAATTTTAGACCGAAAAACGGTATGCAGGTGCTGGTTCGTGGCCGAGTGGGGCTGTATGAGGATCGCGGCGAATATCAGTTAATTATTGAACATATGGAAGAGGCTGGCTTTGGCGCACTGCAACGACAATTTGAACAATTAAAGGCTAAACTGTCTGCCGAAGGTCTTTTTGATGCTGATAATAAACGTCCCATTCCTTCCTCCATCACGCATATTGGTGTTATTACCTCCACGACTGGCGCTGCTGTTAAAGATATATTATCGGTACTTAAACGGCGATTTCCCGCTATTAAAGTAAGTTTATTTCCTACGGCAGTGCAAGGTGATGAAGCTGCCGAGCAAATTGTTAGCGCACTGGCTGATGCTAATGGTTGCAAGGATTTAGATGCATTAATTGTGAGTCGCGGCGGCGGTTCTCTTGAAGATCTATGGTCATTTAATAGCGAAAAAGTGGCGCGAACCATTGCCGCCAGTCGCTTACCCGTTATCAGCGCTGTTGGCCATGAAATTGATTTTACCATTGCAGATTTTGTCGCTGATTTGCGCGCGCCTACACCATCCGCGGCGGCAGAATTAATTAGCCCTGACGGGCAACAGATGCATGCTCAATTTAGCCGTTACCAATCACTGTTAAATGATATTCAGCGTCGAATTATAAACGGCTATCAGCAACAGTTAGGTCATCTGCAAAAACGCCTACAACATCCGGGCAGTAAGCTGCAGCAACAGGCTCAACATTTGGACCATTTAGATATTCGTTTGCGTCGGGCTATTTCCGCTGAATTACAGGGTTATCGGGTACAGGGCAATCTGCTAACAGATCAGTTATGTCGCCAAAACCCGAGCCATCAACTTGAAGAAAAGCAGCAAAAATTATCCGTTGCCGTTAAGCACTTAAGAAAAGCGATCACCCAAAAACAGGAAAAACTTCAGCTTAAGCTGGCACAATCTATGCACCTTCTAGATACAGTGAGCCCGCTAAAAACACTGGGCAGAGGCTATGCTGTTATTCGCAACTCTGATGGCGAAGTCATTAATTCGGTAAAAAAGGTACGTCCAGACGACCGGCTAACTGGCCAGTTAGCCGATGGTGAATTATTACTAGCAGTGACGGATAAAAATAATAAAACCCTAGGGTAATTATTTCTTCTCGTTACGCTTACTGTATTTAGTCATTTTCTTGCCGCGCTGAGCAGGTCTTTCCCCAGGTTTAACTGCCTTATTTTTATAAGGATTATCACCGGTGCGATACTCAACTCGAATTGGCGTTCCATGCAAACCCAGTTGACGACGAAATACTTTTTCCAAGTATCTGGTGTACTGTGCAGGCACAGAATCTGTCTGGTTACCATGGATAATAATAACTGGAGGGTTTCTTCCGCCAGCATGGGCATAGCGCAGTTTGATCCGCCGACTGTGAACCATAGGTGGCTGATGATCCTCAACTGCTCCTTCAAGGATTTTAGTCAACTTAGTGGTGCTAAGCGCATCAGTAGCGGCACGATAGGCGTCATTAATCGACTTATACAGATGGCCAACACCTGTACCATGAAGTGCAGAAATAAAGTGTACGTCAGCAAATTCAGCAAAGCGAAGTCGGCGCTTAATTTCGACCTTAATATGGTCGCGCTTATCGACATCTAAGCCATCCCATTTATTAATCGCTACGACTAAGCCTCGTCCAGCATCAATTACCGAACCCATTAGGTGTAAATCCTGCTCGACCAAGCCCTCCTGTGCATCTACTAACAGCACGACAACATTGGCATCATCAATAGCCTGTAATGTTTTAACGATAGAAAATTTTTCAATCGCTAACTTAATGTTTTTACGCTTTCGAATACCGGCGGTATCAATAAGGGTATATTGGGTCTCGTCGCGCTCGTAATCGATATAAACCGAATCTCTGGTGGTTCCCGGCATATCGTATACCACCACTCGGTCTTCACCGAGCAGTCGGTTGACTAGGGTAGATTTACCCACATTGGGGCGCCCTACGACACCAATTTTTATACTGTCATTGTCAGCTTCTTCAGCATCCACCGGAGGGAAAGGCTCCAACAGCTCTTCCATCATAGATTTGACGCCACGACCGTGGGTCGCGGTGGTAGGAAACATGCCAGAAAAACCTAACTGGTAAAAATCGGCAAGGGCATCTGCTGGATCAAAACCATCAATTTTGTTCGCCACTAAGTAAACTTTGCGGTTTTTTTGGCGCAGTTTTTCGGCGATGGTGTAATCTGCGGCAACAATGCCTGATTTACAGTCGACAACAAAGAGTACGATATCAGCTTCATCCATGGCGAGAAGCGATTGCTCTGCCATACCCGCATCAATACCCTGCTCTTCACCGCTAATACCGCCAGTATCTATCACCATAAAACGGCGCTCAAACATCTCGCCTTCACCGTATTTTCGATCGCGAGTAAGACCAGAATAGTTGGCCACCAAGGCGTCGCGACTGCGAGTGAGTCGATTAAAAATAGTGGACTTTCCCACATTGGGGCGTCCGACAAGAGCTATTACTGGGATCATCCTAAAGTCCGTAGTTGAAAACCTAATTTACACCGAAAAATAAGGCCGCAAGGCGAGGCGCTGCCCGCCGGCAATGGCCGTAGTCCTTGCCAAAAGCGGCAACAATGGATTGCGCGCCTTAGAGCCGGTGCAAAACGGTGAAGTAAATTTGCACATATCTGCTGAACGAAGTAAAACTTTTGATCCTTCATTGGATTCCTTTAGTTTGTGAACCACACAAGCGTTCAACTGCGGAATTTAGGATCATAAAAAAAGGCCGCACTGTCGATGTGCGGCATTTTACTGCATTGAGGGATAATTATCCCTATTGAATTTTAAACGCGCTCACCGATCCATTATTAGACTGAACCAAAAGCATTTCACCAACCACCAAAAGCGGTGCACTAACACCACTACCGTCAACCTTTGTTCGACCTACAAATGCGCCAGTTTCTGGATCAAGCAGATGTAAATAACCCTCAGCATCGGCAACCACCACACTGTCACCAAAGACGGCAGGACCGTTAAGTTCACGATATTCTAACTGGTCATTGTTCCATACTTCTTGACCATTACCCGCTTTAAAGCCCCTAACTGCGTGATTTTTTGCCTCAGTTACAAATAATTTACCCTCAGTGTAGGCTGGACTGAAATGGGATGAACTATCCTGGAACCATAAATTTTGGCCCGTGCCACGTGTTAAAGCCCCTAAACGACCCTGATAACTAACGGAATAAATAATATCGCCAACAATAATTGGCTGACCATCGACATCAATCATTCGCTCAAGCTCTGTTCGCCCTTTTGGCAGTGCCAATCGAGTTTCCCATTGCAAAGACCCATTTTGGGCATTAAAGGCGATTAATTTTCCATTATCAAATGCAGAAATCACCCTATTATTTAAAATCATGGATGAGCTATTGCCACGAACACTTAAAATAGGCGCACCTGCATCATGCTGCCATAGTTCTTCACCGGTATTAGCATCAAAGGCATACAGTCGATTATCAATACTCTGAGCCACGACGATATCTTTGCTTGCGGAAGGACTTGAGATAACTTCTGAGCTGACAGCCGATGACCACAAAACCGAACCATCTTGTGCGCTAAGCGCATAAACCTGCCCTTCTATAGTCCCCAAAACCAGTTTTTGAGCGCCGTAACCAACACCCCCAGAAACGGGTAAATCCAGATCAACAGACCACTGCTTCTGACCGTTTTGCACATCTAAGGCTACTACAGTGCCACTGTGATCGGCGGTAAATAGGGATTTATCACTTACAGCCATTTGCAAATTGGCCCAATAATTCTTATTGGACGACGCAGTTTTAGCCGACCAAACACGGGACAGTTCAACCTGCTGATCAATTTTTTCTAATTTAGCAGGCTTTAATTCATCATCTGCCCCGAAAATACTACAACCGGATACTAAAACTGCAGTAAAGACTAATACAAATGATGACCTACTTTTCATTAAGACTCGCCCTGTGTCTCTGCTGCTTCACTAGCTGGCTTTGCTTGGCTTAACTTAAGACGAAGTATAGACATCTGTCTAGAATTCCCAGTTTCTTCAGCATCTATTGCCGCCTGGTAAGAGGTGTAAGCCGCCTCGTAATGACCTAGTATTATATGGAAATCACCCTTGGCTTCTTCGTAAGCAGAGGTCATTTTTCCTGCCTCTTGGCCTTCAAGTAATGCCAGTGCTTTGTCAGTATTTCCCTTTGCAGCTTCTATTCGAGCTAATCGCAGTGTAGCTAATAATTTTAGATCATCTGCGGAATCATTATTAAGCACCCATTCCAACTCGCTGGCCGCCTGATCTAAATCATCTGCATCAACTGCTAGCTTGGCCTTTAGAAGCGCAGAAAGATGTGCATAACCGGTATCACTAAAGTCTTCTTTTAATTGATCTGCTATAGCGCTAATTTCTTGCTTTTCATCATCACTTAAAGGCTGATCCGCCTCAGTGGTAACAACATCAATCATCGCTGAATAAATCGCCGAACCCTGCTCTGCATGTTCTTGCTGAGAGCCCTGCCAACCTTGCCAGCTAAGTGTTCCGCCTATAACAATAACTGCCGCTGCAACTAGCTTTAAGCCATTGTCTACCCACCATTGCTTAAACGCTTCTATTTGTTCTTCTTCGGATAAGTGATCTGCCACAATAGTTCCTTAATTTTCAAAATTTGCTGTTAAAAATTCGACCAAGCGTGCTTGATCAACTGTTTCTTGGGGTCGTTCCTGTCGCAGGAACTTTACTTGCACGGTATTGGACGATAATTCATCCTCACCTAAAATAATAGCCGCCGCCGCACCGCTTTTGTCAGCCTTTTTTATCTGCGATTTAAAACTGCCACCACCACAGTGCACCTCTACCCGAACGGCTGGAAGCCCAGTGCGCAATTGTTCTGCTAGCTGCATGGCCTGATGCGTAACATCACCCACGGCAACCAAATACAGATCGACTTGCTGGGCGACACTATCAGGCACTACGCCCAACTCGTCAAGCAACATTATTAAACGTTCCAAGCCAATTGCCAAACCTACTGCTGGGCAAGGCTTGCCGCCGAGCAGCTCAACCAAGCTATCATAGCGCCCGCCAGCACAGATAGTACCCTGAGCGCCTAACTCTGTAGTGACCCATTCAAATACGGTTTGTGAATAGTAATCTAACCCTCTAACCAACTTTGGATTGATCACATACTTCACATCGGCACTATCGAGCATGGCACAAATTTTATCAAAGTGCTGTTTCGAATCGGCGCCTAAAAAGTCACTTAACACTGGTGCATTCTTCAATAGCAATTGAATTTCTGGATTTTTGCTATCCAAGATGCGCAATGGATTGCTGGTCAAACGTCGTTGACTGTCTTCGTCTAAATCATTCTTATATAAATCTAGATATTCGACAAGGGCTTGTCGATAGGTCGCACGCTCTTCAGCAGTCCCTAACGAGTTAACCTGCAATTCAAGAGCCTGTTCAATATTTAATGCGCGCCAAAGGCGTGCGGTCAATAATAATAGTTCCGCATCTATATCTGGCCCCGCTAGTCCAAATGCTTCAACACCTATTTGGTGAAACTGGCGCAGGCGGCCTTTTTGCGGGCGCTCATGGCGAAACATGGGCCCCATATACCACAGACGCTGAGTTTGATTATGCAATAAACCATTTTCAATACAGGCACGAACACAGCCAGCAGTTCCCTCAGGGCGCAGGCTCAATCGATCGCCATTGCGATCATCAAAACTGTACATTTCTTTTTCTACGATATCTGTGACTTCACCCACAGCACGTTTGAATAAATCTGTTTTTTCTAGAACCGGAAAGCGGATCTCTTTGTAGCTATAGGAGGCAACCATACGAGCCAAAGTCGCTTCGACATACTGCCAGATAGCAGAATGCTCGGGAAGCAAATCATTCATTCCCCTTATCGACTGAATTTTCATCTATACATCCCCAAAGCGCCTTTCCTTTATCAGCTCTTAGCTATTATATCTTGTTGCGCGCCATCTAGCTGAGCCTGTTTAGCCTGAGCTTTGGCGCGAATTTCTTTTTCTAATTGGTCAACTAAGTTTCCCTGCTCTAACTTATGGTCTGGCTTACCATCTAAATACACTAAATTCTCTGGTGTACCACCGGTTAAACCAAAGTCAGACTCTTTTGCCTCACCCGGACCATTCACTATACAGCCAATAATCGATACATCCATAGGCACGGTGATATCTTCAAGCCTATTTTCTAATTCGTGAACAGTTTTAATCACATCAAAATTCTGGCGTGAACAACTAGGGCAGGCAATAAAATTAATGCCTTTACTACGCAATCTCAGACTGCGAAGCATATCCCATGCTACACGGGCTTCCTCTGCTGGGTCAGCCGCTAGTGAAATACGAACCGTATCGCCAATACCATCCATTAACAGTGCACCCAGACCTATGGCAGATTTTACCGTACCAGAACGTAGACCACCGGCTTCAGTAATACCTAAATGCAGGGGCTGTTCAATGCGTTTGGCTAAATCGCGATAGGCATCTACCGCCATAAATACATCAGAGGCTTTTACGCTGACTTTAAAATCTTGAAAGTTGTGCTTATCTAACAGATCCACATTACGCATCGCCGACTCGACCATCGCTTCTGCGGTGGGCTCATTGTATTTTCGCAGTAAATCCTTGCCCAGTGAACCAGCATTAACGCCAATTCTTATCGGAATATTTTTATCCTTTGCCTTAGCAATCACTTCACTAAGGCGATCTTCGCGAGTGATATTGCCAGGATTAATTCTCAAGCAATCGACACCTAAATCAGCCACTCGCAGGGCAATATTGTGATCAAAGTGAATATCTGCGACTAATGGAATATTGACTAGCTTGCGGATTTCACCAAAGGCTTCGGCTTCTTCAAGCGAAGGGACGGACACCCGAACAATATCGGCACCCGCCTGTTGAATACGTTCAATTTGCGCCACCGTTGCCGCCACATCTGCGGTACTGGTATTGGTCATGCTTTGCACTGAGATAGGTGCATCGCCACCCACAGGCACATCACCGACCATAATTTGTCGAGATTTACGTCTAATTATGGGATTTCCACTAAACACAGTATTTAATCTCTTGGCTTCTCTATCTTTTGGATACCTTGCTGCACAATAACTAGTCTAGCAGCTTCACTGGCACTTCTTCTGCCGCCAGTTTGTTCTTGTAGCGCTGCTGGCGTTTGGTGCGGTCATTGACCTCACCCGCAAGCTGGCCACAGGCCGCGGCAATATCATCACCGCGCGTTGTGCGAACAGTCACAGTGTACCCTTCCGCCTGAAGAATGTCTCGAAAACGATTAAGTGCTGTATTAGTTACTCGCTTGTAATCAGACCCAGGGAATGGGTTAAACGGAATAAGATTGATTTTGCAGGGTAGGTCTTTCAGTATTACGGCCAATTCTCGCGCATGCACAGAGCGATCATTGACCTGATCCATCAATGTATATTCAACCGTTGCTTTGCGCCGATTATCCGGCATTTTATCAATATAGTTTTTAGCGCTTTCAACAAATTGTTTAATGCTATATTTACGATTGATGGGCACTAACTCATTGCGCAGTTCGTCATTGGGAGCATGCAGTGAAATCGCTAACGAGACATCGGTTACTCCCGCCAGTTGATCCAATGCGGGAACTACACCAGCGGTACTCAGAGTCACTCGACGCTTCGACAGGCCATAGGCGTTGTCTTCCATCATCAAATTCATCGCATCAACCACATTATTAAAGTTCATCAGTGGTTCGCCCATTCCCATCATCACAACATTGCTAACCCTACGTGGAGCCTTGGCGGCAAATTGATCGAATGATTGAGCGGCTATCCATAGCTGACCAATAATTTCCGCTGTACTAAGATCGCGATTAAACCCCTGCTTGCCTGTAGCGCAAAAACTACAGTCCAAAGCGCAGCCAATCTGAGATGACACACAGAGCGTTCCCCGATCTTTTTCAGGGATATAAACCATTTCAATACAGCTTCCGCCTTCGACTTTGATCAGCCACTTGCGGGTACCGTCAGTCGAATCCTGACAACTCACCACTTCTGGTAGGCAAACTTCAGCCGACTCATGGAGTTTCTCACGCAGGGATTTAGACAGATTAGTCATCTGATCGAAATCACATTCACCCATCTGATGAATCCACTTCACCATTTGTGTGGCACGAAAACGTTTCTCTCCTAACTGCTCGAAGAAATCGCCTAGCTTGGAAACAGAAAGCCCCAACAGGTTAGTTTTAACCGATTGGGGCGTAAACTGCTCAGCAGTATTTAATGCGCTATCTGGCATTAGTTTTCTCGCAATAATTAACGAGCACAGATCTCGTTATCGTCAAAGAAGTAAGCAACTTCGCGCGCTGCTGAGGCTTCAGAATCTGAACCATGAACCGCATTAGCATCAATAGAAGTCGCAAAGTCAGCACGAATAGTACCAGCATCGGCTTCTTTAGGGTTAGTGGCGCCCATAAGATCACGATTCTTTAAGATAGCGCCTTCACCTTCTAAAACCTGAACTGAAACAGGGCCAGAGGTCATAAAAGCAACCAAATCTTTAAAGAATGGACGTTCGCTGTGCTCAGCATAAAACCCTTCAGCTTGCGCTTGAGTAAGCTGTTGCATTTTTAACGCAACAACCTGTAGGCCAGCAGCTTCAAAGCGGCTAAGGATTTGACCCACGGCATTTTTTGCTACGGCATCAGGTTTGATAATAGAAAGAGTGCGTTCAACGGCCATATAATGTCTCCAAATCGGACTTTAATTTAATAATAAATGGTGCCTTATCGGCATGGGTGCGGATTTTACCTATAGCGATGGCGGGTAACAATGATTTTATTAGATTAGTTACATATTAAAACGTATCCAGTCAATGGTCTAAACTGTTTCTAGGTGCGAATTGTTTGGAAAAGGCTAAATTACCCCAAGCTAAGGAAATATTGCTGTTATAAATCTTGTTTATAAATTGACCCTTGGTAGCTGTAGTGCTGTAAGTAGTGCGCATCTGTACAACTGCAAGGGTATTTAATATTAGATAAATTAAGGAGCTATTATGAATCAGATTAAATGGGTTTTTGCCTTTATAGTTATATGCACTATGGGCAACACCTATGCAGCAAATCACCATCAAGGTGGCAAAATCTACGATATTACAAGCACCAGAGATGGTCTGCTAATTAGGCTAGAGGGGAAAATTGTACCAACCAAATGTCCAAATCCAAATGGGCGGGGATGGATGCTTATACCAGAGGAAAATAAAACCATGATTTCCGTTGCCTTAACCCATTTTATGCAGGGGAAAACTAATGCAACAATTTACACTCAGGGCACTGTTGGCAGTTATTGCAGGGTGATTCAATATGACCCGCATCACAAACTCTAGGCCACCCAAAACTTTACCCATCAACTCTAAAGTGATACTATAGTGTCACTTTAGGGGACAGTTATGCGTACAGAACTTGTTACATCATTAAAGCGTCAGGCCACTTCTATCTTGGCTGACTTGCATGATAATAAAGAACCTATACTCATTACCGAGCACGGTCGCCCTTCGGCCTATCTGGTGGATGTGCAAGATTTTGAACATATGGCTGCGCGCATGGCGTTACTTGAGGGTATAGCCAAAGGTCAGGCAGATTTTGCCAGTGGCAATATCTCAACTCAATCAGAGGCAAAACAGCGCATCAATAAATGGCTCAAGTAATCTGGTCCAATACGGCGCTCGATGACTTAGAGCTAATACTTGACTATATTGCGCTGGAAAACACGGCGGCGGCCAAAGATTTAGCAACCGCTGTTTTTGCCAAAACCGATGCTTTAATTGAACACCCACAGTGCGGAAAAATAGTAGACGAGCTTATTGATCTAGACTACCGTCAACTGCTGGTTAATCCAGTCAGAATTATCTATAAGGTGCACCAAGATAGGGTGCAAATTTATCATATTGTTCGCCAAGAACGCGCATTGAAACTCTATCTTATTCACAGGGCTTCGGCTGAGTAAAAATGAAAAGCTTGCAAGTACTGTTAATCCAATTCTTCAATCCATGCCATTTGAATCGCTTCGAGAATTTTTTCACCACAGCGGTCGGGGTCATCAGAAAAGTCTTCAATGCTAAGCACTAAATTACGAAGATCAACAAAGTTAATATACTTTGGGTCTATATCTTGATGATTATCTGCCAACTCAATGGCAATATCATTAATATCTGTCCACTTTATCATTTATAGT
>JAQWMF010000047.1 GCA_029246925.1 Porticoccaceae bacterium
TGCCAAGCCCATCTTCACTGAAGCCAATATCCATATAATTCCAACTGTATTGTTCCGCTTGAGGCGCCGAACTGAGAATAACTAAAACCGATATTACCAGAGAATATTTCATTATTATTTTCTCCAAGCTTATTATTTTAAGAACTTGGTCGGCTAGTGTAGAGATTAAATAATACTTTGTATGTAACCCAAAGGTACTAGTAGTACTAGTACCTTTGTAAGAAATTAAAATGCCAATAATCGACTATGAATAATTTATTTTTATATTCAGAAAATTTGAAGAAATTTGCTAGATTATAAGTAGTGAAGTTGTTGGTTTTACTGTTCAAAAAATTAACTCTTTTAAATCATTAATTATCGATTAGTAGGTATATTGAATTTCCAATTTTAAACACAAGGTGAAAATTTTTTAGTATGTTTGAACATAAGTACGATGATCTGTTTAATCCCGCGTTGCAATCTTTGCATGAGTTAGGGGGATCTGGCACAAATTCCGAAATCGAGAATAAGGTAATTTCCCTCCTTAATTTGTCAGACGAGGAAATTAATGATATTCACAGAGGCAATACAACCAAACTAGCCTACAGGTTGGCTTGGGCTAGAAATTATCTGAAAAGGTTGGGACTGTTGGAAAATTCTGGCAGAGCTGTTTGGGCCTTAACTTCAGAAGGGCTAAGAACAGAGTCTGTTGACAAAGAGCTAGTTAAGCGGATCGTCAAAAATATCGAGGAGACCCAAAAGTTAAGCAGCCAAAATATAGACGATGATGAAAATGCCACAGAAATAGAGCTATCCTGGGAAGAAAGGATTGTTGAAATTCTTCAAAGTCTTCATCCGTCATCATTCGAAATACTTTCGCAGAGGTTGCTGAGAGAGCTAGGATTCACTAATGTTGAGGTGACCGGCAAATCGGGCGATGGCGGAATAGATGGTGTTGGAGTAATAAAAATTGGTGGTGTCCTTTCATTCCATATTGTATTCCAATGCAAGAGATACTCCGGTTCAGTTTCATCTAGTCATATAAGAGATTTTCGAGGCGCAATGGTGGGGCGAACGGATAAAGGTCTTTTTATCACAACAGGAACTTTCACTAGAGGAGCTAAAGTAGAAGCGAGTCGCGATGGTGCGCCACCCATAGATTTAATTGACGGAAATGAATTTGCCACGCACCTAAAAGATCTTAAGCTAGGAATTTCAGTTCACTTGAAAGAGTATGTGAAAATAGACCACGACTGGTTTGAAAATATTTAGAAAAAAAATTGTTAACTCACACGCCTTGTAAGCGATTAGCTAAAGCCCCATTGCCTGCTTGATTAATGTATTTTTAATTGCACCCAGTCGATTTATGCCCGATAAACCATAATTACGCAGTAGTCGCAGGGCTGAATTATGCGAACCAAATAGACGCTTAAAGCCTTCCATTGCCGCCATGGTAGCTAGGTTTTCTGGCTTACGCCGACGCTGGTAGCGCTTTAATAGGGTTAAATCACCCAGATCCAAATCTCTGGCATAGGCATTGGCCATTTCTTCTGCTAATACCTGCGCATCGGCAAACCCCAGATTGGCACCCTGCCCAGCTAGGGGGTGAATACTGTGGGCGGCATCACCGATTAAGGCCACTCTTGGCATAACGTAGTCTGTGGCATGGGATTGACGCAATGGAATTAAATAGCGCTTTTCTGTTTTTAACACTTCGCCAAGACAATGCTCGCTGGCTCTGGATAGTTGCTGGCAAAATTCTTTATCATCCAGTGCCATTAAGCGCTCTGCCTCTTCGGTATCCTGAGACCATACAATAGAACAGCAATAGGCATCGCCAATAGTATTAAGTGGCAAAAAGGCCAATGGCCCTGTAGGCATAAAGCGTTGCCATGCCGTTAGCTGGTTTGGGTTTTCGGTGGTAATTGTAGTCACAATGGCATGTTGACCGTAATCCCACTGCTTGGTGGCAAATTGAAACTGCTCTCTTACGGCAGAATTAGCCCCATCGGCGGCAATTAGAAGTTGGCCTGATAGCGTAATTTCATTATCGAGGGTGAGGGTTATGCCATCTTCTTGTAACTGATAATCGGCTATATTGGCGGGGCAAAATAGCTCAATATTCGGCTGCTGTTGTATATGCTCTATTAGCGTGGAAACCAGTGCCGAATTTTCTACTATATGCCCTAAGTTGGGTTGTTGAACCTGTTGGCAGTCAAAGGTAATTCTACCCGTACCTTCGGCATCCCACACATTCATTGCCTTATAAGCACAGGCACGCTTATCGACAATCTTGCTCCAAATACCAATTTGGTCAAACATTAATCGGGTTTTTTCGGTGAGTGCCGCCACTCGCGGATCAACTTGATTGGGATCGAATACTGGTGGCAGTTGAGACTCAATAAGGGCAATTTTTAATGGTTTATTAGTGCTCTTAGTTATCTTAGCCAGAAGACTTGCCGCGGCTGAACCCACTGCTCCGCCGCCAACGATAACAATATCAAAATCGCGCGAATTACCCATGGTCGACTCCTGACTGCCCCGTACCCATACCAAAATGGGCAAATTGATTGCGTAATGTAGGGACTAAATCCATCATCAATAGGCCTGAATTACGACCCAGTGCCACCATGGATGATGACAGACCAAATAATTTGCTGAGATTATCAGTAAACATTAGGGTATTGCGTTGATCTTTATCACGTTGCTTTTGATAGCTAAGCAAAGGCTCTAACTCGCCAACATCGGTTATTTGTGGCTGATCTTTTAAACACTGGACTAGACAATCTATATCGCGCAGAGAAAGGTTAAAGCCCTGCCCCGCCACTGGGTGAAGACTATGCGCCGCATTGCCAACGACCACCAAGCGGCGGCGAACCTGCTCTTCACTGGTCGATAGCGCTAAGGGGTAGATTGCTCTCTCGCCCAGCTGTTTAAACTGGCCTAATCGATGCCCAAAGCGTGCCTGAAGTTGGCTCAGAAATGCACTTTCATCAGATACCATTAGTGCTTCAGCCTGCTCGCTTGGCTGGGTCCAAACTAGCGCACATCGGTGGGTATTTTTAAACTCTGGAAGTGGCAATAATGCCATAGGCCCCTGATCGGTAAATCGCTCATAAGCAACTTCACCATGTGGCTGCTCTAGGCTGATATTGGCGATAATCGCACTGTGACCATAGGCTTTGCTGTGCTGCTGAATGCCAAGTGTTTTGGCGCAGGCTGAATCAGTCCCGTCAGCGACTACTAGTAATTTGCTATTGATTAACCGCTGCTGACCATCAACTTCTATGGCAAGCTCCATAGATTGGGCTTTTGGATGAATTGATGTAATTTTTGCAGCACCTTTTAGGCTAATGTCTTCCTCGACTGCCTGCTGCATTAATACCGATCCCAACCAACTGTTCTCAACCACATAACCCAGAGCATCAACGCCAGCTTCCTCAGCTTCAAGGCGAGTTAAGCCAAAATGGCCGCGGTCGCTGACATGAATAGACGAAATAGCTTGAGCATGTTGTTCAATCTTCGGCCAAACTCCGATCTTTTGGAAAATACAGCGACTGCTCCAAGAGAGGGCGGTTGATCGAGCATCAAAACTAGGACTATAGTCGGGAATACTGGCACCCTTGATGGCTTGAGATTCTAAAACCATCACTTTCCATCGCTGTTGCTTGGCTAATAACAGCGCCAAACTAATCCCCACCATACCGCCGCCAACAATGGTGATATCGAATTGATTGTCGGGATCTAGCTGACTCATGCCATTAGTTTCTCTATTTGATTGCGCTGTTTAGGGACTGCATCAGTAAGGATTTCATAGCCTTTTTTAGTCACCAGAATATCATCCTCAATCCGCACCCCTATACCACGCCATTTTTTATCTACCTGAGTATTATCCGCAGAGATATAGATACCCGGCTCGATAGTAAGCACCATACCAGACTCATAAACTCGCCATTGATTATCGACTTTGTAGTCTCCAACATCATGCACATCCATACCCAGCCAATGGCTTACGCTATGCATATAAAAATCTCGGTAGGCACCTTGGGCAATTAAGGTTTCAACTTTACCGCTGAGTATTTCCAAATCAACTAAGCCTTGAGTGATTACGCTAATGGCTGCCTGATTAGCCTGATCAAAAGTAATGCCGGGAGCAATGGTATTAATAGCGGCTTCCTGTGCCGCCAAAACAATATCGTATAGAGCGGCCTGAGGGGCGCTAAACTGACCATTTACTGGAAATGTTCTGGTGATATCCGCGGCATAATTTTGATACTCACAACCTGCATCAATTAATACTAAATCACCGGATTTGAGCGTTGCACAATTTTCAATATAGTGCAGTATACAGGCATTACTTCCACTGCCAACTATGCTGGTATAGGCGGGTCCGCTTGCACCAGACATCGTAAATTCATGCTCAATTTCAGCCTGCAACTGGTATTCTTTTTGTCCCGTAGCGCAGTGCTTCATCGCTCTGCAGTGCGCCTGTGCCGAAATATCCGCCGCTTTACGCATTAGTTTTATTTCCGCCGCTGATTTAATCAGTCGCAACTCGCCCAATAGATGATCTAAATCGACAAATTCGCAGGATGAACGGCCTTCTACCGTTCTATTATTTCGAACCTCATCGACCCAGTGCATCAGACGACTATCAAAAGCTTTGTCTTTACCTGCAGAGTAATAGACGCGACTTTTATCTTCTAGCAATCCCGGCAGAATATCTTCGATATCATCAATCGGAAATGCATCCTGAACGCCTAGCGTATTTTTAGCCTCCAATAGGCCTGTGCGACGACCATCCCATGTTTCCCGCAATGCGTCCTTATCTCTGCAAAAAAGGATAAATTCACCCTGAGTGCGCTTAGGCAAGAGCACCATAACAGCGCTGGGCTCTGCAAACCCACAGAGATAACTTAGATTGGTGCTTTGTTTGTAGGGGTAAAGGGTATCTTTTGAGCGCACTTTCTCCGGAGCAGAGGCAATTACCGCGATGCTATTGTCTCCCATCATCGACATAAGGTCTTTACGTCTGGCGGCGTACTCTCTTTTTGAAATCATTGTTAACTGGGCGAATATCGACCTTAGTGGATAGTTGGCTCAGGTTCAGCTTTTTCCATTGGATCTAAGTCGGAAAAAATAAGCTGTACCGCTATACGGACATATTCAACAAGCTCAAGATAGTCTTTTTCTCCGTCCTCTGCTTCTGCTGCTTCTTCATCAGAATCAAGATCGGTAGAAATTTGACCAATTGCAGCAATATCTTGCAGTGCCTCTTTGCTATCTTCAGATACCTCAAATTCAGCCCCCATACCCTCACCCAAACCTGAGAGATAATTGCTGCACCAATCGCCAACTGAGATCAGCCGCTCAGCAATAGGTAATTCATCATCTGGCAGTAGTGGTTTAAATAGAAAGCTAATATCTTGAAGATCACTTAATGTTGATTCATAAAAGCTCTCAAGGGTGCCAAATGCGCCTTCGGCAGCCTCTTCCTCTAATCCCAACCAAGCTGAAGAGCTATTAATTAAATCGTCCATTTGCACAGTGCCACAACTGAGTCGCCCACACAAAAACCCATGAAACCCCGAGGGGCTGGCTTGTATTTTTAACTGATAAAAAAGATCTTCTAACTGCTCAAATGTCACTGTATCACCTCATAAATATTTACGACATCTTACCATTTATACGCTGTTGGCACAGAAGATTAACGCCAGAGATTCAAAGTCTAGAATTGACCCGACTGTCTGCAATGCCTATAGTAAGTGTTTCTATAATACTGCTAGAGATTTAAGCTATACCAATGACTGATACGGAAGAATTTGAACAAAAGCTCGATCAACTGATCGCCACCTGCCAACAGCTAAAGCTTGAGAACGCTACATTGCGTGAGCGCGAGGCTGGCTTAGTAGGTGAGCGCGGAACACTTCTCGAGCAAAATGAAATGGCGCGCAAAAAAATCAAAGATATGATTGATCGCCTGCGCAGCCTAAGTGCGGAGTAATTTTTATGTCTAATGTTTCGCTAAAAATTTATATTCTCGACAAAGAATATCAAGTTAACTGCCCGCCAGAAGAGCGCGAGGCCCTCGAGCGCTCTGCAGAACTATTGAACGAAAAAATGGAAGAAATACGTAGCGGCTCGCAAATTATTGGCCTTGAGCGCATTGCTGTTATGGCGGCACTAAATCTAGCCCACGATCTTATTCAAACTGAGCATTCAGCTGAGCAAAACTCTTTTGCCTCAGACGTTTTGCAAACTATGAATTCTAAAATTGATTCAGCACTTTTTGAATTAACCAATTAATATTTCTGACCCGAAGGTCTAAAAAGTTACTACAAAAACAATATATACCTGCCTCAGCTTTGGTATAATGATTTTCCTGGAGTGTTTGCCAGTCAAGAAGTCCCTGAGCCGATACTATTTTTTTGGCAACTCTTTGATAGCAATGTTGTGCTATGCCGCTAGCCGGACCGCCTGATTTGCTGCAGGAGTCGCCCCCTTGAACTTTTCGGTTCAAGGCCACGTTGACAGCGGCACTCTGGGCTATTTTTTGCACAAGACTTTTTGATATGGCCGGTGCTAGTATTCGCAAGCAGTTACGAAATCAGCGAAGATCTCTTTCCGCTGACACTGGTTGTCTGCTGTCTGAAAAAATGACGTCTATCTTAACGAAACAGCCTTTTTTTCTGCGCGCAAAACGCGTGGGGATTTACCTTGCCAATGATGGCGAAATAGACCCCTCTGCTATTATAGAAATATGCCAAAAGTCGTCCAAACAGTGTTTTCTGCCGGTCATTCACCCGCTAAAAATCAATCGCCTTCACTTTGCTCGCTTCACTCAAGATAGTCGGTTAATCACCAACCGTTTTGGCATATTGGAACCCTGCATCAAAAGCGCAGTGATAGCTCCACCTTGGAGCTTGGATCTAATCTTGATGCCATTGGTAGGTTTTGACCGTCAGGGTAATCGACTCGGTATGGGGGGTGGATTTTACGATCGCACCTTGGCTTTTACTGCCAGAGGTCCGTGGCCGGCACCACAGCTTGTTGGGCTAGCTTACAGCTTTCAAGAAGTAGACCCCATTAGCTCTCGCGAATGGGACATTCCGGTTAGCCGTATAATTACTGAAAAAGAAATTATACGCGGCGACTAAATAATTAGTTATTAGGGCTTAAAAACTAACTTAAAAAGAACTGATAGGCCGGATTATCAGTTTCGTCGGCGTATCTATAACCCAGATTATCCAAAAACTCCTTCAATTCTGGACAATCCTGCTGACTGACTTGAAGCCCAACTAGCACTCTGCCAAAGGCGGAGCCGTGGTTGCGATAATGAAACATAGAAATATTAAAGCGCCCGCCCAGTTGCGCTAAGAAATTCAACAATGCTCCGGGTCGCTCGGGAAATTCAAAGCGAAAAACCTGCTCCTCAACAACCTCAACCGCACGACCCCCTACCATATGACGGATATGCAACTTAGCCATTTCGTTTTCCGTGAGATCGGATACCTCATAGCCCTTGTGCTGCAACTCAGCGACTAACGAATGACGATCGGCATCATTACTGACCTGCACCCCAACAAAGATATGTGCTTGCTGTTGGTCGTTATAGCGGTAATTGAATTCAGAAATACTATGTCTACCCAGGTCGCCACAAAAAGACTGAAAGCTACCGGGTTTTTCGTCGATAGTTACTGCCAGAACCGCTTCGCGCTTTTCTCCGATCTGGGTGCGCTCAGAAATATAACGCAGGCGATCAAAATCAATATTTGCACCACATTGAACTGACAATAGGGTGTGATTTTCTACCCCATGCTTTTCAACATATTTTTTTAACCCAGCGGTACCCAGCGCCCCAGAGGGCTCACAGATAGCACGTGTATCGTTGTATACATCTTTTATAGCAGCGCAGATTTCATCGGTAGTCACCGTGATAACTTCATCGACAAGATCCTTTAACAGACGAAAAGTCTCCTCACCTATTTGCGCCACCGCAGTCCCATCGGCAAAAATTCCAACCTGATCTAGCGTCACTCGCTTACCCGCTTTTATAGCCGCATCAAGACAGGCGGCATCATCGGATTCAACTGCAATAATTTTTATCTCTGGTCGAAATTGTTTTACATAGGCAGCAATTCCAGCGCATAGACCGCCCCCACCCACAGCAATAAAGATTGCATCTAGCTGATCGGGTAGCTGACTAAGAATTTCCATACCAATAGTACCCTGACCAGCAATTACATCTGGGTCATCAAAGGGGTGGATATAGGTTAGGCCTTTTTCATCAACTAACTCAGTTGCATGAGCGGCTGCCTCATCATAGCTATCGCCGACTAATACCACCTCTGCCCCTCTTGAGCGCACTGCATCCACTTTGATCCGCGGCGTGGTGCGAGGCATAACAATAGTTGCGCTTATACCTAATTTTTTTGCGGCAAGCGCTAAGCCCTGAGCATGGTTGCCCGCTGAAGCCGCCACCACACCCGCAGCCAATTGCTGTTCAGACAGATTTAATAACTTGTTATAAGCGCCGCGCAATTTAAAGGAAAATACCGGCTGTAAATCTTCGCGTTTTAACAGTACTTTGTTATTTAAACGTTGAGATAACAGAGGGGCATCGTCCACTGGGGTCTTCACTGCCAGATCATAAATCTTAGCATCTTGAATTTTTTGCACATAATTTAGCGGCATGGTGTTTCCAATATGATTTAGCTAAGTCGTCATGTTAATATAAATCCAACAAAAATATTAGCTTATTGAGGTTATCGGTGGATCAAAATCAACTTAAACAAGCTGTTGCTCAGGCAGCAGTAGAATACTGCCTTACAAAAATTGACAGCGACAGTATCGTTGGCATTGGCACCGGGTCCACAGCCAACTGTTTTATCGATCAAATTGCCGAGCATAAACATCTGTTTAATGGCACTGTTGCCAGCTCTGAGGGCTCGGCCGAACGCCTGCGCTCCCACGGCATTGAGGTATTTGATTTAAATCAGGTAGCAGAGATAACCATTTATATCGATGGTGCCGATGAGACCAATCCACAGCTGGAGCTAATAAAAGGTGGCGGTGCGGCATTGACGCGAGAAAAAATCGTGACTGCGGTTGCTAAAGAATTTGTATGTATTGCCGATGAGAGCAAATGGGTAGATTCGCTGGGTACTTTTCCGCTACCCGTAGAAGTTATTCCTATGGCACGCAGTCATGTAGCGAGAGAATTAGTTAAATTGGGCGGTGATCCTGTTTGGCGAGAGGGCGTGGTCACTGATAACGGCAATGTTATCCTTGACGTTCATCATCTATACCCTATGGCCTCAGCCTGTGAGCTAGAAGAAAAAATCAATCATATTACCGGCGTAGTCACCAATGGTTTATTTGCGCTAAAACCCGCTGATATTCTATTTTTAGCCACCCAAGATGGGATTAAAACCTATTATCCTAAAACCTAGATTTTACTGTTTAAAAAGGAGTTTAAACATTCTATGAAATATATTTTATATCTTGCATCTATAATCTTTTTAACTAGCGCCTGCTCTTTTTATGAAGAACATGCCAGCGGAAAGTTTGACCCACAAAAAGAATTAGATTATCTGCGCTATTGGTGCGACCCGAATAACAGAATGAATAATGAATCAGCGGGAAACCCAAATGATATTAGGTCTCAAAAAGAATGCCTCGAAGAGGCAGGTCATATAGGCAACTAATCTCAATAGGTGTAACTGCACGGGCTTAACCCTTCGATAGCAACTCACGTAAATCAATAATTGCCGCATTGGCGCGGCTAATATACGACGCCATTACCAGCGAATGATTGGCTATAAGACCAAAGCCTTCGCCATTGGCAATGATTGGACTGCGAACGGGTTGCTGGGTCATTTCAAGCTCGCGGATTATTTGCCGAACACTGGTTACAGCATTTTTTCTTGCCAACACATCGGCAAAATCTATCTCTATGGCTTTAAGAAAATGCAACAATGCCCAAGCCGAACCCCGCGCTTGATAGAACACATCATCAATTTTTAGCCAACTGGTTTTAACCATTAATTCAGTGGGGGCTCGGGTAGACTGTGAGGCTCCAGCCGCACCAGAAAGATCTGTATTGATACGCTTTTGCCCCACGCTGGCGGATAGTCGCTGGGATAAACTGCCCAATCTGGTTTCTACGGTACCCAGCCAATAGCGCAAATTGTCGGCTCGGGCATAAAACTGCGCATTGTAATTATCCTCATCCATCAATCTCAATTTGTAGGATTCTAGATAGTCTCGACCATATGAATATTCAATTTCCGGCCAAGGCACTGCCCAACTCTGATGGTCTACATTAAATCGCGGCTCGGCCAGAGCCAAGTCGGAATCTTCTGTTGACTGAGATTGAGATCGACTAAAAGCTTCACGCATTGCTTTGCTGAGATCCCTAATCTGTACTAAAACACCAAATTCCCAATTGGGTAAATTATCTAGCCACAGACTTGGGGGCATTAGGTCATTTGCCAAATAGCCACCCGGCTTATCCAGTAGGGTATCTACAACTTTGATTAGAGTTCCAGTAGTGGCAACCCCTGTTACCCAGGGCATATCAGAATTATGTGCAGTAGTCATATCAAAAGACTCTGGCTCTTGACTCCAATACCATCCAAGCAGCAGCAGGAAAGTCACAATACATAACCCGCTGATAGTTATGAGTCTTGTCTTTAACGAGCCATAACCCAGCCCATCTGTTCCATTTGAGATTAAACTAGAAACAGACTGGCGTAATTTTCTGAGTAACTCAACAAACCCATTCATTAATGATGCATCGCCTTAGCGGGTTGTGATTTAATCGATTTAATCGGTGCCGAAAACTTAACTTCGCCACATTTATCCGTATTAAGTGTAATCTCGGCAGATGAAATATCGCCATGCTTAATATCAAATAACATTAGATGTAGTCCTCCTGACTTAAAATCAAGACTTGAGCCTGCTGGCAATTCAACACCATCAACGGGGCGCATTTTCATCATTCCATCAATATGCTGATGGGTGTGAAATTCTATTTTCCCCGCATAGTTTGAACTGGCCGCTGTCAATTGACAGTCTTGCTCACCACCATTAGACAGCTTAAAAAAAGCGGCTGTCATGCTGTGACCAGGCACTGGCGCGCGCACATAGGACATTTCAACCGCGATAGCGTCTTTTTTATGATGCCCTGCCATTGAAGGCATCACCCAACAGGCTGAAAACACTATAACTAGACACATTGGCAATTTTTTCATGGTATTCCTCAGTTTAGCTTATTTTTTATATAAAATTAGTTTATCACTTTAGTAAGTCAAAAATGTTAAAGTGACGTAAATACTTATTATGTTTTGGCATATTAAAGGCAACATTGATGATACAACTGCTTAGAGCCCTGCTATTGATGACTCTCTTTTTTGGGTCTTCATCTTATGCAACATCATTAACCGCCACTACAACAACCAACAGTTTCTCGTCTGTTACAAAAACCAATAACGAGCTTCAAAATAGCGCCCCTGTTTTTTTGCCGGTTGAACAGGCTTTCCAAGTGAACGCCTTGCTGGAAAATCAACGCTTAACCCTTCATTGGACCATCGCCGACGGTTACTATCTTTATCGCAAGGGCTTTAAGCTTTATTCGCATTCTGACTCAACCCAAGTGGGTGCACCCGTTTTTGCCGATGGCGTCCTCAAGTGGGATGAGTACTTCGAAGCTGAAGTTACGGTTTACTACGACCAAACCAACTTTGAGGTTCCTTTTTCTAGCGATACATCACAGTTTCAACTACAGCTAGAATCTCAGGGCTGTGCCGATGCTGGCCTTTGCTACCCTCCCCGTCAGCAGATAATTGAGGTTGATCTTGCCAAGGGCACGGCAAGTATTAGCCCACAAGTTAAAAAAACCGCTAAGGTAGAACTGTCCGATAATATTGCATCAACACCACTATGGATAATCTTGCTTTTCGCTATGGTCGGCGGGTTAATTCTTAATTTAATGCCCTGTGTTTTCCCTGTTTTATCTATCAAGGTATTACGTTTTACACAACAGCATCAAACAGGCCCTGAAAGACAGCGGCATGGTTTAGCCTATACCGCAGGCGTGGTTGGTAGCTTCGTGGCTATAGCGGCTATTATGCTATCCCTCAGAGCCAGCGGTGAAGCCATCGGCTGGGGCTTCCAATTACAGTCACCGGGCTTTGTTATATTTTTAGTGTATTTATTTATACTCTTAGGCCTCAGTTTATCCGGTTATGTGCAACTGCTCTCGAGCCTAATGTCGGTTGGCCAGTCGGCAAATGCCAACAATAGCCTTAGCTCATCATTTATGACTGGGGTGCTGGCGACTACTGTAGCTAGCCCCTGCACTGCACCCTTTATGGGCCCTGCTTTAGGCTTTGCAATTTCTCAATCTAGCGCCGTAGCACTCATAGTCTTTGCCTTTTTAGGACTGGGTATGGCCCTGCCTTTTGTCGCGCTTACCCTAGCGCCATCACTGATCCAAAAACTGCCTAAACCCGGACCATGGATGGATCATTTAAAACAATTTTTAGCTTTCCCAATGTATCTCACCGCTATTTGGCTGCTGTGGGTGGTTGGCAGACAAACCAGTGTCGAGATCGTAATCGCTATCTGCGTGGGTCTTGTACTTATGGTTATGGCTATCTGGCACTGGCAATTAGCCAGCAGAAACAATTCATCAAGCTTTAACCCATTGATTAAATTACTAGCAATTGGACTACTTGTAGGTGCTATCGCCTACCCTAGCCTAAAACTTGAGAATAATGATCCGCCCAAATGGCAAGACTATTCACCCCAGCGACTATCTGAACTTCGCCAATCAGGTGAGGCAGTGTTTATCAATCTGTCTGCAGACTGGTGTATTACCTGCCTAGTTAATGAGCGAGTTGCTATGGGCGATAGCTTTTATCAGGCCTTGGAAGAAAATAATATCACCTACCTAAAGGGCGATTGGACACACAAAGATCCAGAAATTACCCAATTACTCAATCAGTACAACCGCAATGGTGTACCCCTCTATTTAGTGTTTCCTAAAGGGTCAGGTTCGGCTGAAATTTTGCCACAACTACTCACCAAAACCAGCTTAATTGAAGCGCTTAATAGAGTTAATTGAATTTTAAAAGATTTTAGCAACATTTATCCACATTTTTCATGATTATAATGATTTTTCTATCCTATGTTCTTTTTAGCCTCAATAAATAGCATTAAACTATCAATAAAATCCGAATAATGTCGTTATAATTCACGAAAAATAGCAAAACATCTTTTAAAGTCTATAAGAATACCTTAAAAACAAGAATAATCCCTATAGATAAATTAGAATTTTTAGTGATTTTATCGACTTATTTGATGACATTTACAGATTTTGACGCTTTTTAGCTATATTTTCTTAGAACCTGCCCCTAAAAGCGACAAACTTGATCAAAACCGTTGGTAAAAAATCAAAATTTTGCCTTAAAAATGTCGTTAAATACGCATATTATCTCCTAACTTCGCTTAAATTCTGATTTTGCATATAAAACGTAGACAGTTTGATTTTTTTAGTGCAGACTAAGCCAAAATTGACCTATTGCTCGAGGATTTATGTCAACAATACTTGTTTTAAACGGTCCTAATCTCAATCTGCTCGGCACTCGCGAGCCTGAGAAATACGGCGTAGAGACCCTTGAGCACATTAATCAGCAGCTTACCGACACAGCACTTGATGCCGACCATACTACCGCTTGCTTTCAGAGCAATGCCGAGCATGATCTTATTCAGCGCATTCATGATGCTAAGCAGGATAAAGTCGATTACATTATTTTTAATCCCGGCGCCTTCACTCATACCAGCGTGGCCATTCGGGATGCCCTTCTAGGCGTGGCTATTCCTTTTATAGAGGTTCATCTCTCCAATGTTCATGCAAGAGAAGAATTTCGCCGCCACTCCTATTTTTCTGATATTGCCGATGGCGTTATTTGTGGATTCGGCGCAAATAGCTACAACCTTGCCTTACAGGCAGTGCTAACCAAACTTGAACTTAACTCCTAACTATTGAGAGCGCAGGATGGATATTCGTAAAGTTAAAAAATTAATCGAATTATTAGAGCAATCTAATATTAATGAATTAGAAATTAATGAGGGTGATGAGTCCGTACGCAT
>JAQWMF010000048.1 GCA_029246925.1 Porticoccaceae bacterium
GTCACTAATCCTTTAGTCTATTCAGCAAGCCTTAGAAAAAAATTTTGTCTTTAACTCCTTGTCTTTTCAATAATAGCAGAAGTTGAAATAGATGGAGTTCTTGGCAAATAAACCACCTGGCATATAGATTTTAAATGATCAAACTTTCCGGACCAGTCATCCCCCATAACTAAAATATCAGCCTCCTGCTCCTTTAAATAAGAAGCTTTTAACTCTAGACTTTCCTCCAGAAACACCTTATCAACACCTTTGATCATGCTAATAATTTCCATACGCTCTTCTTCTGAAAATTCAGGAAATTTGTTCTTTTTGGAAAAATTTAGCTGATCAGAGGACACACCCACCACTAAGCGATCACCCAACGCCCTTGCTCGAGATAGAAGCCTAATATGCCCTACATGCAAAAGATCATAGGTGCCAAAAGTAATAATAGTTTTCATTTTTTTCCTAATAGTCTGAAACGCTTATTTATTATCCAGCAGATAATCTACAATCCTCTCGCTAGCTTTCCCATCTAGTACACCTGCCATTTTTTCAGCATAACGCAGCCTCTGATCAGAAAGAGCTTTTGGATTAAGCATCTGTTCTGAGACATTGTTTATTAGCATTTTATAAGAGTCTGACCGAACAGCAACTTTAGAATATTCTTGGTAATCTTTATCCATGCGCTTTTTAAAACGAAAGGAAAAAAACCCTCTATAGGTCCAGCGCAATTTTAGAAAATTACACCAAATTACTGGTTTATCTAAAACCGCAAATTCAATAATTGCTGATGAAGTATCACTTATTAGCAAGTCAGCTGTAGCCATAAAAGGCACCAGAGAATAATCATCAATCTTTGCTAAATAAACATTAGCATATTTAGCCCAATGCTCAAGCAATTTTCGCTGTCCTTTATACTTCTCTTTACTTAGAGAAAAATAATGAGGCTTAATCAAAATATTAAATTCTTGAAAATCCTCTGGAAAGTTTTTAGGGAATCGTTCGATACTACTAGGGTAAAAAGTGGGCGCGTAAAGAATGGTTTTTTTACTTGAGTCTAAACCCAAACCTTTTAAATTTGACCCACAGGTATCACCATTGAAGATAGAATCTAGCTTGCAAAACCCTGCGTCAATAAATTGATTTCTGGGATACATGCTTTTGAGACGATTTGTTTTATATTTTCCCTCTACAAACCGCACAGTAGTGGCAGTATCTGACTGGGTATAATAGCTAGCTTTGGCGCCAATACCATGACCGATCTGAGCGGATTTACTGACCCCGTGCACATCATCGAGAAAAGGAAATATATTGCTAAAAAATACCCAATCCGCTTTTTTAGCTTGATAGTAATTATTTGCCTCAGATTGATTATCAACCCAAACAGAGTTTAAATTTTCTTTTTCAATAATATTTTCTATTATTGCGTCAAATTTACCATGATAGAAAATGAACGCAGTATTGCCCTTGCCTCTCTTTATAAGCTCATGGTGGATTGGAAGATACTGCGGCAAATAGTACAGCTCTTGTACATCAAAACATACAGTCGCGATATCAATGGGCAAAGAGTTCAAAATCCACCATCTCCAGATTTGGTACTATTTACTCACCAGCGTTAACCATTGCCCATAGTCGGCATTTTTTCCACGCACCAAATCAAAGTATGCCGACTGCAGTGAGGCGGTAAGAGTCCCGCGCGTACCACTTCCAATAATACGGCTGTCATACTCTCGAATAGGCACAATCTCGGCGGCAGTTCCGCTAAAGAATGCCTCATCACTAATATAGACTTCATCGCGAGAGATACGCTTTTCATGGACCTCAACGCCCTGATCTGCGGCTAATTTAAAGACTGTATCGCGGGTAATACCATCCAAGCAGGAGGTAAGATCTGGGGTATAGATTGCACCCTTGCGAACAATAAAGAAATTCTCTGCACTACCCTCGGCAACATAGCCCTCAGGGTCAAGCATAATGGCTTCGTCACAACCGGAATCCAACGCTTCACGCAGTGCTAACATTGAGTTGATGTAGTTACCACTAGCCTTAGCTTTAACCATGGTGATATTCACATGGTGTCTGGTGTAGGAAGATGTACGCACTTTTAGCCCAGACTCTAACGTCTCTGGCGAGGTATAGGATGGCCATTCCCATGCGGCAATACCCAAATGTACTTTCAGCCCTTCTGCTCGCAGACCCATGCCCTCTGAACCAAGAAATACCAACGGACGAATATAGCCTTCTTTTAGGTTGTTCTCTCGAACCACTTCACAGATTGCAGCACTGACCTCTTCTTCTGAGTAGGGTATTTCTAAATGCAGGATTTTGGCAGAATTGAATAGACGTCGCACATGGTCTTCAAGGCGAAAAATACAGGTACCCTTATCTGTTTCATAGGCACGAATACCCTCAAAAACGCCTGTTCCGTAGTGCAGTGATGACGTCAAAAAATGTGTCTGCGCATCGCGCCAGTCCACTAGCTTGCCATCCATCCAAATAAAACCGTCTCGGTCTGAAAATGCCATCGACCTAATCCTCTTTCTTGTGATTACTTAAAAAACTCTGCCAGCATAACTGAACAGCCTCACGCTGCTTAGTAAATTCTGACAACAATACTTCAGCAGGACGATTTTGCAATTGCAAATCATGGGCTGCCGAGCGATATATCTTATAGGCTTCTATCAATTGCTGAGCCTGTAGCTCGCTAATGACCTCTGCGTTCGACATGGTTTCTAACAATCGAACGGTATCTGTCCACTGAACTAATTGCTCAAATTTATGGGACCAAGCCAAGACCGCAAATTGAACCATAAATTCAATATCTACGATACCTCCAGATGCCTGCTTTAGGCAGTATTTGCCATCTTTTGTGCTTTTATCCAGATGTTTGCGCATTTTAATACGCATTTCAGCTACATCATCGCGCAATTTTTCGATATTTCTTTTTTTACACAGCTGGTCAATACGAATAGCTTTGAACCCTTGGGCTGTTATTTTATCACCCGCTATCACTCTTGAGCGAACCAGCGCTTGATGTTCCCAAGTCCATGCACTTTGTTGTTGATACTTTTCAAACGAGCTTAAACTGGAAACCAACATGCCTGAATTACCCGAGGGCCGAAGCCGCATATCTATCTCATAGGCCATGCCAGCATGAGTTGATGTCGATAAGAGATGGATAATTCGCTGACCCAGACGGGCAAAGAATGTAGAACTATCAACAGACTTGAGGCCGCCTGAAGTTTCACTGGCCAAATCATCATGCAAAAAAACCAGGTCTAAGTCAGATTTATAACCCATCTCCAAACCACCTACTTTGCCATAGGCGACAACAATAAACCCTGGGGTTGCACTGCTATCCGCCTTATCCATAGGCGGTGCTGGGGTGCCATATTTGGCCGCCATTTGATGCCAGGCAACATTTGCCACATGCTCTACAACCACTTCGGCTGTCCATGTCAGTTGGTCACTGGCCTCCATCAAAGAAAGACGACCGGTAATCTCACTGGCCGCAATACGTAAATTGCAGGCGCGAACAAAGTAGCGAATAACCTCCATTTGTTGTTCCTGATCGTTAACCTCAAGGCGCAGAGTTTGCTGACGCAGTTGATCTTGCAAATCGATTTTAGTCTGATTGGCATAAAGGTTTCTGGGATCTAACAATTCATCTAACAAATCTGGAAAAGCGGTGAGCTGATCTGCAATCCATTGACTGCGCTGACATAGCAGCGCCAACTGCTCCAAAGCCTGTGAGTTTTCTATTAATAATGTGAGATAAACACTTCGCCGCAGAACAGCTTGAACCAAGTTAAACACTAATCCAAAGGTGCGATCACTGTGCTCTTGCGCCGCACAAACTCGAAGCACCTCGGGCATCAGTGCATCTAGGCGAGCCCTTGGAACCGCGGCTAAAGCAACCACCGCGCGACTGGCATAAAACTGTTTAAGCGTTTCAATCATTACTTCTGGCTGCTGATAATTCAATGAGGCCAGAACACTGATACTCTCATCGGCATTCATTTCCGGCTGCCAATAAAGCCCCGAGCTCTGTTGCTCTGAAGACTGAGTTTCTTCATCGGCAATCATATCGGCAAAACAACGATGAACATTATGTCTATGGCTGTCTAACTCGATTAAGAATTTATCCCAACTCGATTGCCCCATCACCAAGGCCACACGCTGCTGTGCTAATTCGTCCATGGGTAACTGTTGGGTTTGTTTGTCGTCTATAGCTTGCAGCACATGCTCTGTGTTGCGCAGGTATTGGTAGGCTTGCCATAGTTGGCTGTTAATTTCTTGCTCTAATAACCCCTCCGCCGTAATTTGCTCTAGGGCCTGTTTAAATGACTGCACCTGTAAACTTTGAAGTCGCCCACCGCGAATTAACTGAAAGCTCTGCACAATAAACTCAAGCTCTCTAATACCCCCGCGCCCAAGTTTGATATTGCTTTGCATACCTTTGCGAGCAACTTCGAGATTAATTTTTCGCTTGAGGTCACGCAATTGCTCAATCGCGCCATAATCAAGATAGCGCCGATAAACAAAAGGATTCAAAATTTCTTCAAGCTTTTCGATGCTTTCTTTGCCGCCAGTCACCGCCCTCGCCTTGATCATTGCAAAGCGCTCCCAGCCACGACCCTGAGTGGTATAGTAATCCTCTAAAGCGGCAAAATTTTGCACCAACGGGCCACTCTGACCATAGGGCCGCAAACGCATATCGACCCGAAACACAAAGCCATCAACCGTCTGTGCATCAAGGGAAGTAATCAGCTTTTGTCCAAGGCGTTCAAAAAATTGTTGATTGGAAACTGAGCGTTTTGCACCCTCAGTTTCGCCCGCCTCTGGATAGGCAAAAATAAGATCGATATCTGAGGATAAATTAAGTTCACCACCGCCCATTTTACCCATAGCAATTACCAGTAAACGCTGCTCATTGCCGTTGCTATCTATAGGTCTGCCAAAATCTGTGACTACTATGGGATGGAGATAATCTAATGCAACCTGAATACAGGCTTCAGCCAATAGGGTGACATCTCGGGTAGTTTCGGTTAAATCCGCTAAGCGGTTGAGATCGCGCCAGATAATGCGCTGCATTTCACGTCGACGAAATAGTCTTAACTGCCTACTCAGCTCTGACTCATCGTTAACGGCTTTGATTCGATGAACTTGCTTATCAAGCGACTGCAACAAACTGTCTGATGAATAAGATCTATGGAGGTCGCCGCTTTCCACCAACTGGCGAAAACCACAGGGATTACTGATCGCCTGATCGGCGGCAAAATCACTACAGCCCCATGTAAGCTCAAGCTGACGGGAAAACTGAGGATCTTTTATTCGACTTTTTAGCCATATAGAATCTTCATCTCCATCAAAATAGAGATTTAGCTTGGATTCAAAGGACTGCTGTATTAAAGCGTTATTCATTGCTTATTAATTTGGCGGCTTAGACTTAATCAGTATCATAGCATGCTAAATATACGCTTTTCCCCATGGTTTTGGGTAATAAATCTGTCTTCTAAGTCTGTTTATTTCTTATCAATCACTGCGCCTCTGTCGCTCAGAGCACAAAAACAATATAATCGCGCCATGAAATCAGATAGCTATGTGGAATTTTTCCGCCAAACATCGCCCTATATCCACAAACACAGGGGTAAGACCTTTGTTATCGCCCTTGATGGCGATACGGTTGCGCACGCTAATTTTCATCGTACTATCCATGATATAGCCCTACTGCAAAGCTTGGGTATTCGCATTGTGCTGGTGCATGGTGGACGACCACAAATTGACCAGCGTATTGCTCAAGCTGGCGAAAAAAGTAAATTTCATAATCAGTTAAGAATCACCGACAGCAGCGCCATGCAATCGGTTAAAGAGGCATTGGGAAGTACAAGATGGCAAATTGAAGCCGAGCTATCTACTGGATTGCCTAACTCACCTATGCATGGCGCACAGATTAAAGCCATCGGCGGTAATTTTATTACGGCTAAACCACTTGGCATTATTGATGGCGTTGATTATCAGCATACCGGTGAGGTGCGAGGAATTGATGCCGAGTCTATCCAACAACAGCTAGAACTTGGCGGCTTGGTTTTGCTATCTCCAATTGGTTTTTCACCCACTGGTGAAGCGTTTAATTTAAGTTACCAAGAGGTTGCAGCTAAAACAGCCATCGCAATTAATGCGGAAAAGCTTATTTTAGTCACTGAAGTAACGGGCATTTTGGAAGATAAAAATCTTATTAGAAGCCTGTCTGTACCTGAAGCAAAAAGCCTGCAAAAAACCAGCAAAGATTCAGCGCAAAATAAACTTTTAAGTACTGCCTACTCTGCCTGTAGTCAGGGTGTTAACCGCGTTCATCTAGTTAGCTGCGCTGAAGATGGCGCTCTTCTGACCGAATTATTTACCCGAGACGGCAGCGGAACACTGGTAATGCAGGATCATTCCGAGGTGATTAGACCCGCGGGGATTGATGATGTCGGCGGCATTTTGGATTTAATCGCACCCTTAGAACAACAACAGATTTTGGTCAAACGCTCACGTGAGTTATTGGAAACCGAAATTTCACAATTTACCTTGGTGGCTCACCCTGAGGGAAACTTGCTCGGTTGTGCCGCGCTGTACCCAATTCCCAACAGCCATGAAGGCGAAATTGCCTGTATGGCGACTGATCCAGAATTTTTGGGGCAGGGTATAGCCTCTAGGCTATTACAGCGCCTTGAAGCTGATGCTGTAAAGATGGGTATCAACAAACTGTTTGTACTGACTACTCAAACGGCTCACTGGTTTTTGGAGAAGGGTTTTGTTGAAACTGAGTTGACTAATTTGCCAAAGCAAAAGCAATCGCTATATAACTATCAACGCAATTCGCGGATTTTTAGCAAAATTCTTTAGCGCATGATTGGCTACCTGTAGTAAAATCAAATTTAATACATACAACTGTTAAGAGACAAATAATGCCTAAGTATCGTTCCCATACCACCACTCAGGGTCGCAATATGGCAGGCGCCAGAGCACTTTGGCGTGCCACTGGCATGAAAGATGATGACTTTAACAAGCCAATGATCGCCATTGCTAATTCCTATACTCAGTTTGTGCCCGGGCATGTACACCTAAAAGATATGGGTGATCTTGTGGCCGGCGAAATTGCTAAGGCTGGCGGCATTGCCCGTGAATTTCATACCATTGCGGTGGATGATGGCATTGCTATGGGCCACGATGGCATGCTCTATTCATTGCCCTCGCGCGATGTGATTGCCGATTCGGTTGAATATATGGTGAATGCTCACTGCGCTGATGCATTAGTCTGTATCTCTAACTGCGACAAGATCACTCCAGGCATGTTAATGGCAGCAATGCGCCTAAATATTCCGGTGGTTTTTGTCTCTGGCGGCCCAATGGAGGCGGGAAAAACCAAATTAGCAGATCACAATCTAGATTTAGTGGATGCCATGGTGATCGCTGCCGATGAAACAGCAAGCGATGAGAAAGTGGCAGAATATGAACGTTCAGCTTGCCCAACCTGTGGCTCCTGCTCAGGTATGTTTACTGCTAATTCTATGAACTGCTTAACAGAAGCTTTGGGTTTGTCGCTTCCAGGCAATGGCACCACTCTGGCAACACATTCTGATCGCAAAGCACTATTTGAAGAGGCGGGTCGCACCATTGTGTCATTGGCAAAACGCTATTATGACGAGGATGATGAATCGGTTCTTCCTCGATCAATCGCCAACTTTAAGGCATTTGAGAATGCCATGACGCTAGATATCTGCATGGGTGGCTCGACTAATACCATTTTGCACCTGTTAGCAGCTGTTCAAGAGGCTGGCATTGACTTTGATATGACAAATATTGATGCCCTTTCAAGGGTTGTACCCCAGCTGTGTAAAGTAGCCCCTAATACGCCTGAATATCATATTGAGGATGTTCACAGAGCGGGTGGCATTATGGGTATCTTGGCCGAACTTGACCGCGCCGGTTTAATTCATAATGAATTACCTACGGTCCATTCAGCTTCACTGGGTGAGGCTTTAAGTAAGTGGGATATTGTTAGCGGTCATGTAAGCGAAGAAGTAAAGAGCTTCTATAAAGCGGGTCCCGCAGGGATTCCTACCCAGACTGCATTTAGCCAGTCTACTCGCTGGCCATCACTCGATGCTGATCGAGCCAATGGCTGTATTCGCAACTTAGAAAATGCCTTTAGCACTGAAGGCGGCTTGGCTGTTCTTACCGGCAATTTAGCCGAAGATGGTTGTGTGGTTAAAACCTCTGGGGTTGATGAATCTATTTTAGTGTTTGAAGGCCCAGCATTTATTACTGAAAGTCAGGATGAAGCAGTTGCAAGTATTCTAAATGACGAAGTTAAAGCCGGTGATGTGGTTATTGTGCGCTACGAGGGGCCACGCGGCGGACCAGGTATGCAAGAGATGCTTTATCCAACCAGCTATATTAAGTCTAAAAACCTTGGTAAGGCCTGTGCCCTAATTACTGATGGACGTTTTTCTGGCGGCACCTCTGGTCTATCTATTGGTCATGTTTCTCCTGAGGCTGGCGCTGGCGGCACCATCGGACTGGTAAAACAGGGCGATATGATTCGTATAGATATCCCTAATCGCAGTATTGACGTGCTGGTTTCGGATAAGGAACTTGCACAACGACGTGCTGAGCAGGACAAGTTGGGATGGCAACCAAAAGAAGCTCGACCAAGAAAAGTATCCGCCGCGCTTAAGGCCTTCGCTAAATTGGCTACCAGTGCAGATAAGGGCGCTGTTCGAGATTTATCACAGCTTTAATCGCTAATTACGATAGTCAATTGACAAAAAAGCCCGGCATTAACCGGGCTTTTTCATATCTTCTTATAATTTATTTTCGACAACTTGGCACCTTTGCACCGAGATCGCGAAGTTTACCAAGACGGGTTCCTTCAACATCAGCATAACGTATCCATTGAGTTGGAAATTTCTTCTCTTTTTTAGTTTCGGATACTTTAAGTGCCTTTTGGAAAGCACTGATTGCATCTTTATAGCAATGCATATTGACCAATGCATTACCCATAATTAAGTAGTTAGAGCTAGCACGTTTAATATTGCCTTTTTCGGCGGCTTTTAATGAGGCCTTGTAGGCTTCTTTATCTTTACCTAAGTCTAAGTAGATACCCGCCATACGCGCCTGAAGATCACCAGAATCACTGTGTTGTGATGCGCTATCCAGAGAACTCAATGCGCGATTTAGCTCTTTGGCCTGATACCAAGCAGTCCCTAGCACTTCAAGATTCTTGGCATTGCGCTCAATAATTTCGTCGTTCATACCCTTAGAAATAATTTGGGCAGCTTTGTATGGCACTTCAGCCGCAAGATACATATAACCCACGCCCATCACCTGATTCTCTTTATCGAACCTGTCATTTATATAGACAACTTCTGAGGCAACTAGCTGATCCAGTGGCCTTTCTTGCTCGCCATACATACCGCCAAGCTGCTTCCAAAATGTCCATTTTGGATAATGCTTAACCAGTTTTTCAAGAATCTCGACAACGCGGTTGTAATCATTTTTTTCGTAGTACAGAACTCTTTGTAATGACCACCAGCGCTCTTTAGGCAGCTTGCCCTTAGACTCAACATCATCAATTGCCAACTCAAGCATGGTCAACGCGTCTTCTTTGCGATCCAGCTGATAATAGATTTGAGCCAAAAGCCCTCTTGCGGCATTACTGACTATCGTCGACTCTTCTATCCATATCTCTAGCTCTTCTGCCGCTTCAGCATAACGCTCTTCTGCAGTGAATAGCTGAGCTAGTGTATATCTTGTATCTAGCCTTAGGTCTTCTGGTGTTCCCTCGCCATTAATCACCTGCTTATAGGAGCGAATGGCGCCAGGAAAATCATCTAATGAGTAGTAAACATACCCCTTAAATTTCCATAACTGGGTTTGCTCATAGGGTGATTTACAGGTTTTAGTGCTAGCCTCGATATCCTCGAGCATCTCCATAGATTTGGGCCAATCTTCCTCTTCTAAAACCACCTGAATTTTTTCAAGGGCTTTACCGCATTTGGCGCCTACAGATTGACGCTTGCGCGTTTTAACATTCTTGTACTTGGGTTCTTTTTCCTTTTTCTCTTCAGCCAATGCCGAGCCACCAAAGTCAGAAGATGGCACCACAGTAGACACCATGACTGGCATCAAAAATACCACGCTAAACAGGGCGATTGTTGTTATATATTTTAACATCAGATACCCCTTACTTAGCCATCTGGAAGGTGAATTTGTAAAGTACGCTTGGAACTTCTTCAGCAACACCATCCACTACTCGTGGATTGTATTTAAGCTTTTTAGCCGCTTTTACTGCTGAGCGGCCAAAGCCCCAGCCCTCGGGCCATTCTTCGACTAAAATTGGATCTCGAACCCCGCCCACAGTAGTAATAATGACCTGAACTACAGCATAGCCTTCTTTGCCTCGAGTTTGAGCTCTACGAGGATACTGCGGCTGTGGCACATAAACAGGGATATAATCAGAATCGCGAGAAAATCCAGAATTACCAATACTTAGATTACCACCTGCTTTTGGCGCCGCCATATTAACCACATTTTCAGGCGCTTCAAATTCAACTTGCTCTTCAGGTATATCCGGCATTTCCTCAGGCTCATCAGGCTTTTCAACCTCTGTCATTTTGGCGTTTTCTGTACGATCGCGCTCGACATGAAGAAAATCAGGGATCTTATAAGCGGGCTGCTCATCCATATCCTTATTTCCCGAATCGATCAGTTTGTACATTACGAAAACCAAGGAAAGGGTAACAAGTACCCCTAAAACTGCCGAAACCCCTACTCTATAACCAACCATACTCTAAACTCAGTCGTTTTCTACAGAAACAGCCACTGGAGAAATACCAATTTCTCGTGCTATATCGGCAATTTTTGCCACTGTTTCAATATCAGAATCATTATCGGCTTGGATAACCATGCCGCCCTTTGGGTTCTCATTAAATAATCGCGTAAGATTGATTTTAAGCGCTGTCATTTCAACCCTTTTTTTGTCAATCCAAAATTCGTTGGTATCGCTTACAGCGACCAAAATACCCACTTTTTTATAAGGATCAGATGTTGTGGTATCCACTCTATTGATATCAACGCCCGGTAACTTAATAAACGAAGCGGTAACAATAAAGAAAATCAACATAATAAACACCACATCTAGCATTGGCGTTAAGTCAATTGCCTGACCCTGCTCTTGTGGCTTGCTTGTTCTATTACGCATAGTTAACTCTCATAGGGTGAGGCCAGAGGCACTCAAACCCAACTAGTGATCCATTGTTAGATGGTCTTCCAGTAAATGCTTTTCTCGCTCAGCTTCTCGCTCGACATAGGTCAAACCAAAAACACCCGAGAGCGCCGCCACCATACCGGACATCGTCGGTACCGTAGCCTGTGAAACGCCGCCAGCCATAGCTTTCGCGTCGCCTCCTCCAGTAAATGCCATAACATCAAAAACCACGATCATGCCAGTCACTGTTCCCAATAAACCAAACAATGGGGCTATAGCAACTAAGGTTTTGATCATCATTATGTTGTCATCAATCTTGACGCTTACTTCAGAGATAAGCTTTTCTCTAATTTGACGAGCTGTTTTGGATTTTCGTTCAGCTCTTGATTCCCACTCATTGAGCGCGATCTGAACATCACTACCCACCAAAGAGCGCAGGTACCACATACGCTCAAAGATAAGAGTCCACATCACGAAAAGCAGCACGACAATGGCCCAAAGGACCATGCCGCCTGAATCCATAAATTTTCCGAGCTCTGCCCAAGTATCAACGAAAAACATACTTATTTGTCCTCTAAAGAACCTGCAACAATACCTGCGCTCTGCTCTTCGAGAATATGCAGAATGCCCTGTGCTTTACCGTTAACCAATGTGTGCAACAGAACCGTTGGAATCGCTACCACCAGACCCAATACTGTGGTTATCAAGGCTTGAGAGATACCGCCAGCCATAGCCTTAGGATCCCCAGCACCAAATAGGGTAATCATCTGGAAGGTAATAATCATACCGGTTACTGTACCCAATAGACCCAACAGTGGCGCTACCATGGCGATAATTTTCAACAGATTCAATCCTGATTCAATGCCCGGTCTTTCTTTGAGCACTGCCTCGTGAAGCTTAAGCTCTAAGGATTCAGCATCTAAACCTGGGTTATCCCCAGCAACCTTAAGTACTCGACCCAGTGGATTCCCTGTATCAGAAGACCTAGTAGTTAGCTGCTTTTTAACTGCGCCTGACATGCCATACAACACAACAAATCGCCATATCGCTAGGAATATAGCAACCACAAACACCGCCGTAATCACGTAGCCTACAATACCGCCAAAGTGCCAGCGCTCAATCAGAGTAGGCGCGTTAATCAATGCCGCTAACAGACCGCCACCAAATGGACCTGTAGGATCAAGACCAACCTTTGTAAATCCAGAGGTTGCTTCTTGTAAATCTTCCGCACCACCACTAAAGCCAGATGGCTGACGCGTTAACTCAGACACTAAACCTGATTCTGGGCTGTACTCGAGGTACATTCCATCGGCAAGAAGGTTGTATGAACCTACGCGAACAACTTCCATCTCAGCCGGTTCACCATTAGCTAAAATAACTGTGCGGCTAAACCTAACAATGCGACCACTTTCAACCATTTCCCGTTGTTGTTCATACCAAAGCTTTTCGATATCTGAGATTGATGGAAGCTTGGTGTCACTGCTCATTTTGTCAATTAAATCATCGAGAAATTCAGTTCGACCCTGGATTTGCGTACTTACAATTGACTGATCAATCTTGGCTCTTAAATCGCCCGCTGTTCCAGTTAGGTGACCAAACAATTCTTTAAGTGAACCCAAGCGCTTATCACGCTGCTCACGCAGTACCGCCAATTTGATGTCATTATCGCGAATAATTTGCTCAAGACGATCTGAACGGCGCTCTTCAGCGACTTTAGTGTTCTTGGCGCCCTTTAATAGCTGAGACTGCTTGCGCTGATCTTTCAAAAAATCAGCTTCGCGCTGACGGTATTCAGCAGTTTCTGAAATTTTGGCTGATTCAATCATATCCAGCAGTTCTACTAGACTTTTTGCTTCGCTTGCTACAACGGGTGTAGATATTGCGATTACAGCAAAAAATGCTACAAAAATACTCATCATTTTATTTTTCATTGTGCTATCTCCGGAGCTGTAATCGGAATTTCAATAACATCCTGTGGTGCAAGCTTCACAGCGATGCGGATCGCTTGATCCACTGGACGGCGATAACCAGAATCCAGAGGCTGCCAGCTCTTGGCTGCCTTATCCCATACACCAACTTTAGACTTGTCCTTGCTTTGATACACCAAAGCAACTCGACCCACTCTTAGCATTTGAACCTCTACCAGAGAACCATTGCCCTCAAGATCAATTTGATCGGTGTATGACTCCATAGAAAGGCTGTAATCAGACTCAATATCATACACTTCTAGGATTTGACGGAATTTTTCTGCTGCCGAGAATTTGGCGCTATCTAGGTTTACATAAAGGTCTGCAACTGCCTGTTGTCGTCGCTCTATCTTAAACGGCATATCAAGACCTACGAAATCTTCGAGCGCATTGAGCATATTCGCCATTAGCGGCGAAATGCCTCGCTCGATAATCGTTGCATTCTCAATAGACTCCTCAAGCTCAACCATCATTTGTTTTTGACTTTCAATCTGACGCTCTAGCTGGGAGTTATAAACCCGCAATGATTCGATTTGTTTATTGACCTGCTTAAATTCTTGAAGCAAACCATCTGTTTGATCGGCGATACGATCAACTTTAATTTGAGATTTTTTGGCAGCCTGAACTTTCTCAGCCCCAGCGTTTAAGATTTCGCTTACTTCTGCCGTACGCTCTACCACAGCTGGCTCTTCAGCCACAGCAGCCATAGCAACAGCAAGAATGGCCATTGGAGCCAATGCTTTCAGTGATTGCTTTTTCATAGTTCCCTCAATTTGGGTCTATCAGGTTGGTTACTTATTTCTATCTTATCGACATCTAAATAATCAGATAAGTACTCAGTATCTTGGTCTGGCTTTTTTAACAACCTAATTAACCAAGAATCAACGCAACTAAGCTTCTCAAAGAAACTTAGCTACAATAATCGCGCAATACTACCACAACTATGTGGTAAAAATTTAGTCTTTTTAGGCGCGTATTTGCGTTCTTTCTAGAACTAGAAAACGATAGCCATACTTATCAATAGTTTTTGGGGTTTTTTCCGCTGTTTTTTGCCATTGATTAAAATCAATTTTGGGGAAGAATGCATCTCCCTCAACCTCAGCTTCAACACGCGTCAAATACAACCTGTCAGCAATCGGCAAACAGTCACGGTAAATTTGCGCACCCCCTATAACCATTATCTCATCGCTATCAGTTGCCTCGCATGCCTCGGCGCCTGCGGCCATTGCATCCTCTAAGCTGTTAACCACCTCAACCCCCTCAGCAGTCCACTGAGGGTCTCTAGTAATGACAATATTTTTACGGCCGGGAAGCGGCCTACCAATGGAATCAAATGTCTTTCGACCCATCAATATAGGCTTACCCATAGTGACCGATTTAAAGTACTGAAGATCTTCTGGCAAATGCCATGGCAGCTGGTTATCACGCCCAATAACGTTGTTTTGGCTAACCGCCACAATAAGAGCAATTTTCATCAACTTCTCCTAAACCGCAACTGGTGCTGAAATAGGGCTGTGAGACTGATAATCCTGCAGTTCAAAATCTGCATACACAAAGTCAAAAAGACGTTTAACCTGAGGATTTATCTTAAGAGTGGGGAGGGGCAAGGTTTCTCTACTTAGCTGCTCCTCAATTTGCTCCATATGATTGGTATAGAGATGCGCATCACCAAAACTATGCACAAAATCACCTACTTCCAGACCAGTTACCTGAGCAACCATCATGGTTAGCACAGCATAGGAGGCTATATTGAAGGGCACACCCAAAAACACATCGGCACTGCGCTGATATAACTGGCAGGAGAGTCGGCCCTCGGATACATAAAATTGAAATAAACTATGGCAGGGCGGCAACCCTGATTTAGCCATTACCGGTATATCCTTAGGATTCCATGCCGAGACAATAAGACGCCTTGAGTCTGGGTTGGACTTAATATCTTCTATTACCCCAGCCAGCTGATCGACACCTTCAAAGTTTCGCCATTGTCGCCCATAAACTGGACCTAAATCGCCATACTGCTGAGCAAAATCAGCATCGGTTTTTATCCGCTCAACAAATTCCTTTAATCCCGCCTTCCACTGTGCAGAATGCATCTCATATTTCTTATCAGCACCCGTTTGGCGCAACCAACTCTGGTAGGGCCATTCATTCCAAATGCCCACACCATTTTGTACAAGATAACGGATATTAGTGTCGCCTTTAACAAACCAAAGTAATTCATGCAAAATCGACTTTAGATGCACTTTTTTTGTGGTGACCAGAGGAAATCCCTGCTGCAAATCAAAGCGCATTTGATAGCCAAATACACTGAAGGTTCCAGTCCCAGTTCGATCACCTTTAAAGACACCTTGATCCTTAATATGTCTGATTAAATCTAAATATTGTTTCATTTTTATTGTGTCTCTAAGGGCAAGTAGCCACTAAGCCCATAATTTAAGTTTTGTGATCATTGATGGTAGCGATTTTCTCATCAGCCAGAAACCCAAGAGAATCATAGGCACGCATAGGGTCTGCCCGCGGGTCATCCAATTAAATGCCTCAAACGCTGTTGCTTGCCCTGCAAACTGCGCGTCTGGCTCACGCACAAACTCAACAATAAAGCGAAATACACCATAACCAATTAAAAATACGCCTCCCACCTCACCAAACAGCCTTGGCTTGCGGGCAAACAAGTATACGATGAAAAACAATACTATGCCCTCAAGAAAAGCCTCATAGAGTTGCGATGGATGTCGACCTAACTGCAGTGGATCTGAAGGGAAAAGCATGGCCCAAGGGCCATCCGTTGCACGCCCATAAAGCTCTTGACCGATAAAATTTCCCATGCGCCCGAAAAAAAGACCTGCAGGGGCCATCGGCGCAACAAAATCGCCAACGGCAAGAAAGGGTATCTGGTGTTTACGCGCATACAGATAGATCGCTATGATTACCCCGATAAGACCACCATGGAAGGACATACCACCTTCCCACAACCTGAAAAGCATGGAGGGATCTGCAACCCATCTATCAAAGCTATAAAAAAACATATAGCCCAAACGCCCGCCAAGCAACACCCCCCAAGCGCCATAGACTATAAGATCTTCCACTTGATGGCGCTTAATAGGCGACCATGATCGCTGACAGACGCGCATGGCAATCACCCATGCACAGGCAAAAGCGATAAGATACATAAGGCTATACCAGTAAATCTGAAGAGGCCCGAGACTTATAGCCACAGGGTTAATATCTGGATGCAAAATCATTTGAGCGGACTCAGTTTAAATGTAAGCGCAGATCATAGCGGGTTTTTTCGCCCCATGTCACGTGCTACGACTGCAAAAACACAAAAAACCAAACCGGAAGGTATTCACGCACCTTATGTAACCTGAAAGGTCTATCACTACTTATTGTTTGGGGGTTGCAAACAGCCACTCACCAAGTGCTCGCCGACCCTCGGAACACACCAATGCCCTATTATTATCATTTAGCATTGCTATCTAGACTTAATTTTTGTAGATTTAGGAAAAGATATAGCGGTAAAAAAGCAATGGGGCTGATGCTTAAAAATACAGCCAGCTTTAATCGTACTAGCGACCAACTGCCACATCAGGGCTTAACGCTTTGGTCAAATATTCTACCACCAAGGCACCATCAGATAATCGCAATGCATGCTCCACTAGGTCACTGACATCTTCGCGATTCACATTGAGTAACATGGATTTAACTCTGAGCAATGAGGTTGCACTCATGGAGAAATTCTCATAGCCCAGCCCCAGAAGCACCACCGCAGTTAATGGATCACCCGCCATCTCTCCGCAAACGCTAAGCTGACAGCTTACCGCTGCAGCCTGTTCATGAATGCTTTTCAAAGCCCTTAGCACACTGGGATGAAGGGAATCGTACAAATCAGCTACCCTAGGATTATTGCGGTCTACTGCGAGCAGATACTGGGTTAAGTCGTTGGTGCCCACCGACATAAAATCTACTCGACGACCAATTTCTTTGACCTGATAGACTGCAGCTGGCACTTCAATCATGGCGCCTAGAGCAGGCATTTTTAGCGGGTATCCCTCCTCTTCAGTTAACTCTTTGTAGGCTCGACGAATTAATGCTAGACCGCTCTCAAGCTCCGATAGATTGCTAATCATCGGCAACATTATGCGTAGATTATTGAGGCCCTCACTGGCCCGAAGTAGGGCTCTAATCTGCACCAAAAAAATTTCTGGGTGATCGAGCGAAATTCTAATTCCGCGCCAACCTAGGAATGGATTTTCTTCTTCAATGGGGAAATAGGGTAAATCTTTATCTCCGCCTATATCCAAGGTCCTCATGGTCACTGGACGAGGAGCAAAGGTTTCAAGATGCTCGCGATAGACTGCTACCTGCTCATCCTCGGTTGGGAAGCTAGAGCGCAAAAGAAAAGGGATCTCTGTTCGAAATAAGCCTACGGCATCAGCACCACTTTGGATGGATTGAATATTGTCATTCCGTAAACCGGTGTTAACCCATAAAGAAAAACCAACACCATCCGTTGTTTGGCAAGGAACATCTCGCAATTTTTCCAAATCTTTAATAAGGGTCTGCTCTTCACGCTGTCTCTGCACATAGGCGCGCTTAAGCGTCCTGGTGGCATGGCTTACAACGTCTCCGGAAAATCCATCGACAATTAACTCTTTGCCCTCAAGCTCCGCACAAGGCATATCTAACGCACCCATCACCGCAGGAATACCCAGCGCCCTGCCAACAATGGCCATATGTGAATTGCTCGCGCCCCTCAGCGAAACTATACCCACTAACCGATCCACTGGAATATCGGCTAATTCAGTTGCCGAAAGATTCTCACCCACTAAAACAATACGTCTTGGCAGCGACTTTTTCTGCTCGCCAGTCTTTTGCAGATAACCGAGAACGCGCTTACCCAAGCCTTCAACATCTGAAGCACGCTCTCGAAGATACGGGTCTTCCATATGCCGAAAAGTACGCACGTGCATTAATATTACCGAGCTCCAAGCGCTTTGCGCCGTCTGGCCTGCCCTAATAGCCTCAATAACTTCTCCCCCAAGGGAGTCGTCATCCAGCATACTGATATACACATTGAATAGCGCTAACTCTTCTGGGCTAAGCTTCCCCTCGAGGCCAACTCCCAGATTGCGCATATCATGCTTTACAGACTTTAGTGCTTGGCGAAAAATATGTACTTCAGCATCAGGATCTGATGTATGCCGCTCCGGAACAGAGGCGAGATCCATAGTCTGCTGAGCCAAAACAACACGCCCAATACCTACCCCTGGAGAGCTGGCAATACCATGAAATACCGCTTCTTTGCTTTTGCCGCGACCCGCCGAAGCCAGTTTGCTTAGAGCGCCAGTTGCTTCAGCATGCGCAATAGCGCCCGATAGCTGCGCGCACACGGTAACCATAAATGCTTCTTCTTCCGTTGCAAAACGACGTTCAGCTTGCTGCTGAAGTACTAAAACGCCCAGTACTTTTCTGTGATGAATAATTGGCACGCCCAAAAAAGAGTGGTAAATCTCCTCGCCAATCTCTTCAAAAAAAGCGAAGTTAGGGTGCTTGTCAGCATCTTGTAAATTGAGTGGCTCTTCTTTTGCCGCGACCAAGCCGACTAGACCTTGCCCCATAGCCAAGCGAACCTTGCCAATGCTTTGCTGACGCAATCCCTTAGTTGCCATCAAAACATAATGCTGGTCTGTTTCATCAAAAAGGTAGACAGAGCAGACCTCAGCTGCCATTGCCGCATGAACTTCTGTCACAATAATAGTTAGCACTTCCGGCAAACTGCGGGCAGTGTTTACCTCTTGAAAGATGGTTCGTAGGGCGTCGAGAATATTCATCTATCTACGCTTTCTCCGCTTTTGAAATCGAGCATTGGTTTGAGAAAATTCTGTTAAAGCCTGACGATAAACATTTTGTTTAAATGAAACCACCTGATTAATTGGATACCAATAGTTTACCCACTCCCAACCATCAAATTCCGGATTTCCTGTGGCATTGAAGCAAATCTTTTTTTGATCTCCCACCAGCTGCAAAAAAAACCATCGCTGTTTTTGGCCAATACAACGAGGGATAGAGCGTTTGCGCTGCATTTTTTCTGGAATATGGTATCGAAGCCATCGCTTAGTTTGCTGGATGATTTTTACATCTTTGGCCTCCAAGCCTACCTCTTCATATAGTTCACGATATAACGCCTGCTCCACTGACTCGCCCTCATCAATACCCCCCTGAGGAAATTGCCAGGCCCTTTGGCCCATTCGCTTGGCCCAAAAAAGCTGTCCATGGCCATTACTAATAACCATAGCGACGTTAGAACGAAATCCATCCTTATCAACCAATGTAAAAATCCCACTAAAATTTATAGATTAAAGAAGCCCATTGTTCCACAGTCTCGAGTGCTCGGCAATTTTCTCTTGAGACATACCCACATCATCGCTATCCTAAGCGACCAAAACCACCTAATTCATTTGACAGGAATTTCCTTATGTCACTAGCCATCTTTGACCTAGATAATACATTGATTGCCGGCGACAGCGATCATAGCTGGGGGGAATTTTTGGTTGCTCAAAGTATAGTTGATCGCCAATTATATAAAGAGATGAATGATAAATTCTATGCAGACTATGAATCCGGCAACTTAGATATTTTTGCTTACCTTGAGTTTTCCGTAGAGCCGCTGACTCGGTTGCCGATGAAAGACCTCCAGCAGCTACATAAACTATTTATGCAAGATATCGTAAAACCAATGATGCTCAATCAGGCTACGGATTTAATACATCGTCATCGCAAAGCAGGTGACCGTCTTTTGGTTATCACTTCAACCAACCGATTTATTGTTGAGCCTATTTGCTTATCACTTGGTATAGATGAAATTATTGCCACAGATTTAGAAATCGTTAATGGCCAATACTCAGGCAATATTGTGGGAACCCCCACCTTTCAAGAGGGAAAAGTGGTGCGTTTTAATCAATGGCTTGAGGAGAACAACGAAAGTAACAGCGATAGTTATTTTTATTCAGATTCAATAAACGACTTACCCTTGCTTATGGAAGTCGCACATCCAGTAGCCGTTGACCCTGATTCAGCCCTTCGAAAAGAAGCCGAATCAAGACAATGGAAAATAATATCTCTGCGGGATTGAAACGATCAAAAAAGCGCTTATTCGCTGCCCACTAAGGCTTCATAAGCCTCAGCATCAAGCAATCCACTAAGGTCTTCACTTAGATTTACCTTGACGGTAAACAGCCAACCGTCCTCGTAGGGACTGCCATTCACCAATTCAGGCTCATCCTCTAACGCTGAATTAACCTCGACAATCTCTCCAGACACCGGCGAATATATATCAGATGCCGCTTTAACCGACTCAATCACTGCCACTTCGGCGGCGGCATCAACTTCGGCTCCCGGCTCTGGAAGCTCTATAAATACTATGTCACCTAATGCATCCTGAGCGTGATCGGTTATCCCAACAACAACGATCCCGTCACTCTCTAATCTTGCCCATTCATGGCTATTTGCATATTTTAACTCTGTGGGAAATTCACTCACACCGCACCTCTATTTAAAACTTGAAAATTTATTTCCAGTAAGCATTCATTTTACTGCTCAACACATAGAAAGTTAACGTTATTTTTCACTCATCATTAAATAACTTCACTTATGTATAGAAAGTTAGACAATTTACGGCAATATTTCCAGTGGAGGTTCATCAAGCGCCGCAAATTGTTCTCGCAAAGTCAATATTTGATCGCTCCAATATCGCGCCGAATTAAACCAAGGAAAGGCGCGAGGAAACGCTGGATCAGTCCATCTACGCGCAATCCAAGCACTGTGATGAATAATCCGCAAAGTGCGCAAGACTTCGATTAATGCCAATTCCCGAGGGTCAAAATCATTAAATTCATTATACCCCTCAACCAGCTCAGCTATTTGGGCTTTTTGTTCATGGCGATCACCTGATAAAAGCATCCATAAATCTTGTACAGCAGGCGCCATACGCGCATCATCAAAATCCACGAAATGAGGATTATCGTCTCGCCAAAGAATATTGCCTGAATGACAGTCGCCGTGAACCCTTATCCAGTTAATTTCGCCAAAATCGTCCAAAATACTTTGGCACTTATTTAGAACATCCGGTAATAGGCTGTCATAAGCCGGACTCAATTCAGAGGGGATAAAGTGCTCACTGATATATTTATAAGCTTGCCAGCCGAAAGTTTGGATATCTAATTTTGGTCGCGATTTAAATTTATTGACTGAGCCCACCCCATGGAATCGGCCCAAAAGTCGCCCAAGAATAAAAAGATTATCTAAATTATCCAATTCAGGCGCATAGCCCCCGCGCCGAGGATAGAGAGAAAATTGGAATCCGCGATGGCTGTGTAATGAGTTCTTAGCACTGCTTAATAAAGGGCATACTACCGGTAGCTCTTGCTCCTGCAACTGGAAACAAAATTGATGCTCCTCATGTATTTGATCCCTACTCCAGCGGTTAGGCCTATAAAACTTAGCAATGAGTGGCTGCTCATCCTCTATACCTACCTGATAAACACGATTCTCATAGCTATTTAGCGCGAGTAGTCTGCCATCGCTTATATAGCCACAGCTTTCAACCGCGTCCATAATCATATCCGGCGTTAGCAGCTCAAAATCATGAGCTTCAGATTCAGTCATTCTATTACCTATACTTTGTTAATCGAGTATTCGCTTAGAGCGCATGGCTTTCTTATGCCCATGCTGAGTCTTTTTATCCAAGCGCTTTCTTTGAGAGCCTCTAGTCGGCCTTGTCGCCTTGCGTGCCTTTGGCAACGTCGCCACAGACTGCAATAACAGCGTTAATCGCTGAATTGCATCGGCGCGGTTTTTGTCCCAGCTCCGATACTGCTGCGCTTTGATTATAATGACGCCTTCTTTAGTAATCCGCTGGTCACTAAGCGCCATGAGTCTCTGCTGATAAAATTCTGGCAATGCGGATTGAAAAATATTAAACCTTAAATGTACCGCAGAAGAGACTTTATTGACATTTTGTCCTCCAGGGCCGCTGGCTCTTATAGCCGACAACTCAAGCTCCTCGAGAGGGATTGAAATAGATTGAGTGATAAAAATCATTGATCACCCTGTTCTAAAAACTTAAATCGCGGCCGCATTATCCCATCGACCTCCACAGACTCTTGAAACATTTTTAAAGGGCGGACCCATAGCTCATGATCACCGTACAACGGGCGATAAACCACCATATCATCCTCACCCTCACTATGCTTTGCAACGCCAAGAACCTGATATTTATTTCCCTTGAAATGCGTATATATACCTTGAATTATGCTCACCATTACACCTTTTTATAAGATAGAGTAGGTATCAAAACCTTTTAGAGGATTTGAAGACAGCCCCTGCGATCAAATGCATTTAATATTAACACAGCCGTATGCTAGCAGCCCTTAAAGTCGCACAGTTGTCATTAATTTTTTGTAAAAAAACGAAGCCCCAAGCCAAGAACAATCAGGCCATAAATGCATCATGACACCAAACCATTAATTTAATATTAACTAAAATTCGCTGAAAATTAGCCAAAACAAAAAAAAACTAATACACTGCTTTTACGTGAATTATGTCGATTTACTTTTAAACATATAATTCAATGGGGAGCTTTAGTTGTACAAAGCTTAGTAGGACTAAAGCGTGAATTCAGTCTTTGAAAGAGGCTGGTGTAATAATGTTCGTTATGGACATGGTTGTATTTAAGTGAGGTTATTATGTCAGGGGAAAGAGTTGGTGGCACTGTAAAGTGGTTCAACGATAGCAAAGGTTTTGGTTTTATTGAGCAGGAAGGCGGTAGTGATGTATTTGTTCATCACAGTGCAATTCAAGCTGATGGCTTCAAATCTTTAAAGGAAGGTCAGGCGGTAACTATGGAAGTTGCTGATGGCCAGAAAGGCCTTCAAGCCGAGAATGTAGTAGCCGACTGAGGTTATTTGACTACCCTAGGGTAGTGACAAAAGTTCTTGCAAGGCCCTAACACCATTGTCAGGGCCTTTGAATTGCCTAAAGAATGATTTTTAAATAGTAGCTGTGGCTATTTAGCCGAGCACTACTTAATTTTAGCTTCTTTATAGATAACGTGCTTGCGGATGGTTGGATCGAACTTTTTGATTTCCATCTTTTCAGGCATGTTGCGCTTATTTTTGTCCGTTGTATAGAAGTGCCCTGTTCCAGCGCTAGACACTAATCGGATTTTTTCTCGAGCTGATTTAGCCATTTGTTAATCCTCTAAACTTTCTCGCCATTAGCACGAAGGCTGGCGAGAACATTTTCAATACCATTTTTATCGATAATTCGCATTCCTTTAGTAGAAACACGCAACTTCACAAATCGCTTTTCAGACTCAATCCAAAAACGGTGTGTGTGTAGATTCGGCTCAAAGCGACGACGTGTTCTATTCTTCGCATGAGATACATTGTTTCCAGCCATTGGGCGCTTACCCGTGACCTGACATACTCTAGACATTATTGCTGCCTCTTGTTTGCAATTTGTGCTCTGGGCGCTGGCCCATCGGCGACTTAATTTTATTTCCCAGACAACCTTCTCACAAGGCCGTCTTTCAAGGAGGCGCGTTTTATACCAGAAACCCTATCCTGAAGCAAACAAAAACCGTCAATTACACCTCAAACTCATGGTTTTTTTCTAATGCTGGGAATTTAATAAAATTTATACCAAAAGCCGCCTCTAAAACATAGCAAAGTTAATTTGCCATACTACAGCTTTCCCAATCCAGCCAAAGACACAATTTCGCCTCTACCAATGACAAAATGATCCAAAAGCTTAATATCTATAATCTCTAATGCCGCCTTGAGCTTCTTGGTAATCTGAATATCCGCTCGACTGGGCTCTGCGTTCCCACTTGGATGGTTGTGAGCCACAATGACCGATGAGGCATTTTTATCTAATGCGACTTTTGCCACCTCACGCGGATAAACGCTCGCTGAGTTAATAGTGCCAAAAAATAATTCACGGAATTCAATCAGTCGATTGCGAGTATCCAATAGCATTACAGCAAATACCTCGCGATGATTATCGCGCATCTGAATGGCTAGATAATCCATAACTTTGCCAGGGCTGGTAAATATATCCTCAGAGCGGAGCTGCTCATCTAGATAGCGACGAGTTAGCTCAAGAGTAGCCTGTAGCTGACAAAATTTAGCCTGACCCAACCCTTTGGCAGCGCAGAATGATTGATAGTCTGCTTTTAAAAGGGGCCCCAATCCGCCAAAATGATCGATTAGCTCTTGCGCCATTTGCTTTGCATTCACCCCTTTGCGGCCAACACGAAGAAAAATCGCCAACAACTCAGCATCTGTTAGCGCTTTTGGCCCTTTTGCCAATAACTTTTCTCTTGGCCTATCATCTATTGGCCATTGGCTTATAGACATAATCAGTCCTTATTTATCACTATAGAATTCCTTTCTGAAGTGTTATCTTAGCCCCTTATCAAAGTGCTATCGGAATATTAATGAGTAGTCTGTCACAAAAACGCATCATTCTTGGCATTACTGGCGGTGTTGCTGCCTATAAAAGCGCCGAGATCGCACGCCGTCTACAGGATCAGGGTGCTGAGGTGCGGGTCATAATGACTGATTCTGCCCAAGAATTTATCCGCCCGCTTACACTTCAAGCCTTAACCGGTAAGCCAGTTCACACAAACCTTCTGGATACCAAAGCCGAGGCTGCAATGGGACATATTGAGCTCGCTCGCTGGGCTGATGCTGTATTGATTGCACCGGCAACTGCAAATTTTATCGCCGCCCTGAGCCAAGGGACTGCCAATGACCTGCTCTCTACTGTTTGCCTAGCAACCTCGGCAAAGATTATTGTTGCTCCGGCCATGAATCAAGCTATGTGGTCTCAGCCAGCAACTCAGGAAAATATACAGCGCTTAAAACAACGAAGTATCACCATCTTTGAGCCAGACAATGGCGTCCAAGCCTGTGGTGATATTGGCCCAGGCAGACTTCAACAGCCGGATATCATCGTTGACCAGCTGGGCAGTATTTTTGAAGCCAGTATTTTATCTGGAAAGCACGTTGTAATTACCGCCGGCCCCACCAGAGAGGCTATTGACCCTGTTCGCTATATCAGCAATCACAGTTCAGGAAAAATGGGATACGCCCTAGCAAGTGCCATGATTGATGCTGGCGCATCGGTCACTCTAATTTCTGGGCCAGCATCCCTTGAGACCCCAGAGCGCTGCGAGTTTATTTCTATAGTTTCTGCCAAAGAAATGCTAGAGGCCGCATCTCTAGCTGTTAAAAAAGCAGACATTTTTATCTCATCTGCGGCGGTTGCAGACTATCAGGTAGCCGAGCCTGCCACTCAAAAAATAAAGAAAAAATCCGACAAAATGTCGTTAAATTTGTCAAAAACACCAGATATTGTGTCTATCTTGTCAGAAAATAACCCTAATTTGTTTGTTTTAGGATTTGCCGCCGAAACCGAGCAGGTAGAAAGCTATGCAAGAGATAAACTAAACAGAAAAAGTCTGGATGCAATTATTGCCAATGATGTGTCCCGTGGCGATATTGGCTTCAATTCCGATAACAATGAAGCCTTATGGATAGATGCCAATAGCTGCAAGCCGCTTAGTAAAAAAAGTAAGTCGCAACTTGCTAGAGAAATAGTTGTCATAATAGCTGACAAGATTAATAGCTAATCTATAACCACCCAGAGTCGATTGAGAGCAAAGCATTGTGAATGAAGCAAGCACAATAAAATCCAGCCTGACCTTTACAGCCTCTGAGCTGCCTGATGAAGTGTTTCGAAACTATGACATTCGCGGCTTCGCCAATTCTCAAATCACGCCTGACTTTGCCTATAAACTTGGCGCCGCATTGGCCACCATGCTTATTCAGCACCAGCATTCGAGCATTTATCTAGGCCGAGATGGCAGGCTTAGCTCGCCTGAGCTGGCCAAGTCCCTAGGCAATGGCTTAGTTCAATACGGCATGAATGTTATCGATATTGGCGCGGTAAGCACGCCCGCGCTGAATTTTGCCGTCCATTGTGATGGCAGGGCAAATTGTGGCATCATGGTGACTGCAAGCCATAACACCAAAGAATACAATGGCTTTAAAATCATCGTACGCGATCAAGTGATTGCCGGCGAGATGCTACAAACAATTAAACAGCTAATGCATTCCGATCTACCCAATAATTGCCAATCTGGGCAAATTATCTCCGCTGATATAACCCCTCAATACCTTCAAGCAATCATTGATAATTGCAGTCCAAAAAAAGATTTCAAAATTGTGATTGACTGCGGCAATAGTATTGTCGGACCACTAGCAAAAAAACTCTTTGAACAGCTTGACTTCAACTTGATACCGTTATTTTGCAAGCCGGACGGCAATTTCCCTAACCACGACCCGAATCCATCTGACGAAAACAACCTGCAACAACTTAAAGCGTCGGTTTTATCCAATGAAGCGGATCTGGGCCTAGCATTTGATGGCGATGGAGATCGCCTTGTGGTTATCTCCGGTAGCGGAAAAATTCTATGGCCAGACCAAATGCTAATGATTTTTGCGCGCGATATCCTGAAGGAAAACCCAAATACAGATATTGTGTTTGACGTTAAAAGCAGCTTTCGCTTACAGCAACTCGTGAGTGAGCTTTCGGGGAATCCGGTGATGTGTAAAACAGGTCATTCTCACGTTAGAAGCGCTGTTCAGCGAACCGGAGCTCTTATCGGCGGCGAATTCAGCGGTCATATTTTTTTCAATGATCGCTGGCATGGCTTTGACGATGGGCTCTATGCCAGCGTTCGGCTACTAGAAATATTAAGTCACTGCGCTTTGAGCCCAAAGAATGCGCTAGAAAAAATGATGGACGAATTTAAACCTAGCATCTACACCCCTGAAATATTAATACCCGTTGGTGAAGCAGAAAAATTCGCTTTAATGAAAAAATTAATCGCTCATTGCCACTTTAAGGATGCAATAATTAACACTATTGACGGACTAAGGGTAGAATACCCCCTTGGCTGGGGATTAATTAGAGCCTCAAATACCTCAGCAAACTTAACTATGCGCTTTGAAGCCGACAATAAAGACGAATTAGAGCGTATTAAAAAGTTGTTTAGCCAAGAGCTAAGGCCTTTTATTAACCAAGTGGATCAATATTTTTAACTATGTCATTAAATCGAGAAGAAGCAGAAAATACAGCCAAAGTTATCTCTAGAGCCTTGCCTTATATACAGCGCTTTGCCGGTAAGACTGTGGTCATAAAATATGGCGGCAATGCCATGGTTGATGATCGACTGAAACAAAGCTTTGCTCGCGATATTGTTTTAATGAAAGCTGTGGGCATTAACCCTGTAATCGTCCATGGCGGAGGGCCGCAAATAGGCCAACTTTTAGACCAGCTGTCTATTGAATCAAAATTTGTAAATGGCATGAGGGTAACCGATACCAAAACTATGGATGCGGTAGAAATGGTATTAGGCGCCACAATTAATAAAGAAATCGTAAATCTTATTAGTAGCGCTGGCGGCAGAGCCTTTGGCGTTACCGGTAAAGATGGGTGCCTTATAAGAGCCAAAAAGCTTGTGGTTTCTCATAAAACCCCCGAGATGTCGGTTCCCGAAATTATTGACATTGGCCAAGTAGGCGAAGTGGAATCTATTGATAAAAGCGTTATCGATATGTTACTTAAAAGCAACTATATACCCGTTATTGCACCTATTGGCGTAGGGTCAGATGGCACCTCTTACAACATTAATGCTGATTTAGTGGCAGGCAAGGTAGCCTCAGTTTTGAATGCTGAAAAGCTAATGCTGCTGACCAATGTTGCCGGCCTACAGGACAAGCAAGGCGAAATACTCACTGGACTGACCATCGACCCTGTTAATGAATTGATTGCTGACGGCACTATTTATGGCGGCATGCTGCCAAAAATTCAATGTGCCTTGGATGCGGTAAATTCAGGCGTAGCAGCATCTCATATTATCGATGGCCGTGTTGACCATGCAGTTATGCTTGAGCTATTTACCGATGAAGGCGTGGGCACTTTGATCACCAATCAGGGATAATCATCAACATGGTCACTAAACGCAGCTCTAAAGCTCAGGATATCCTTCAAGCCTTGGCGCTTATGCTTGAATCATCCCGTGGCGGTCGCATTACTACAGCCGCATTAGCGACTGAATTGGGTTGCTCTGAAGCGGCACTTTATCGGCACTTTCCCAGTAAAACTAAAATGTATGAAGGGCTAATTGATTTTATTGAAGAAACAATTTTTACGCGCATAACAACTATTATCAATGATAAGCCGGATGCTGTGAGTCAGTGCCACAGAATCATTAGTCTATGCCTGACATTTGCGGAAAAAAATGCCGGCATTAGCCGATTATTGCATGGCGATGCGCTCACTGGAGAGACCGAGCGACTACATCATCGAATCGCTCAGTTTTTTAGTCGACTTGAATCTCAGCTTAAACAGATACTTAGAGAAGCGGAAATTAGTCGTGGACTGAGGGTCAATCCCTCTGTATCTGTGGCAACAGATATCATGATAGTCATTCTGGAGGGCAAGATAAGTCAGTTTGTCCGCAGCGACTTTAAACAGCCCCCAACCCAACACTGGCCAGAACAATGGGCGCTACTAGAAAATCAATTATTTAATTAATCCGTAGCAGTTATTTACATCTATACCTAAATCTACGAATTTTTCGATCTAAAAAAGTGAACCAACCTTAAGACAAAACAAAGCACAATAATACATCCAAGTAGCACTGAGGTAAGCTTCAATTGCCCAGCCAACAATGTGTAAAAATAACTATATATAAAAACTATGGCAATATAATTGGCACCGAACCAATGTATTTTCTTCCAGCGCTTAAAACCCAACTTTTTTACAGCCCAATCATTTGATGTAACCGCCATCACATATATTGCTAGATACCCTAAACCTCCACCAATAACTTGAATAATGCTTGGGCGCTCTTGCATAACAATATAGAAGGAAACAATAGCTACTAGGTGAAATGTATGTCCCAAGGCAAAAGACAACCCAATATATCGTCTACCCTGCCTAATAAATGTAGTTACGCTGTTTGGAAAAAAAGAGAATAGAGACCCTGCACTGAAGCTAAGCACAAAATAAAAGAATGAAATAAGCGCTGTATAAATCGCCCACAGCCTCAGCTGTTCATCACTATTTTCAACAAAAAATAGCCAACCTACTAAAAAAATATTAAATAAGACAACAGAAAATAACCATCCATGTAAATGTTTGCTTTTGTCCATAATTTCCAAATTAAACGCCGTACTGCTGTCGGTATTTATCAATCTCTTCAATTAAATTATTGTGATCTGACTTAGCTCTTAAGTAAGACAAAATATCATCAATATCAATAATGCTAGCCACTGGAATTTTAAATTCCTCTTGCACTTCTTGAATTGCAGATTTATCGGATTTCCCGCGCTCTTTGCGATCCAATCCTATAATTACACCAGCAGCCTGAGCCTCAGTCTGCTGAACTATCGACATCACTTCTCTAATAGCCGTGCCCGCGGTAATCACATCATCAATAATCAGCACTTTCCCCTCTAGCGGAGCACCCACCAAAGAGCCGCCCTCACCATGAGCCTTGGCCTCTTTGCGATTAAAGCAATAGGGCACATCAATACCATGATGTTCTGCCAGCGCAATAGAAGTCGCCGCCGCCAAGGTGATACCTTTGTAGGCCGGGCCAAACATAACATCAAATTCTATGCCAGACTCGACAATAGACGCTGCATAACAACGCCCCAAGGCTGCCAGTGCACCGCCTGTATAAAACTCACCCGCATTAAAAAAGTGTGGTGAGGTACGACCCGATTTGAGCTCAAATTGCCCAAACTTTAAAGCGCCATTTGAAATGGCATTTTCAATAAACTCTACTTTATATGTTTTCATTTGCTCTTAATCTTTAGTTTCATTTATTTAAGAATAGATTATTTTGGGATCTATTGGGCCAATGCCATATTTTGCACTCTTACTAAGTCAGCAATACCTTGATTGGCCAATTCAAGCATTTCGGTTAATGCCTCACCTGAAAAAGGTGCTTCTTCAGCTGTGCCCTGAATTTCTATGTAGCCACCATTGGCGTCCATAACCACATTCATATCAGTTTCTGCATTGGAGTCTTCCGGATAATCCAAATCGAGAACAGGGGTACCTTTATAAACACCCACAGAAACGGCCGCAATCATGTGTAACAAGGGGTCCGTTTTAATAAGTTTTTCTCGCTGAAGATGACGAATTGCATCAACCAGAGCCACGCAACCACCGGTAATTGCCGCTGTGCGCGTTCCACCATCTGCCTGAATCACATCGCAATCTACATAAATAGTGTTTTCACCCAGCTGCTTTAGATCCACCGCCGCGCGCAATGAGCGACCGATAAGTCTCTGTATTTCTTGAGTACGACCGGATTGCTTGCCTCTTGCCGCCTCACGCCCCATGCGATTATTAGTTGACCGAGGTAGCATGCCATACTCTGCTGTGACCCACCCCTGACCTTTGCCGCGCAAAAATCGTGGCACGCTATTTTCAACGCTCGCATTACAGATAACCTTAGTATTGCCGAATTCGACCAATACTGAACCTTCAGCATGCTGTGTGTAATCTCTGGTAATTTTTACTTGGCGCAATTGTTCCGGGCGACGCCCGCTTGGTCTGGTCATAATTGATGCCTTATCACTAAGTCTTATATTTAAAGTAACAATTGTAACAAATCTTCCCCCTCTTTAACTGCCTTTGTTAGAATACATTCAAATAAAATTTTATGGAGTCACCATGCCTCGTAGTATGACCGCCTATGCCAGAATAACTGAAGAACACAGCTGGGGATCAATAAGCTGTGAGCTTAAATCAGTTAACCATCGTTTTTTAGAGATTGGCTTTAGAATGCCCGAATCTCTGCGCGAAGCTGAAACAACTCTTCGCGATATGGCGCGAAAAAAACTTGGCCGCGGCAAAATTGATTGCTCGGTACAGGTTGCATTTAACCATTCAGATTCTTCCTCAGAGTTAGACTTAGAAGCGGCCCGCAGGCATATAAAAACTGTTGAATCCATCGCCGCAGAAATAGCGCAGGCCGCTCCCGTCTCCGCCGTAGATATTATGCGACTACCCGGCGTGCTTAAAGATTCATCAGTAGATGCTAAACAGCTCAATAAAGCAGGTATTCAAGCCTTTGATTTAGCCTTGGATCAAATGCTGGAGGGCCGTGAGCGCGAGGGAGAAAAGCTAGCAGATATGATCGAACAACGCTTATCTGGCATAGAAACTCAAGTGGCTTTGGTACGCCAAAATTTACCCGAAATCCTCAAACAACAACGCAACCGTCTGCAAGAAAAGCTTTCCGAGCTCAAAGACCAACTCGACGAACAGCGGCTTGAGCAAGAAATGGTGATTATTGCCAATAGGGCAGACGTCGATGAGGAGCTTGATCGTCTGGAAACTCATGTCATTGAAATTCGCCGAGTCCTTAATGAGTCTGCTTCTATAGGTCGCAGGCTAGACTTCTTGATGCAAGAACTGAATCGCGAAGCCAATACACTGGGCTCTAAATCTATTTCCAATATCACCACTCAGGCATCTGTTGAGCTTAAAGTGCTGATTGAGCAGATGCGGGAACAGATACAAAATATTGAATAAGCGCTAACAAAAAAGGCAAATAATCGAACGTAGATTTATTTTTCTGATAATGTAAACTTTTTAAAACCACTATTCTTCATTGGATTTTTAGCTATATTATGACTTTGGGCACATTATTTATTATTTCAGCTCCTTCTGGAGCCGGCAAGACCAGCTTAGTCGCTGAGCTACTAAGTCGTCTCGATAATCTTCAGGTTTCAGTTTCCCATACCACCCGGCCTAGTCGATCGGGAGAAAAAGATGGACTGGATTATCATTTTATCTCTCATCAACAATTTGAACGCATGGTGGAAAATCAGCAATTTGTTGAATATGCAAAGGTTCATAGCAACTTCTATGGCACATCCGAAGAATGGGTAAATAGCACGCTAGATCAGGGTATAGACGTTATTTTAGAAATAGATTGGCAGGGCGCCGAACAGGTGCGTAAAAAATTCCCACGCAGCGAAAGTATTTTTATCTTGCCTCCGAGTAAACAGGCTTTATTTGAGCGACTAAAGGGCCGCGGGCAGGATTCAGACGCAGTTATTGAGCAGCGCGTTGCTGCTGCAAAAGAAGAAATGAGTCACTACAATGATGCTGATTATTTGGTCATAAATGATCAATTTGAGCTTGCCTGCAAACAGTTACACAACATTATTGAAGCAAAACGTTGTGAGATAAATAGCCAAAGATATGAAAAACTATTGATTGATTTATTGTCGTGAGCGCTCAGATTAGGTAAAATCGCAGGTTCTCGGTGGCAAAAAGCCATCAAATCCAATTAAATTAAATTTGTACAGCGGATTACATATGGCTCGCATTACAGTAGAAGATTGTTTAAATTTTGTTGATAACCGTTTTGAATTAGTAATGGTTGGCTCTAAACGAGCTCGCCAAATTGCAGTTGACGGTCGTCCTCCTCTTATCGATGCAGAAAACGATAAGCCCACCGTTATCGCTCTTCGTGAAATTGAACAGGGTTTAATTAGCCCCGAAGTCCTTCAAGAAATTGAACGCGACTATGAAATTGTCGACGCAGAAGAAAACTCAGAAGACGCTCCGCAAGACGCTGTCTAGAGCAGCACTCTAAGCGAGGCAGGAGGGCGAACCACAGGTGCTGTCAGTACTAACCGAAAAGCTTTCCAACTACCTCGAACACAAAGAGGTCAAGAAAATCGAGCGTGCTTTCAGGTACGCCGAGCAATGTCACTCGGGCCAGTTGCGCCAGAGTGGCGATCCCTATATTACTCACCCTCTTGCAGTTGCTAATATATTAGCCGATATGCGGCTTGACCATGAAAGCCTGATGGCAGCACTACTCCACGATGTTATTGAAGACACTGGCGTCACTAAAGGCCAGATTAGCCGCCGCTTCGGTCGCACTGTTGCTGACTTGGTTGATGGCGTCAGTAAATTAAGCGAAATCGAATTCGAAACTAAAGCTCAACTCCAGGCGGAAAGCTTTCAGAAAATGACCCTAGCCATGTCAAAAGACATTCGCGTTGTCTTGGTTAAGCTGGCTGACCGACTTCACAATATGCGTACTCTGGGTGTTCTAGCGCCAGAGAAACGTCGCCGCATTGCAAGGGAAACTCTCGATATTTATGCACCTATTGCTCAGCGCCTAGGTATCAATGATGTACGTATAGAATTCGAGGATTTAGGCTTTGCCACCATGTACCCTCTGCGTCATAGACGCTTGCGGGAAGCATTAAAAGCAGCCAGTAAAAACCGCAAAGAAATTGTCTCCGAAATCCACCAAGCAATCGAAATTCGCCTGGAGCGCGAGTCTTTTCCCGCCATCGTAAAAGGTCGACAGAAGCATGTTTGGAGCATTTATAAGAAAATGCGTGATAAGCAAAAGTCTTTTCGCGATATTATGGATGTCTTTGCTTTCCGATTAATTGTTGACTCGGTAGATGATTGCTATCGAACCCTCGGCATTATGCATAATATTT
>JAQWMF010000049.1 GCA_029246925.1 Porticoccaceae bacterium
AGCCAGCTGAGAAGTTGATCGTCGATTCTGGAGGGAATCACTACGGGTAATCGAGTGTGGATACGCAGTCGTTTAATATGCTTAATAGATTCTATTTCGCCGGTCAGCCAGCGTAAAAAATTATCATTGGCCGCCAGTGGGTCGCCGCCGCTGTAGATTACTTCATTAATTTCTGGCTTAGTTTTTAGATAGTCCAAAGCCTTGAGCCACTGCTGTTTGCTCTGCCGATTTTCATCATAGGGAAAATGCCTGCGAAAACAGTAGCGACAATTAATGGCACAGTTGGGGCTGATGATCATCAGCACTCTATTGCGATATTTATGTACAATGCCCGGCACTGGGTTGAAGTTTGATTCAGCCACTGGATCGGTGCTGAAGTTGGTATCAATATTGAGTTCGGATGTAATTGGCAGAACCTGTTTTAGCAATGGGTCTTCTGGGTTGCCATATTCCATGAGTTCAACAAAGGGTTGCGGTACTTTAATAGGGAATTCAGTCGCCGCTTGGTCGGTGGCGTTTAAATCCTCAGTGTTTAGGCCAAGTTGATTAAGCAATTCATCAATCGAGCTGACACAGTTGCTTAATTCAGCTTTCCAGTCTGAATGAAGATTAATCGGTTGGCTTATGGGATTAATTGACATTTAATAAGGATTCTAACCAATATTTATAGCGTAGAGTTTACGCTATTTTTTTGATTAACGTGGCAATTACAGGAATAATTTTTGGAAAATGATAGTGCCTTTATGAGGCAAGCATTGGACTTAGCGAAACAGGCAGCCGCTTTAGATGAAGTGCCTGTGGGCGCTGTTGTGGTTGCCAATGGCGAAGTTATTGGTCGAGGATTTAATTGTCCTATAGATTCTTCTGATCCAACCGCTCATGCAGAAATTGTCGCTATGCGTGACGCGGCAAAGAAACTAGGTAATTATCGATTATCTGGTTGTGAGCTGTATGTCACTATTGAGCCCTGTACTATGTGTCTGGGTGCTATGGTTCATGCGCGTATTCAGAGAGTTATTTTTGGCGCGCCTGAGCCACGCGCCGGGGTTTTGGCCAGTAACCCTGCACTAATGGATGCGGATCATTTTAACCATAAGATTGATTGGCTGGGTGGTGTTCTAGAGAAGGACTGCAGTGAGTTAATTAAGGGCTTTTTTAAGCGCCGAAGATAGCTGCGCTCATTGCTTTAAAGTGAGTCTGGCGTTATGGGTTGCCAATTTTCTGTTTCAATAGTGTCCAGTGTATCCAATGTGGGCTGTTTGGAGACGGAATTGAGTTGCAAATAGGACCTGTAATACTGGATATTGTCTACATAGATGACGGGCTCATTGCCTCGTGCATAACCTCTTTTTACCGTACTGTAGTATTTCTTTTTGCTTAATCTAGGTAGATGTTTGCGAACATCGGGCCAAGTATCTGGATTATGGTTATTTCTTGCCGTTAGAACCCGCGCATCTTCTAAATGACCGAAGCCTACGTTGTACGCGGCTAGTGCAAACAGAGTGCGATCTGGGTCTTGTATGCGCTTAGGTAGGCGCGATTTTAGTTTGAGAAAATAGGCCACTCCGCCCTCAAGACTTTGGATAGGGTCGAGTCGGTTGGTGACATTCATTTCTTTTGCAGTAGCTAATGTCAGCATCATCAATCCGCGAACGCCAGTGGGTGATTTTGCGCGTGGATTCCAATGAGATTCTTGGTAGGCAATAGCGGCAATAAGATGCCAGTCTAGACCATATTTTGTTGCTGTTTCCCGAAACATGGGCTCGAATTTGGGTAAGCGGCTGTTAACTAACTGGCCCAGTTGTTTTGAATCAGCGGCTGAAAAGCGCTTTGTTTGAGCAAACAGTTGTTGCTTAATGGCATCTAATTGGCCGCTCTCGGTATACTGTTGTAAAAAATGATTAGCGGCTTTAAGAAGTGTGCCGTCTCCATGATTTGGAAAAACCCATGCCAATGCCTGTGGCGCAGATACATTAAAGGCTTTGCGGGTATTGGGATAAATATGTCGATTAATTTCAAATGCTAGAGAATCGGCGACGGTATAGCTAATTTCTCCATCATGTACTTTTCGAATCATCTCGCTCATCTCAGCATCATTTTCTTCGTGCCACCTCAAGCTTGGAAATTGCTGGCGAAGCTGTTGCAGGTTTTCACTGTGTGAGGAGCCTGCAATGACAGATAGATCGCCGTTGAGTTGACTGAGTGATTTTGGCTTCTGATCCCCTGCGCGATAGATAAGTTGCTGTACAACCTGATGGTATGGGTAGGAAAATTTAAAAGATTTTCCGCGATCTGCGGTATTAACCAAATTGGCTGCGGCAAAGTCACCCTGTGGTCCACCGACTGAGAGTAGTAAGCTGGGCAGTGTGAGTTTGGTGGTGACTTTCAATTCAATACCTAAGCTATCTGCAAATGCCTTGGCAACAACATATTCAAAACCGTTTTTTCCATCGCCATCTTCAAAATAGGTGGTAGCGCCCGGCAGGGTTAAGATTACAAGATGGCCGCGTTTAATGACCTTTTCAAGATCGCTGATATGGGTACTGTCAGAAATATAAGCCAAGCACAGTATGGCAATTGCTATAAGCATGACGCGATTGCGGAGATTTTTCATGCCTGAGGATAATGGATCCATTGATAGCCTTGCTCAACGTGTTAAGTAAGATATTTTGTTCATATAGTAAATATTTTACATGGTTTAGCTGCTGTGGCTAAATTTCTGTGCAAACTTATGCATCTATATCTGCCTAAAACATAAATTTTCAGATAAAATGCGTGGTTTAAAATAACTGCATAATTTTGGGACTCACCCTGTATGATCATTATTTCTGGCGCACCTGCTCTTTCCACCTTTCGCCAAAGAAAATTGCTTGTTAGCTTAAAGCAGGCAGTCCCTACCATTACTGATGTTAAGGCGGAATATCAGCACTTTGCTGATATATCTGCACCATTATCCAGCGATGATACAAATACACTCAAAGCACTAATGCAGTATGGGCCCATGGAGCAGGCGGTTTCTGCGACTGGTCAGTTACTTCTAGTTGTTCCTCGATCGGGTACCATTTCTCCATGGTCAAGTAAGGCTACAGATATTGCTCATAACTGTGGTTTGCAGGATGTTTTGCGTATTGAGCGTGGAACGGCTTACTACATTGAATCTAGCGAACCATTATCAGAACAGCAATTAAATGAAGTGGCGGATCTACTTCATGATCGAATGGTTGAAACTGTTTTCACTGATTTACAACAGGCGGAAAAACTTTTTGTGCAACATCAGCCGGCGCCATTGGCCGAAGTGGATATTATGGCGGGGGGTATAGAGGCGTTAAAACAGGCAAATATATCACTGGGTTTGGCCTTGGCAGATGATGAAATTGATTATTTGGTATCCAGTTTTCAGGGTCTAGAACGCAATCCAACCGATGCTGAATTAATGATGTTTGCTCAGGCTAACTCTGAGCATTGTCGTCATAAGATATTTAATGCTAGTTGGACATTGGATGGGGAAGACCAGCCCAATAGCCTATTTGGTATGATTCGCAATACCCATAAATTGGGTGGAGAAAATGTTCTTTCGGCTTATTCGGATAATGCGGCGGTTGTTGCCGGTAGTACAGGCGGTCGTTTTTATCCTGACCCCTCATCAAAAGAATATGGCTACTCTCAAGAACCGGTGCATCTTTTGATGAAGGTTGAAACCCACAACCACCCAACAGCCATTGCGCCATTTTCGGGCGCTGGTACTGGTTCTGGCGGTGAAATTCGCGATGAGGGTGCGGTGGGTCGTGGCTCTAAGCCAAAAGTAGGGCTTGTAGGCTTTACGGTTTCCAATCTTCAAATTCCCAACTATACCCAGCCTTGGGAAGAAGATTACGGCAAGCCTGATCGTATAGTCTCAGCTTTGGATATTATGATTGAGGGCCCGATTGGTGGTGCGGCGTTTAATAATGAATTTGGCCGACCTAATCTGTGTGGGTACTTCCGTACTTTTGAGGCCGATTTTGCCGGTGAGCGACGCGGCTATCACAAGCCAATCATGATTGCTGGTGGCTATGGCAATATTCGTGAAGAGCATGTTGATAAGCCTGAATTTGAACCTGGTGCAAAACTCGTGGTACTGGGTGGGCCAGCGATGTTGATTGGCTTGGGCGGTGGTGCTGCTTCTAGTATGACTACGGGTAGTAGTTCTGCAGATTTGGATTTTGCCTCAGTGCAACGTCAAAACCCAGAAATAGAACGTCGCTGTCAGGAAGTGATCGATCAATGTTGGCAGTTGGGGGATTCAAACCCTATCGCTTTTATTCATGATGTGGGGGCTGGCGGCCTATCCAATGCACTACCTGAGCTAGTGAAAGATGGTGGCACCGGCGGTGTATTTGAATTAAGAAAAGTACCTAATGATGAGCCGGGAATGTCGCCGGTTGAAATTTGGTGTAATGAGGCACAAGAGCGTTATGTATTAGCGGTTAAGCCGGAAGATGTCCAAAGATTTGAAGCCATCTGTCAGCGTGAGAGATGCCCATTTGCTGTGGTAGGTGAGGCGACTGAAGATAAAACGATTAAAGTGACAGACCAGCAGTTTGACAATAATCCCGTTGATTTACCGATGTCGGTACTGTTTGGCAAGGCGCCAAAAATGCATCGTTCAGCTGAGAAATTGGAGCTAGCTGGTGATGATTTTGGCACCCAGTATTTAAATATTAACGAGGCAGTGGTTCGCGTGCTTCAGCACCCAGCTGTGGCCAGTAAAAGTTTTTTGATTACCATTGGTGATCGCTCCGTAACCGGTATGGTAGCTCGTGATCAAATGGTGGGTCCTTGGCAGGTGCCAGTCGCTGATTGTGCAGTGACTACAGTGACCTTTGATAGCTATGCCGGCGAGGCGATGGCCGTGGGTGAGCGCACGCCGTTGGCGCTAATCAATGCGCCGGCTTCTGGTCGTATGGCGATTGGTGAAGCTATTACCAATATCTGTGCCACTCGCATTGCCGATATTAAAGATATAAAACTTTCGGCAAACTGGATGTGTGCCGCAGGCTCAGCGGGTGAAGATGAAAAGCTTTACCGCACTGTAGAAGCCGTAGGTATGGATCTCTGTCCCAAGTTAGGCATTACGGTGCCGGTGGGCAAAGACAGTATGTCCATGCGTACCACATGGCAGGATCAGGGTGAAGATAAGTCAGTAACAGCGCCTTTGTCTCTGGTCATTACAGGTTTCTCTCCGGTTATAGATGTGCGTAAAACTTTGACGCCACAGTTGCATGATCTTACAGAAGATACCCAATTAATTTTGCTTGATTTAGGGGCGGGCGCTAATCGCCTAGGCGGCTCAATACTGGCGCAGGTCTATTCGAAAATGGGCAGTGTAGCGCCCGATGTAGATGACGCCGATGCGTTAAAAGCTTTCTTTAATATTATGCAGAGCCTGATAGAGAGCAATAGTCTGCTTGCCTATCATGATCGCTCAGATGGTGGTTTATTGACTACCCTTGTGGAGATGGCGTTTGCGGGGCATACCGGTGTTTCTGTCGATATTGGTGCATTGGATAATGATTCTATGGCGGTGTTGTTTAACGAAGAATTAGGCGCGGTGATTCAGGTTAAGGCAGATCAGGCAGCAGAAATATTAGAGCAATTTGCCAAGGCTAATATTAATGCCCACGCCATAGGTACGGTTAACCGTGCTGATAGTATAGATATCAGTTCAAATGGTGATCTGCTGTTCTCAAAACAGCGAACCGAATTGCAGGAACACTGGAGTCGTACTTCTTATCAAATCGCGGCCCGCAGAGATAATGCAGATTGCGTTAAAGAAGAATTTGATCGTATTGCTAACTCTGATGCTGGATTGTCAGCAAAACTTAGCTATGATCCCTCAGAAGATATTTGTGCGCCCTATATTCAAAAAGGTGCTAAGCCTAAGATGGCTATTCTGCGTGAGCAGGGTGTTAATAGTCATTTAGAAATGGCGGCTGCCTTTGATCGCGCAGGCTTTAGTGCGGTAGATGTGCATATGAGCGATCTGCTTGCCGAGCGCCAATCACTGCAAGACTTCTCTGGTTTGGTGGCCTGTGGTGGCTTCTCCTATGGTGACGTTTTAGGTGCTGGCGAGGGTTGGGCAAAAACAGTGTTATTTAATAATCAGCTACGCGATCAGTTTGAGCAATTTTTCCATCGTCCAGAAACTTTTAGTTTAGGTGTGTGCAATGGTTGTCAGATGCTGTCAAATCTTAAAACCCTTATACCGGGTGCTGAGCTTTGGCCGCGATTTGTTCGCAATTTATCAGAGCAATTTGAAGCGCGTTTCTCATTGGTAAGAGTGGAAGATTCGCCCTCTATTCTTATGCAGGATATGGCGGGCTCTTATATGCCAATTGCGGTATCTCATGGTGAGGGCCGCGCTGAATTTGCTAATCCACAGGCGCTTAGTAGCTTGCAGCAGTCTAATCAGATTGCACTGCGTTACTTAGAAAATAATTTATCGGTGGCTTCTAAGTACCCGGCCAATCCCAATGGTTCGCCCGATGGTATTACTGGGGTTACCTCCGCTGATGGGCGGGCAACATTGATGATGCCTCATCCGGAACGTGTGTTCCGTACTGTGCTAAACTCATGGTATCCCGATGAATGGGGTGAGGATAGTGGTTGGATGCGACTATTTAGAAATGCACGAGTTTTTGTCGATTGATCGAGTCGAAAAGGTGAAAAATGAGCAAGATTTCCAATGAGCCTGAGTTAGTTAAAAAAGCACTTCAGGTTGGTGCTGTGTATGCGCAAAAGCGCGCCTATGGAAAAATTGAATCCCATGATTCGGTAAAGCTTAAGGTGGAATTTATCTATAAGGTATTGGTTGAGGATAAGCTGATTCAGCCCCTTGCTAAGGATCAAATTAGCGATCCTAATATGCGCCATAAGTTGGCCTTGTGGATTTCTCGACAACTGCCAGCTGATCATCCTTTATTAAAAGGTTCTTAAGCTTATTTTGTGATATTTAAGCCTTTCACGGCGCATATTTAAAAGGAATTAAATATGAAAAACCCCTTATTAGAAATTTACTCTTCATTAGTCTGCTTTGTAGCCATAGTCTGCTGTTCGGTTTGGTTGGGTATGGGTTTATATGGCCTAGTTGGGGTTTTAGAGCCTAAAATAACACTTGATAAATGGTCTTATGAGATGTATCAACCTGATCAATACCCTTCGTCACTATTGGCAGAGCCCTTTATATTGGAGTCTCCAGAGGTTATAGAAATCAAAAATCCCGAACCCTTCCTACCAAAGTCTGATAAGCAAATAGCTGAAGAAAGGCTTGTTAATTATCAGTTGGCACTAAAGTCTGAGATCCGAAAAAATAAGCAAACATTGTTTAAATCTCTTGTCGCAGTCTTTATTTGTTTGCCGTTATTTATCTTTCATTGGCGCTTTGTAAGACCTAAGTAGTCTTAATTTATCTATTTTATCGGTCTGTTGCATGTTACCCTTGCGCCCGAGTTGGCCAGGCAATCGCTGTAGTAATGTCTCGATCATTCGCTTGCGTTTGAAAGGGTGTATTACAGAGGAAAGTCCGGGCTCCATAGGGTAGAGTGCCAGGTAACACCTGGGGGGCGAAAGCCTACGGAAAGTGCAGCAGAGAGTAGA
>JAQWMF010000050.1 GCA_029246925.1 Porticoccaceae bacterium
CTTGAGGGTAGCCAAAAGATCATGCCAATAATCAGCGTAATGGCAAAAGCGAGCACAAAGGTAGGGCTAGTATTTTCACCATAGATATACGCAACTAAAACAGGCGTCAGCATAGTAAGGCTAAATATAACCAGCAGCATGCCGAGAACCCGAGCGATGATTGCAAAATGCATGTTTGGCTTATCCTTTAGAAGAAGCTAAAGCCAACCGAGAATAGTTTCTCGACTGCTTTGGTTTTTTCTTTATCAACCACAAACACAATCACATGATCGCCGTTTTTTATCACAGTGTCATGGTGAGCAATAATAACTTCACCATCACGAACTAGTGCCGCAAGCGTTGCCCCGGGAGGAGATTTAATATCTTCAATAGCCCGACCTACGACTTTCGAACTTTTTTCGTCGCCATGGACAATAAACTCTAGAGCTTCTGCGGCACCGCGACGCAGTGAATGCACGCTCTCTGTATCACCCTTACGCACATGGGCAAGTAGCGAGCTAATAGTTGCCTGTTGGGGTGAAATGGCAATATCAATTTCACCGCCCTGCATAAGATCAGCGTATACTGGATTACTAATTAGGGTCATTACCTTTCTTGCGCCTAAACGCTTGGCCAGTAATGAGGCCATAATATTGGTTTCATCATCATTGGTTAGGGCAATAAATACATCGGATTTATCGATATTTTCGTCCAGCAGCAGCTCCTGATCGGTGGCTGATCCGCGCAGTACAACCGTTTTATCTAATTGCTCTGATAATAATTCTGCTCGAGCATCAGAAAACTCAATTATTTTAATATTGTAATCTTGCTCCAGCGCTTTGCTCAGTCGAAAGCCAATATTTCCGCCGCCAGCAATGATTAATTGGCGATAGGGTTTTTCTAAGCGACGCAATTCGCTCATTACTTTGCGAATATTTTTCTTGGCAGCAATAAAAAATACTTCATCGCCGTCTTCAATAATGGTGTCGCCAGTTGGAAAAATTGCGCCATCCTTGCGATAAATAGCCGCAACACGGGCATCGATATCCGGCATATGTTCTTTTAATGCACGCAATCTTTGACCGACTAAAGGCCCGTCTTCAACAGCACGCAAGCCAACTAACTGAATAACACCGTCGGCAAAGTCGAGCACTTGCAGAGCCCCGGGCTGTTCAATCAGTTTTTGGATGTAATTAGTGACCACCTGCTCGGGAGTTATCATTACATCTACCGGCATATGCTTGTCATTAAATAGTTTGTTTTTATAGTCAGGATTGCTGTAATTACGCGACCTAACGCGCGCAATTTTGGTCGGTGTGTGAAACAGTGAATAGGCTACCTGACAGGCAACAATATTAATTTCATCGCTGCGGGTAACAGCAACAATCATATCGGCATCTTCTATGCCGGCGCTTACTAGAACGTCTGGATAACAACCAGTACCAACAACAGTGCGCACATCGAGCCTATCCTGCAGTGACCTTAAGACATTCGCATCTATATCAACAATGGTTATATCGTTGTTTTCTCGCGCTAGATTTTCAGCCAGCGTAGCGCCGACTTGACCCGCTCCAACTATGACTATTTTCATGATTGCTCTGCACTTTTAGCTATTTTTAGCCATTATTAGCTATTTTTTTGTAGGCGCGAATAGTAAAAACCATCGCCACCTTTTGCCGAGGGGAATATCTGCCTGCCAAAGTCTGTGGCTATTCCCCAATCCGCCTCAATTTTAATTATAGAAGCATCATCATTTGTTGCCAAAAACTGTGCTACCACCTGATCATTTTCCTGTGGCAACACTGAACAGGTTGCATATATAAGCATGCTCCCTTTGCGCAAAGTTTTCCAGACCTTTTCGAGTAATTCGCTCTGAATTTTCGATAAGTTTTCAATATCGCTATCTTTGCGCAGTAATTTAATATCAGGATGACGGCGTATAACCCCCGAAGCCGAACATGGCGCATCCAGTAAAATACGATCAAAACTGTTGTTGTCCCACCACTGATCTATTGCCCCGACATCGGCGGCAATTAAATTGGCCTGCAAATCTAAACGCTGTAAATTATCTTTGCATCGCTCTAAGCGCTTTTGCTCAAGATCAATTGCAGTCAAAGAGCCTAATTTAGGCTCAGATTCGAGAATATGGCAGGTTTTACCCCCCGGAGCGCAACAGGCATCGAGCACCACATGTCCGGGTTGAACATCTAACAGCGATGCCGCCAGCTGAGCTGATTCATCTTGCACACTAATTAAGCCTTCGGCAAAACCGGGTAGTTCGGTGACGTCCTGTGGCTTGTCGAGCAAAATGCCACAGTCACTGTATGCGGTTGAAGTGGCGTCTATCTCGGCGTCTACTAACAGGGTTAAATAGTCATCTCGAGAGCAGCGACTAACATTGACTCTCAAGCACATGGGCGCCTGTAGATTGTTGGCGGCCAAGATATCTTTTGCCTGTGCAGGCCATGCTTTTTTCAGTCGACTGACCAGCCACTGGGGGTGAGCAGTTTCATATTCAGGGGTTTTAGACAGTTTTTCTACGATCTGCTGTTGCTGGCGCTGAAAGTTCCTCAGTACCGCATTAACCAGTCCTTTGGCCCATAAGCGCTTTAGTTTTACTGTTGCGGCAACGGTTTCATTAATCGCCGCATGATCGGCAACTCGCATATACATCAATTGGTAAATACCGCAGGCCAATAACGCCTGAATTTCACGCTCTTTATCCTTGATCGGCTTAGATATTAGGTGGTTCACAATCGCCTGAAGTTGCGGATACCAGCGCAGAGTGCCAAAACACATTTCCTTAAACAGCGCCTGATCATTATCCGCGACTTTTTGGCTATATTTGGGCAATACAGCAGATAGCGAACGACCTCGCAAAACTTGACCGATAGCTTCGGCGGCAACTACCCGTACATTAGCCATTTATTGATCAAAACTCTGGCCGCAGGCAAATAGCTCGGCCTTAGATTTTAATAGCTCAGATACCGGCATTTTTGACTTCCCGGCTAATTGAATATCGCTAATTAATAGCTGTCCACTGCCCGTCTGAACCGCTATGCCCTCGGCACTTGAGCCAATAATAGTGCCTGTGGACTGATCTGAATTTGCATCAATGACAATGGCGCTCCATATTTTGACTCTGTCACCGGCAATATGACTATAAGTTGCCGGAAACGGATTAAAGGCACGCACTCGACGAGATATTTCTTCTGCAGATTTGGACCAATCAATCAAAGCCTCAGATTTATCGATCTTGCGAGCATAGGTGCTAAGGGAGTCGTCCTGCTGTTCTGCTACCGCAACGCCTGCCTCAATTTTAGCCAAGGTAGCTGTTAATGTGGACGCGCCCAGTTTAGACAATTTTTGATATACCGAACCACTGGTGTCCTCGGCCTCTATCGGGCAGCGAGCTACAGAAATTACCGGCCCAGTGTCGAGCCCAGCATCCATTTGCATAATACAGATACCGGTTTCTTTATCGCCTGCCTCTATTGCGCGCTGAATGGGCGCCGCGCCGCGCCACTTTGGCAGCAGTGAGCCATGAACATTAATACATCCCAATCGAGGAATATCTAAAACCGCCTGAGGCAAAAGAAGTCCATAGGCGACCACGATCATAATATCCGCATCGAGACTGGCAAGTTGCTGTTGAGCTTCGGGATCTTTAAGCGAAGGCGGCTGAAAAACCGTTATGCCATGATCGCAAGCTAATTGTTTTACTGGACTAGCAGTTAATTTTTTGCCTCGACCCGCTGGACGATCTGGTTGGGTATAGGCCGCAACAATTTGGTGTTGGCCGCAATCTAGCAGCGCCTGCAAATGAGCCGCGGCAAAATCTGGGGTGCCGGCGAAGATAATCTTCACGCTAAATAGCTCCTATACACGCTGTTTCTTGAGCTGTTTGCGAATACGGTTTCTTTTAAGCGAAGACAGATAGTCAACAAATAACTTGCCTTTAAGATGATCCATCTCGTGTTGAATACAGACTGCTAGCAATCCGTGGGCTTCTTCTTCAAAGGTGTTGCCATCGCGATCTAGGGCGCGAATCATCACATGTTTTGGACGATCTACCGATTCATTAAACCCCGGCACAGAAAGGCAGCCCTCGTCAAAGGGAACCGTATCCGGCTCAAGCACCTCAATGTGTGGATTAATAAATACACGCGGCTCGGTTCTGGTTTCAGAAAGATCCATAACAATCACCTGTTGATGAACGTCCACCTGAGTTGCCGCAAGGCCAATGCCGTCGGCATCGATCATAGTTTCAAACATATTATCAATCAGCACGCGTATCTTATCGTTCACATCTGTGACCGGTTCAGCCACGATGCGTAGCCGTGGATTAGGATATTCGAGAATTTTTAGTATCGCCATAGCTATTGCTGTCTACAATCAAATATAAGTTTGTTTGCCAAGATTATACACCGTTGCTTTAAAGGACGCACCGCATGAACGCAATACTTAATAAGCAAGATGAAGCCCAATGGGCTCTTATTGCTCAAATCCTAAAGCCCTGTACCCCAAGATTGCAGTTGGCACTGATTGACCAGTTGGGCAGCTTTAGCCAAATTTTTGAAAGTCAGGCATCAATTAATAACCAAGTACTTAATCAGCAATTACAAATTATTCGCAGGGCCTACCACGCAGGACAGTGGCAATACGACGCTGAAAGCATTAGCAAAACCCTTCAGCAGTATCAGGCAAAAATAATACCTATTACCAGCGAGGACTACCCATCCCAACTTAAGCAAATCACCCTGCCGCCACTTCTGCTGTATATACGCGGCAATCCTAGTTGTTTGCATTTGCCACAAATAGCCATGGTCGGCAGTCGACGCATGACCAGAGGTGCTGAAACCATCGCCAAATCTTGGGCGAAAAGTCTTGCCGCTAGTGGCTTTACCATCACCAGTGGTATGGCCATAGGTATAGATAGTTGCGCCCACCGCGGAGCCCTTGAAGCGCCGCAAGGCATAAGTGTCGGTGTAGTAGCCACGGGTATAGATCGAATCTACCCCAGTCGCAATGCTTCGCTAGCCGAGCAGATTATTGAAAAAGGCGGCGCCCTAGTGACCGAGTTTGCTCCCGGCACCCCACCGCTACCGGCAAATTTTCCTCAGCGCAATCGAATTATTAGCGGCCTCAGTTTAGGTGTATTAGTCGTCGAGGCAGCGCTTAAAAGCGGCTCACTGATCACCGCCAAATACGCCCTTGAGCAAAATCGCGAGGTCTTTGCTATTCCCGGCTCTATTAATAGCACTCAGAGCAAAGGGTGCCATCAACTGATTAAGCAGGGTGCCTGCCTCGTAGAAACCACCGCCGAATTGGTAGAGGAAATTGCCGGCCCGCTGGCAAACTATGGTGAAAAATATAAATCTTTAATAAGCGTGCCTGCCGAAAAACCTACTGTAGATAAGCTAAGTGGTGAAGAGTCCCAATTACTGGATATGTTGGGCTATGAGCCATTACAAATCGATGAGCTGGGTACGCCATGGCCTATGGATAAGCTGTTGCAGTTGCTTATAGCCTTGGAATTGAAGGGAATGGTGGTCAGCGAGCAAGGGTATTACACACGAATTTAAATATTTGTTTTATTTCCATTGGGTGTCGTCAATACTGCTAGGCTTAGGTCATCGTTTTCGGTTAAAATAGAGGATTGCGCAGAGGCTAAAGTTTCGGTAATCTGCGCGTCTTTTACGGAGATCGTTAAAATTATGAGTAAGCCTTTTGTTGCAATCCTTATGGGTTCCGATTCTGATTTGCCAGTGATGGAAGCCAGCTTTGATATTCTAAAGAAATTTGATATTCCTTTTGAGGTGAAGGTGACTTCTGCGCACCGCACCCCAGCAGCCACTCACAGCTATGTCACCGACGCTGATGCGCGCGGTTGTGCAGCCTTTATCTGCGCGGCAGGTATGGCGGCTCACTTGGCGGGTGCAGTGTCTGCAACAACCCTTAAGCCGGTAATCGGTGTGCCAATTAATGGTTCATTGGACGGTCTTGATGCGTTGCTTTCAACCGTTCAAATGCCCGGCGGTATTCCTGTAGCTACTGTCGCTATTGGCAAAGCGGGCGCTAAAAACGCAGCTTACTTGGCGGCACAGATTATTGGTGTTGCCGATACTGAAATGCATCAAAAACTGCTAGCTGAGCGTGCGGCTAATGCCGAAGCGATTCTTGCTAAAGACGCTGCCTTGCAGGAACGTCTAAAAAATAGCTGAGTCAATTTGTGATCAACTGGAGCAGGCATACTAATACTAGCCTTGCAGTGCATCAGTTGCATTTACAGGGGGTGATAGCCTACCCGACCGAAGCGGTCTGGGGACTGGGCTGTGACCCCTACAGCTACCCAGCTGTAGCTAAAATCCTAAGTTTAAAAAGTCGCCCTGAGCATAAAGGGGTGATTCTTATCGCCTGTGATTGGCAGCAGTTTTCACCCTTTACTGAGGGCTTAACAGCCACCCAGTTAGAGCAGTTACAGCAATCCAATAGCAAGCCGACCACTTGGTTGATTCCGCATAATGGCGTGGCGCCGGATTGGATTGTGGGCGACCATGATACACTGGCTATCAGAGTGACTTCGCACCCGCTGGCGGCGAGTCTTTGTCGGTCCTTTGGCGGTCCAATTGTGTCTACATCGGCTAATCCTCAGGGTTTACCCGAGGCGACTCATTCGTTAAAAGTGAGAAGCTACTTTGGGCGCAGATTAGATGCCATTGCCTCTGGCACTATTGGCTCGGCTAGGGCGCCTAGTGAAATTCGACACTTACTAAATGGCAAGATCATCCGTAAAGGCTAATATGCAAACGATTGATAAAGAATGGGTTAAGAGCTACCTACTGGGTCTGCAAGATAGCATCTGCAATGCATTGGGGCAGGAAGACGGCAGTGCTTGGCAAGAAGACAATTGGACTCGCCCTGAAGGCGGCGGCGGTCGCAGTCGTGTGATTGCCGATGGCAAGGTGATAGAGAAGGGAGGCGTTAACTTTTCTCATGTCTCTGGTGATCAATTACCTGCCTCTGCAACTCAGAGTCGACCTGAATTAGCCGGTCGTAGCTTTGAGGCGATGGGGGTGTCACTGGTGATTCATCCCCACAACCCTTATATGCCTACCTCCCATGCCAATGTGCGCTTTTTTATTGCTGAAAAAGACGGTGAAGACCCAGTTTGGTGGTTTGGTGGAGGCTATGATTTAACGCCCTACTACGGCAATCAAGAGGACTGCGAGCACTGGCATCAAACCGCCAAAAATGCCTGCGACCCTTTTGGGGAAGAGGTTTATCCGCGTCTTAAGCAACAGTGCGACAGCTATTTTTATTTGCGTCATCGCGACGAGCCTCGCGGTGTTGGCGGCGTATTTTTTGATGATTTTAATCAGTTAGGGTTTGAGCAAAGCTTTGCCTTTATGCAGGCGATTGGCGATAGCTATATTGAGGCTTATTTGCCGATTATGCAGCGCCGTCGTGAGCAGCCTTTTGGTGAGCGCGAGCGCAGCTTTCAGCTTTACCGTCGTGGGCGCTATGTTGAATTTAACTTGGTCTATGATCGCGGTACATTATTTGGTTTGCAAACCGGTGGGCGCACCGAGTCGATTCTTATGTCACTGCCACCGATGGTGCGCTGGGAGTATGACTGGCAACCAGAGGCAGGCAGTGCTGAAGCTGAATTATACGACCAATATTTAACGGATAGGGACTGGATCTAATGACAGACAAATACGCCGTATTTGGCAACCCTATAGCGCATAGCAAGTCGCCAGACATTCACCGCCAGTTTGCTGAGCAAACTAAGCAGGATTTAAGCTACAGCAAACAGTTGGTTGCAGAGGATGGCTTTGAAGCTGCGGCGGATGCCTTTTTTGCCGATGGTGGCAAGGGTTTAAATATTACCGTGCCGTTCAAGCAGGATGCCTATTCTTATGTGGCGCGGACTACGCCGAGAGCCCGGCGTGCCGGCGCGGTTAATACCCTGTCGCTACAGGAAGATGGCACTGTGTTGGGTGATACTACCGATGGTGTTGGGTTAGTAAACGATATTTTGCACAATCTTGGCTGGCAGATTCGCCATAAAAAAGTGCTAATTTTAGGTGCTGGCGGTGCAGTTCGCGGCGTTTTAGAGCCGCTTTTAGAGCAGCAGCCTCAGCATGTGGTGATTGCTAATCGTACTGTGGATAAGGCGTTGCAGCTGTCTAAAGGCTTTGCTGAATTGGGTTATTTACTGGGTTGTGGCTACGATATGCTGGGCGAGCAACAGTTCGATTTGATTATTAATGGCACCAGCGCCGGTCTACAGGGTGATTTGCCGCCTTTGCCGGATAGTCTTATAAACCCAGAGGCCGCAACTGCTTGCTATGACATGCTCTACGGCGCCAAGCCAACGCCGTTTATGCAGTGGGCAACACAGCGTGGTGTGGTGGTTAGTGATGGCTTGGGTATGCTAGTGGGTCAGGCGGCGGAGTCCTTCGCGCTATGGCGCGGTGTGCGGCCTGAAACTGGACCGGTCATAGCTGATTTAAGAGCTCAGCTATCCGATTAGGCCTGTTCTGATAAGTACTGATCTTTTAATTTAATATAACTGGCTGCAGAGTAGCTAAAAAACTGCTTTTCTTCTTCGCTTAGGGGACGCAGTTTTTTGCAGGGATTGCCGACGTAAATAAAGCCGCTTTCTAGAGTTTTGCGCGGCGGCACCATACAGCCTGCACCGACAATTACCCCATCTTCTACCACAGCGCCATCATTAATCACTGCGCCATTGCCGACTAAAATTTGATTGCCTAGAGTGCAGCCGTGCAAAATAGCGCGATGGCCAATAATCACCCCTTCTCCGATGACTAGCGGGTAGCCATCTTTGTTGTAATCTGAGGCATGGGTTACGTGGAGTACCGCATTGTCTTGCACATTGCATCTTGCGCCTACTCTTATGGAGTGCATATCGCCGCGAATTACCGCGCCGGGCCATACGGAAACATCGTCGCCAAGATGAACGTCGCCAATCACGGTTGACTGCGGGTCGATATAAACTCGCTGTCCGAGCGTGGGATTAATTCCTTTAAAAGGTCTAATTGAGTGATCCATAATAGCTATCCGCGGTTATAATATAATGCCTATTGTGGTGAGTTTTGTATGACGTTTTCAACTAAAAAACAATTTATTGCCGGTGTGGTTTGCCCTAAATGTTCGAAAATGGACAAAATTGTGGCTTACAGCAAGGATGACACAAGCTATCGCGAGTGCGTGAGCTGTGGTTTTTTAGATGAAATTCGCATTGCCTCAGAGCCTAAAGAATTAGCCACTCGAGTGACTCAAAGCCTTTCGGAACCGTCTCGCAAGGTCAAATTGGTGGATCCAAGCAAACCAAAACCTAAATTATAGCTATAATTTAGATCGTAGGTGCTTATTTTATGGCTGATAAGGGCTTGCCGACAGCTGTATTTAGGAGTATTTGCAAATGATAATTGGTTACCTGTCAGGACAGTAACATCATGGATAAGATTGCTATTGTAAGCGTAAAATTTGATGGCGGTATGGCTAGTGAAACCTGCACTATTTTGTTATGATGCCGCCCTCAAATGGTGCTCCATAGATTTTTTGGCGGCGTCATCATGAAACAGGGTAGAAAGTTCCCTATAGTTACCACGGAGAAATAAGCGATGTTGAAAAGAGCGCAAGCGCTTTTCTTGAGAAGCCTAGGTGCATTGTTAGCCTTGGCAGCAGTTGGCAAGGCAAATGCAGAATCTGCAGCAAGCCAGCTTAATATGCCTCAAGGAGTCACAGAAGTCAGTCAGGCCGCCTACGATATTCATATGATTATGATGTGGATTTGTACGGTGATCGGTATAGCCGTTTTTGGTTTTATGTTTTATGTTATGTACGCACACCGAAAATCTCGCGGCGCAGTGGCGGAGAACTTCCACGAAAATTTATTGGTTGAATTACTTTGGACTATAGTCCCTGCAATTATTTTGATTGTTATGGCTATTCCCGCAACCACCGCCCTACTTAAGGTTTACGATACTGAAAATGCAGATATCGATATCAAGGTAACGGGCTATCAGTGGAAGTGGCAGTACGAATATTTGGGCGAAGGCGTTAAGTTTATGAGTGAGCTGCGCACTTCCCAAGATGAAATTTACGGTAGAGAGCCCAAGGGTGAGCACTATCTGCGCGAGGTGACTGAGCCGTTGGTGATTCCAGCGGGCAAAAAAGTACGCTTCCTAATCACCGGTAACGATGTGATCCACAGCTGGTGGGTGCCCGACTTCGGCGTTAAGCGCGATGCAGTTCCTGGATTATTCACCTCTGCTTGGGCCAAGACCGATAAGGTTGGCACCTATGTGGGTGAATGTACCGAACTCTGTGGTAAAGGCCACGCCTTTATGCCTGTGGTAGTAGAGGTTAAGGAGCAAGAAGAATACGATCAATGGTTGGCAGCGAAGAAGCAGGAAGCTGCTGAATATGCCTCAACCATTGGCAAGCAGTGGAGTTTTGATGAATTAATGGCTAAAGGTGAAGAGGTATACAACCGCTCTTGTGCCGGTTGCCATGCGGTCAATGGTGAAGGAATTCCCGGTGTATTTCCGGCGCTTAAAGACAGCGCCATTGCACTGGGTCCTGTAGAAGAACATCTGCGTGTAGTTGTTGATGGCGTTAGTGGAACGGCAATGCAGGCGTTTGCCGACCAGTTGTCGGAGGCAGACATTGCCGCCGTGATTCACTACGAGCGTAATGCTTGGGGCAACGATATGGGTGATATTACCCAGCCCGTTGATGTTCTCAACTACAAACAAGGGAAATAGGGAGTTATAGATATGGCACATGGTCCCGCAACACTAGCTGACGGCTGGGTAAAATACGCAAGTCGTTGGATATTTACTACAAACCACAAGGATATTGGTACACTTTATCTATGGTTTAGCTTTGCAATGTTTATTCTGGGTGGTGCGTTTGCGATGATAATTCGCGCCGAGCTATTCCAGCCTGGCATGCAATTAATCGAACCAGAGTTCTTTAACCAGATGACCACTATGCACGGCTTGGTCATGGTATTTGGTGCTATTATGCCGGCCTTTGTTGGCTTGGCTAACTGGTTGATTCCAATGATGATCGGCGCGCCGGATATGGCATTGCCGCGCATGAATAACCTGAGCTTCTGGATCCTTCCCTTTGCCTTTGCGATTCTTGTGGCTACTCTATTTATGGAAGGTGGCGGCCCCAACTTTGGTTGGACTTTCTACGCACCGCTATCCACTACCTATGCGCCAGATACAGTCAACTACTTTATCTTTGGCGTGCATATTATGGGTGCCTCCTCGATTATGGGCTCGATCAATATTATTGCCACAGTAATGAATATGCGCGCACCCGGCATGACCTACATGAAAATGCCGCTGTTCGTTTGGACCTGGTTGATTACCGCGTTCTTATTGGTTGCAGTAATGCCGGTTCTTGCCGGTGCGGTGACCATGATGTTGATGGATATCAACTTCGGCACCAGCTTCTTTGATGCCGCTGGTGGTGGTGATCCGGTGCTGTTCCAGCACGTGTTCTGGTTCTTTGGTCACCCTGAGGTATATATCATTATTCTTCCGGCCTTTGGTGTGGTTTCGCAAATTATTCCAACCTTTAGTCGCAAGCCATTATTTGGTTATTCATCCATGGTGTACGCTACAGCGTCGATTGCCTTTATGTCGTTTATCGTTTGGGCTCACCATATGTTTACCGTAGGCATGCCTATCGCCGGTGAGCTGTACTTTATGTACGCCACCATGTTGATTGCAGTACCGACTGGGGTAAAAGTATTTAACTGGATCACCACTATGTACAAAGGTGCATTGACTTATGAAACGCCAATGCTGTTTAGTATTGCCTTTGTAATTCTGTTTACCTTTGGTGGCTTTACCGGTTTGATGCTGTCGATTGCGGCGGCTGATATGCAATATCATGACACCTACTTTGTAGTGGCTCACTTCCACTATGTAATGGTGGCTGGTGCGGTATTTAGTGGTACCGCGGCAGTTTATTACTGGTTGCCAAAATGGTGCGGTAAGATGTATGACGAAACCATGGGTAAGGTGCAGTTTTGGATTGCCTTTATTGGCTTTAATATTGCCTTTATGCCTCAGCATTTCCTAGGTCTGGCTGGTATGCCGCGACGTTATGCTGATTATGGCCTACAGTTTGCCGATTGGAATATGGTGTCTAGTATTGGTGCTTTTATGTACGGTGCGGCACAGATTCTATTCCTATTTAATGTTATTCGTACCATTACCCATGGCAAGCCAGTGAATGATCCGCAGGTTTGGGAAGGTGCAGAGGGTCTGGAGTGGACTGTAGATACGCCGGCGCCCTACCACACCTTTGAGAAACCACCAGAGGTAAAATAGGTATTGGTTATGGAAACTAGTCATCGCACACTGTTGGCCAAATTATTGGCGATGGCAGTGGCTATGTTTTTATTCGCGATATTTGTACTGCCACCACTGTATGACCTGTTTTGTGAAATTACGGGTATTGGTGGCAGAACGGATGGTGTGTATGAAGCTGTTGAGGTGCGTGTAGATACCTCAAGGCAGGTTGAAGTGCAGTTTGTGGCAGCCAACAATGCGCAGATGCCCTGGGAGTTTTATCCCATGGAGCATCGCGTTGTGGTACATCCGGGGGAGTCTCGAGCGGTTAACTTTTTTGCTCACAACACCACCGGTGAAGATATGGTTGCACAGGCAATACCTAATGTATTGCCCAATAATGCAGCGGATTACTTCCTCAAAACCGCCTGCTTTTGTTTTGATAACCAGCCGCTGGCAGCAGGCGAGCAGGCTGAATTGGGGCTAGTATTTATACTGGATCCAGATTTACCGGACAATGTGAATACAGTTACATTGTCCTACACACTTTTTGATATAACAGATCGCGCAGCTGTAGCGATCGCACAACAGTGACTTGCGATGCCCACAGGGCGGTGAGTCCAGAGATGGAGAACAATGATGTCGACAGAAGATAGTTATTACGTACCAGAGCAGAGCAAGCTGCCTATCATTGCCGCCACTGGCATGGGTACCATAGCTTTTGGTGCTGCCAGCTGGGTAATTGATGGCGGTTCGCCTTATATTTTCTTGGGTGGATTGCTGATTATGGTGCTGGTCATGTACAAATGGTGGAGCATTGTTATCGATGAAAATATGCGCGGCCTCGCCAACCAACAGCTCAAAAGGTCCTATGTACTAGGTATGCTGTGGTTTATCTTCTCTGAGGTTATGTTCTTCGCTGTTTTCTTTGGCGCCCTATTCTATGTCAGAGTTTTCGTTAACTCTTGGTTGGGGGGTGAAGCAGCTGTCGGTTGGTTTGATGATTCGCCAACAGATGCCGCTGCGGCTAACAATGAAATCCTGTGGCCGGGCTATCAGGCAGAATGGCCGGTAATGGTTACTCCAGATCAGGCGGCCAATGGCGATGCGGCACAGTTTAAAGGTCCTGAGCAGAATATGAATTTCCCCGGTTGGGCTAATCTATTCAGCTGGTTGCCGCTGTGGAATACCGTTGTTTTGATGACTTCGAGTGTCACCGTGCATATTGCACATACCGCATTGAAAAATGATAACCGCAAGAAGTTTAATACTTGGTTAGGCATCACTGTAGCCTTGGGTATTTTCTTCTTGTTCTTGCAGGCTGAAGAGTATATTCACGCTTATCAGCATATGGGGCTTACCTTAGAAACAGGAATTTATGGCACCACCTTCTTCTTGCTAACCGGCTTTCACGGCGCCCATGTCACCTTGGGTACCTGCATGTTGTTAATACAATGGCTGCGTGGACTGAAGGGTCACTTTAGTCATGATGATCAGTTTGGCTTTGAAGCAGCCTCTTGGTATTGGCACTTTGTCGATGTAGTTTGGGTGGGGTTGTTTATCTTTGTCTATGTACTTGCATAGATAGTCGGCCCTGAAAAAAGGTCTTTTTTGCCCTAGGCTGTGTTGCACTGCGACTTCCAGTGCTCATGTGCACTGCGCTCTAGCTTCTCGTGCGCCTTGCCTAGAACAAAAAATACAGATTTTTTGATGACCCGACTAGGACGAATTACAGCGAACGGCCAGATATTGTCTGGCCGTTTTTTGGTTATGATTAGTTAGGTTGCGGTGCCATTGGCGCAACAGTTTTTGGATGCAATTTTTGATCCCAAGGTGCTGTACTGGCCAACTGGTTTGTAGATACACCATAAACAATGGTTGCCAGAAGTATAACGGCTAGGCCAATACGTATGCCCAACGCATAAAGTAATCGTTTTTTAGAATTACCCATATCCTTGACCAGAAAATTAAGTCCACCAAACAAGCTAGCGACAACGCCGATAAATAAAATGACAATAATAATTTTTAATAGCATGATTAAATCCACAGTTCAGATGGGAAGCATTTAACCACAGATGATTGACTCGACTCAAAAAATACATGGTTTTAAATGGCAGCCTAATGCTAAGTTATTGGTATTTTCATTATTAATGTTGCCTTTATTGCTAAGTCTTGGCTCATGGCAATTACAGCGAGGCGATGAAAAACAACAGATAGTCGATCACCATGCACGCAATCAGCAGTTGCCGCCAGTTGTGAGTGCTAAAGAATTAGCTTCTGGCCAAGACCATCAGTATCGACTTGCTTGGATACGTGGAACGGTAGATAACCAGCGGACGATTATTCTCGACAACAAAGTTAAGAATGGGCGTCCAGGTTATGAAATATTACAGCCGGTTACAATATCTGGGCTAGCAAAAAAATTACTGATTAATAGAGGCTGGACTGAGGCTTCTCTCAATCGCGATATATTGCCATCAATTTCGCCGATACAGGGCGAAGTTCAATTGCGTGGTTATCTATATCATGCCTTAAAAGGCGGCTATCGTTTGGATGACGGTATTCGTCAAGTGCAAGATTGGCCTAGTCGGGTTGGCTGGGTAACTGTAGAGCGGGCTGAAGAATTATTTGGCGAGTCTTTTTTGCCCTATCAGTTGCGCTTAGATCAAGATTCGGTGGGCGCGCTAAAGACCGGTTGGACCACAGTAGCAGTTCAGCCAGAAAAGCATTTAGGCTATGCCGTGCAGTGGTTTGCTATGGCGATTACCCTGCTAATATTGACCATTATGGCTAACTCCAATGTGGTAAGTTGGCTAAAAACTCATAAATAGTATCAGCGATTAAGATTACAGGAATAAATTATGTCAGAACAGACGCCATTAGAAGCAAAACAGAACAGCTTCAGATATCAAATTTGGTTAATGTTGATTATTGTATTTGGCGTTATCGCTTTTGGTTTCCTTATGGTGCCAAAATCTGAAGAACAGCGACAAAAAATGATCGATGTATTTGGTACCACTAATCAGGGTCAGCTGGTCAAGCCAGCGGTTGACCTCAGTCCGCTATTGAGCAATTTAGCTGAAACTGAGAAGCCAAAGTGGCAAATTGTTATTGTTGGCGGAAGTGTCTGTGGTCAGGAGTGTGAAGAGGTTCTATTTAATACTCGGCAGATTCATATGCTGCTTGGCAAGTACACAGGTCGGGTACAGCGAGTTTTTCTACAGGGGTCAAACCAAATACTTGATCCTCAGTGGCTGATTCAAGAGCACCCGTTTTTGCAGTTAGCTGATCTAGACCGCAAGCAATTAAAGCAGTTGTTGGCTAATAACTCAGCAGATTGGACTATGGCAGACACCCGATATTTTGTGGTAACCCCAGATAATAAGGCGATCCTGTACTTTACAGCAGATAATGACGCCAATGGGCTGCTTGATGACCTTAAACATCTGTTAAAATACTCGCCTGATCGTTAATTTTAGCGATTTAAATATTTATTTCGGAGAATGTGTTGGAGTCAAAAATAGATAATCAAACGGTAATTAGTTGGCGAGACTATTTAGAGCTGTGCAAACCCAATGTGGTAGCGCTAATGCTTCTGACATCGGTCATTGGCATGCTGTTAGCAACGTCTGAGGCTGTGCCCCTAGATATTCTAATTTTTGGTAACCTGGGTATTGCTCTATGTGCTGGCGCCGCCGCCGCCGTTAATCATGTGGTTGATCGGCATATTGATGAGAAGATGGCGCGTACTGCAAACCGCCCTATTGCTAAGGGCCGCCTTAGCCCCAATCAGGCAGTGATATTCGCACTGCTAATCGGGCTTTTAGGCATTGTTATATTAGTTGTATTTACTAATGTGCTAACAGCATGGTTAACCCTTGCGTCTTTAATTGGCTATGCCTTTATATACACCATGTATCTAAAGCGAGCCACACCGCAGAATATTGTTATTGGCGGCTTAGCTGGTGCTTCTCCACCATTATTGGGATGGGTCGCGGTAACGGGTGAAATCCATTACAACGCTCTTTTGTTGGTGCTTATTATCTTTGCCTGGACACCGCCGCATTTTTGGGCGTTAGCCCTTCACCGCAAAGAAGAATATGCTAAAGCGGATATACCGATGTTGCCGGTTACCCACGGCGATACTTACACCAAAATCAACATTGTGCTGTATACCCTGATGCTTATTGTGGTAACAGTGATGCCCTATCTAACCGGTCTTTTTGGTTGGTTATATTTGGTAAGCTGCTTGATTTTAGGCGCTGGGTTTTTATTCTATGCCGCACTGATGTGGCTGAATAAGGATTCAGGAATGAGAACCTTTAAATATTCAATTATCTACTTGATGGTGCTGTTTGCCATTATGCTTCTCGATCACTATCTAGTGCCGTCGGTCGCCATTTAATTTAATTTTACTCGCGCCATTTAAGGTCTGATCAATATGCAGCAAAAAAACAACATTAGAATGACTATTGCGGCCCTAATTGCCTTTATATTATTGGTGGTCTATGGCTTTGCTTGGCGCATGAATCAGCCAGTGATTATGTCCAAAGAACAATTGCAAATTAACGGCGCAATTGTTTTGGATAAGCCGCGGATCTTTAGCGACTTTGAATTACAGGATCATCGTGGAGATCTGTTTAATATTGAACGTATGCAGGGTGTTTGGACCATAGTTTTCTTTGGCTTTACACACTGTCCAGATATCTGTCCTACCACCTTGGCTATGTTAAATGACACCTATAGCAAGCTGAAAGATAGCGAGAAAGAACGCCTGCAAGTGGTTATGATTTCTTTAGATCCAGAGCGCGATACGGTCGAAAAGTTAGCCGAATATGTGCCCTACTTTAATTCAGAGTTTACCGGCGTTACGGGTAATAAGCATTTGATTCGCCGCCTTACTGCTGAGCTTAATGTGGCTTATAATCAGGTACCTCTTAGCGGCGATGACTATACGGTAGATCACAGTACGCAGTTAATATTGATCAATCCTAAGGGGCATTACCACGGTTTCTTTAAAGCCCCGCATACAGAAATTACCATGCGCGGTACTTGGCGATCTATCGACGGAATAAGTAAGTTTTAAGTTTATTTGGAAAGGTAAGGCGCTAGCATATTAAGCGTTTTCTCAATAGCGCCACAATTCTTCTGCACGATCTTTAATGCCTCTTCACCCCGAAGTTTAGCCTGCTCAGGCGAGCCCGCATAAACGGCTAATTGTTCGCACAGTGCGCTGGGCCCATCGACTTCATTGCAGGCGTTTTTGGCAATTAATGGTGGGAAGATATGCTTAAAATTATAATAGCTTGGCCCAGTGATCACCGGTATTGCCAAGGCTGCAGCCTCTAGCGGATTATGGCCGCCCCTATCGATTAAGCTTCCGCCAATAAAAGCACAGTGCGCGGCACCCAAAAAAGTGAGCATTTCTCCCATGGTATTGGCTAGTAAAACAGGCTGATCCACTAAATCCCTCGCACTCCATCGGGCAAAGGCCATATTTTCATCGTCGAGTAAATCAGCGACGTTGTCGAATTGCTCGGGATGGCGAGGCGCAATGATTAATAAACTTTTTGCATACTTGCTGCAAAGTAATCTATGTGCCGCAATGATTTGCTCATGTTCACCCGGATGAGTCGAGCCGGCTACCCAGACAAATTTATAGCCATTTAGGGCTTGCTTGAGTTGTTTAGCGTTATCCCTTACTTGCTGGGATAGCTGTATATCAAATTTAATAGAGCCGACAACGGTAGACTGCGCATCTTGCAGCCCTAAAAGTTTAAAGCGCTCAACATCTTCTTGGTTATGGCCTGCCAGCATAGTGATGGAATGCATTAGCGAGCGGCTCAGTGAGCCGAATAGCTGGTAGCCTTTGAGGGATTTTTCAGACAGCCTTGCATTAAGCACCAGCACTGGTATTTGCCGTTGCTTGGATTGCAGAAGAAGATTTGGCCATAACTCAGTTTCAAGAATGATAATTGCCGCGGGCCGCCATTTATTAAGAAATCGTTTTACACTGCCATGAAAATCAAGCGGCAAATATATATGTTGAACTGAATTGCCAAAGATTTTAGCAATCTGTTCAGATCCGGTTGGGGTGTTACAGGTGATAGTAACCCTATGCTCAGAAAACTTTGCCATTAGCTGCTTGATCAGTGGGCCAGCCGCCATAATTTCACCTACGGAAGCACAGTGAATAACCAGATTGTCAGTTTGTACTGGCATTCGGTAAAACCCCAGGCGTTCATCCCAGCGTTTTCTGTAGGCGCTAGCCTTCAACCCTCTCAGCCATAACTGCAAAAAGATAAAGGGGCTCAATACATATAAAAATAACGAGTAGGCTGCGCGCACCATTCAATATTCCTGATTTTAACAGTTGCATCTTATCATCTCGCCCATCTGCTTAGATAGAAAAACACAGCTCATGTCTTAGTCTACACTCTATTTATATAGCATTAAATTTACATGGAGGTAAATTTGTTGAAAGTAGCCCTAATGGCGTTATCTTTGTGTTTTAGCTCCCTAGCTATGGCTTCCCCAACCGCGTACTTACCCATTGGCGTGGATGATCATTTCCAGCTTCAAATCGATCGCTTATTTGTCTTAACCCATGGCAATCCTATGCGCCTACCCTATGCGATTAAGGCTATTGAACTAGCCTTAGGCGAGATAAAACAGGCTAAGCCTGCACTGTACCAATCGATTAACCGCCAACTAGAAAGGTACCGCGGTAGGAAAAAGATCAGCCGCATGGGTATAACTGCGCGCCTATCAGAAAAAGAAGACCACCTTATTGGCAATCAAAGAGGGCTTTCCTCCGATGAGTATTTGCAGGCTGAGTTTGAAGCTATATGGCGACCCAATAGCTTTGTGTTGGTTCAGGCGGGCATGGATTATCGCGTCAATAGCGGCGACCTAGTGCCCTTCAATAGCTTTGTTGCTGTAAGTAGAGGTAAATTGCAGTTAGATATCGGCTACCGAGAGCATTGGTATTCGCCCTTTAAGTTTTCTTCTCAGTTAATGTCATCTAATGCGAAATTGAATCCGAGTATTTCCGTAAGCACTAGTGAATCGATGGAAAAATGGTGGCAGCTAAATTTTGACCTTTTTTACACGCGCCTTGATCGGGTTAAAAAAGGCATTCGTTATGGCGGTGAATGGTACGATGGAAGACCACATTTACTCGGTATGCATATCAATATAGAGCCAATTGATGACTGGAAGCTAGGGTTTAACCGCTTGTTTCAGTTTGGTGGTGGGCCGCGCAAGGTGTCACTAGGCGATATTCTGAAGGGCTTTGTTGATCCGGCGACAAACGATAATTCCTTTTCTCAAGTTGAGCAAGATTCTGAACTTGGTGACCAGCTGGCCTCTATTAACACAAGCTATCGGCTTAATATGGATTTTCCTGTAGAAATATATGCAGAATTGGCGGCTGAAGATACTCAGGGCCAAAATAATTTAAGCCTTGGCAATCAGGCCACAGCTTTTGGCATTTTTCTGCCAAAAATAAATAACAATATCGCCTTGAGGTATGAATATAACCGCTTTAAAACATCTTGGTATACCAACCATAACTATATTTTTGGCAATACAAATGGCGGTGCTGTGATTGGGCACTATGCAGGCGATCAAAGAAGATTTGGTCATGGCGTACCAGTAGAAATACACAAAGCGGCATTGGATGTTTTTAGCTCAATAGAAACGAGCTGGGGACTATCTTTGGCATCAATCAATAATAAAGACAAGTCGTTATATACAAAAGGTTATGAACTTCAGCTAGAAAGCCGCCATATATGGCAAGACTATTCAATTGAGTCAACACTAACATTTGGCGAGTCAGTATTCTCAACTAGCTATACGTACCTGTCATCGGCGATCTATTGGTAAGTTTAAAATAAACACACTAAAAATTTAGAATAGCATCAAAAACTTCAGTGGGCTGAATGGAATCAACCCGATGCTTACCCTGCAATACAAAGCTATTATTTAGCGGCCGCCAGTGCTTTGCTGACTGCCTTATAAGTGCGATTTGTTTGATATTTAAGTTGCTAGCCAAATGCATAATAGCGGTTTCCACTGAAATCACGAGGTTGCATAATGACATCAAGCCAGGTAGCTCAAAGAAGTTATTTCTGGCGGTAAATACTTCTATGGCCAAATTGCCAATTTTAGGGTTGTCTTTTACCCAGCATTCGATGGATTCGAACTCACTTGGCGGGGAGTTGAGTATAAACAAACTCTGTGGCGATTTATCACTGATCAATCGAATTAATTCGCCAAGTTGTGACAGTTTCCAATCGCGTTTTGAGCTTGTTGAAAGGTGGTTTATAAAAATCACTTGGGGCTGAGAGAGTTGGTGTTTTTTTGCCAGTGCGTCTATCTTGTGGGTACATTGATCTTTTAATTGGCGTGAAATATCCAATTCAAGTAAGCGCTGCTCTTGGCTAAGGCTAATGGCAAAAAATTGCTGGAAAATATCCTGATAAAAATCGCTTATATGATCATGCTGGTTGGTATGAGTTAGGCTTATTTTGTTATCAAGCTTTTTATACACATAGTGGTGTATTAGCCTATCTAGCCTGCTGGGTGGAATAGTGCCATAGACTTTGCCACGATTAACAATTTTTAGAGCAGTTTTTGCGAAATCACCGTTACGATTAGTAGCCACAAAAACAACAGCGTCATAATCCTCTAAGTGGGCTCGCTGAATGTGTTGATCTAGATCCGATGCATTAGTTGCAATAGGATAAATAGTATTAATGTGCGATTCCTTGGACAACCATTGCACAAGTGATTGGCTTCGGCCTGTGTGCCAAGATTTCTTTTTTTTGCGACAATCGTCAATCCAAATATCTAATTGAATATCTGGGTGGCTAAGCGCTAAAGCCTTTAAAAATGGGCCTTGATAGATATAATCGCCCAATGCTAAATGGGTCATATAAAGCAGTTTAAAAGAGCCAGAAGTTTGGCAAGAGACGAGCTTTTGTGGTTGGTTGATTACTGGTATGGTGCGCATGAGTTAATCCTTTAATCTCTTGGCAAATTATTATTGTAGGCATTAATTATTAATTTAATCTGCCCACTTTTTTCTAAGTATAGGTGTACAATAGGTTATCTTCCATTTTTAAATTTAAAACGGATAATATGATTGCCAAAGACATTCAAAATAGTTATTTAGCCAGCTTAGAGCGCCATAAAAAAGCCTTTGAATTGATGGATAGCTACCATGCTCAAGCATTAATACTTGTTGAAAAATGCGTTGAAGCACTAAAAGCTGGCGGTAAGATAATCTGGATGGGCAATGGTGGCAGTGCGGCGGATGCGCAGCATCTAGCGGCTGAATTTATGGTTCGCTACAAAAATGAGCGCGGCCCTCTTGCCTCGATTGCACTGACCACAGACACATCTATTTTGACTGCCCACTCCAACGATTATCACTTTGACTCAGTGTTTGAGCGTCAAATTAAAGGGCTGTGTAAGCGAGAAGATGTAGTCATAGGTCTAACCACTTCAGGAACTAGCCCAAATATAAATTTGGCGCTAACTGCGGCTAATGAAATTGGCGCTTACACCGTAGCGCTAACTGGCCGCGATGGCGGAATAGTCAAAGATATTGCCACTCTGCCTATTATTATTTCTAATGATGAAACTGCGCGCATTCAGGAGGCACATATGTTTATTGGCCACTGGTTGTGCGAAGCGATTGATGCGCTGGTTGCGGGAAACAGCTAATGGATTTGTCTTATTTTCAAAATCTTAATGACGTAAAAATACTGGTTGTTGGCGATGTTATGTTGGATCGCTATTGGCATGGTGATACAGGACGTATTTCCCCTGAGGCGCCGGTCCCAGTGGTTAAGGTGTCCGACTTTGAAGATAAGGCAGGTGGCGCGGCAAATGTTGCGAAAAATATTGTCCACTTAGGTGCTCAGGCTAGTTTGCTTGGCATTATTGGAGATGACGATAATGGTCAAAGCTTGCAGGCCTCTCTGGAAGGCGAGGGGATTAGCTCTTTATTGGTAAAGCAAGATCAAGCACCAACAATTACTAAAATTCGTATTTTAAGTCGTAGCCAGCAAGTAGTTCGGCTAGATATAGAGCAGCCATTCTCACAAAAGCATGCCGACTTATTGAGTGCTGAATTCGAAACCCTGATTGAGCAGTTTGAAATGGTGTTGTTTTCGGACTACAACAAAGGATCATTGGCCAATATTGGGGCCATGATTAGTGTGGCTAAAAAAGCCGGTAAAACCGTTCTGGTAGATCCAAAATCAAAAGATCTTGCAGATTACGCAGGGGCTGACTTTCTCACGCCAAATTTAACCGAATACCATGCCGCAGGTGGTGCTTCAGGTGACGAAGAGCAGATTGAGCAATCTGCTAAAAAGATCATTCAAGACTGTAACATTGGCGCTATGTTATTGACGCGCTCTGAGCAGGGTATGTCGCTAATAACGCCAACCGAAAAATTTGATTTTCCTGCGCAAACCCTTGAGGTTGCGGATGTGACTGGCGCGGGGGATACGGTTATTGCAACGCTGGCCGTAATGCTTGCCACCCAAATGCCAGCTTCTCAGGCAGTTGAGATTGCTAATATTGCCGCAGGGATAACGGTTACGCGATTGGGTGCTGTAACGGTGTCCCCAGAAGAGCTCTCTTCAAAGCTTGCGACGTATCTTGAGCGCACAGGGGAGCACTATCACCCCTCTGTAGATGAGGTGTTCGAGCGCATTGAGCAGGCGCGCCGTCGAGGAGACAAAATCGTGTTTACTAATGGATGCTTTGATATTTTGCATGCAGGCCATGTCAGGTATTTGGCTCAGGCAAAAACTCGTGGCGATAAATTAGTGGTTGGCTTAAATAATGATGATTCTATTTCTCGCTTAAAAGGTGCTGATCGTCCAATTAATCCTCTTGAGGAGCGTGTAACGGTATTGACCGCATTGGCTTCTGTTGATTGGGTTATTTCATTTGGCTCAGTCGAACACAATGATACGCCGGCTAATTTAATACAGCAGCTAAAGCCCGATGTGTTAGTTAAAGGCGGCGATTATAAGATTGATGAAATTGCAGGAGCAGACTTTGTATTGGCCAATGGTGGCAATGTTGAGGTACTTGAGTTTGTGAATGATTGCTCGACATCTAATGTAATTAGCAAAATAAAAGCAACCTAGTTACTTTGATACGCATTCAGTAGCAATTGCCACTGGGTTGGATCCCAGTAAAAACAGCTATTGCGCCCTTTTTCTTTGATAAAAGACCGATTTAATCGTTGTATATTGTCCTTGAGGCATGGGTGCAAAGGTTTGACCAAGCGCCCCCGATCAAAATCAATGATATAAACCTTGCCGTTAGTATCTAGCATAATATTGTTTATGTTTAGATCTGCATGAAACACCCCCTGTTGATGAAAGTCGGCAATTGTTTTACCTATAGTTATAATTTCATCATCGCTTAGAGCGCGAGTTTTTAATAGATCAAGCAGGCTTTCAGCGTTAGGGATGGCTTGAGTAATCAGGTCTCCGCGATAGATAAGGCCACGATTGGCGACTTTTGCCGCCAGTGGCTTGGGAACATTGAGGCCCCTGGTTTCCAGTTCAACCAGTAATGCATATTCTTTGTAGGTTCTGGTTTCTTTTAGCCCAGTATAGATATATTGGTCGCTCAACAATCGGCCAACTAAGCCGCCACGCCAGTAGTGGCGTAACACCCCTATTCCATTGGAATAATCAAAAAACCATGTAGTAGAGCGCCCTTTTTTTTCGGCTATAATGGCATCTTTGCACTGCCAATAATCGGGCGCAAACCAATCCTGGGTAATATTTAGGGGATTGTTGACTGCGGTAAGAAGCGTATGATTACCACAATGGATGATATCGAGCATAAGGGATCTGCCGTGATTTTTGGCAGTATAACAAGCTTGATCAATCAGATACATATGATCAATTGGCCAATATGCCATTGCTAATGGTTTGTTGATGTTAATATACTATTAATTTATTAAGGCGAGTCGTGGTTTTATCGGATCAACCCAATGATATTTGTATTCTAAGATTATCCGCAATCGGTGATGTTTGCCATGCGGTATCTGCGGTACAGGCGATTCAAAAACATTATCCTAAGGCCAAAATTACTTGGGTTATTGGCAAAGTTGAGGCTACATTATTAGATGGCTTGCCGGGGGTTCGGTTTGTTATTTTTGATAAAAAACAGGGTAAAACTGCTTATCAAGCGTTAAGACAAACCTTTAAAAATAAGCAATTTGATGTTCTGTTGCATATGCAGGTGGCCTTTAGAGCCAACCTTGCTGCTAGTTGTATTCCAGCAAAAGTAAAAATTGGCTTTGATTGGCATAGGGCTAAAGAGGCACATTCACTGTTTATAAACCAGCGAATAGAAAAGCAACAAGACGCTCATGTGCTAGAAGGCTTTATGGGGTTTGCTCAGGCAATCGGTGTGCCTAGTTATGAGCCACAATGGCAATTGCCAGTCTCTGACTTGGATAGAAAGGCTGCTGTACAGTATTTAGAGGGTTTAAAGAAGACGGTGGTTATTGCTCCAGCGGCTAGCGGGCCAGAGCGCAACTGGGTGCCTGAGCGTTATGCCGAGGTAGCAAGGCATGCTCATAATCAGGGATTTTCCATTGTGCTAACAGGCGGCCCTTCAGAGCTGGAGCAGTGCTTAGTCTGTGCAATTATGAAGCACGTAGACTTTCCTGTTTTAAATTTAGTGGCCAAGACGTCGCTAAAAGAGCTGCTGTGTGTGCTTGAGCAGGCCGCGCTAGTCATTGCGCCAGATACAGGCCCTGCCCATATGGCAGTCACTGTAGGGACGCCAGTTATTGGCCTTTATGCTCATTCTAACCCAGCGCGAACAGGGCCCTATCTCTATCAAGACTATATCGTTGAGGTGTATCATCAAAATTTACAGCAACAATATGGTAAATCTTCTGATCAGTTACCTTGGGGGCGTCGTGTTAAGGGTAGCCAGCTTATGGCGCAGATAACCACAGAGTCAGTTATTGCGATGTTTGATAGAGTTGTCAAAGAGAAAAAATTGATATGAATAACAAAGCAGTTTTTTTAGATAGAGATGGCGTGATTAATATTGACCGCTCTTATGTTTATAAGGTGGAAGAGTTTGATTTTATGGATGGTATTTTTGAATTTTGCCGCCATGCCAAAAAGTTAGGCTACAAATTAGTTGTGGTAACTAATCAGTCAGGAATTGGCCGCGGCTATTATTCAGAGGACGATTTTTCTAAGCTAACAAACTGGATGAAGCAACGGTTTTTGGAAAATGGTTGTGAATTAGACGCTATTTATTTTTGCCCACATCATCCTGAAACAGCCGTTGCGCCTTATCTGACAAACTGTGACTGCCGCAAGCCCGCACCGGGTATGTTACTTAAAGCTATCCAAGACTTTGCGCTATCGCCCAGTGAATCGGTTATGATTGGCGATAATGAAACAGATATGCAGGCCGCCAAAGCCGCAGGTATTGGTAGAAAAGTTCTACTCGATGCTGAGCATTTAACTACTGATAAACCAAAAAGTAGTGCCGATGAGTCATGGCCAAATTTGACTGTCGGGCTCGAAAGCTTCTAGGCGATCAATCCTATCTTAATTTAGCCTTTTTGCTTAAAGCTAAGAGAAAGGCAAAACAATAAAGTAGCACTGATAACAATCGAGGGACCGGCTGGGGTATCAATGTACCATGATGCGGCCAAGCCTGAGACTACAGAAACCATTGCAACTAGGCTGGCAATAACGGCCATAGCCTCAGGTGTGGCGCTTATTCTGCGAGCCGTTGCTGCCGGAATAATCAATAGAGCCGTTATTAATAGCACGCCAACAATTTTCATCGCAATGGCGATGACTAAAGCAGTGATTAGCATCAAGGCGGTTCTTACGCGGGCCACGTTAATTCCTTCAACAGCTGCTAGCTCAGGCTCTACAGTGATACTAATTAGGGACTTCCAGAGGGTTGCTAGTAAAACTATGGCTACGCTGGCTCCGGCATAGATTACCCATAAATCAGCCGCGGTTACTGATAATAAGTCGCCAAATAATAATGACATAAGATCGACTCTGACATTCGATAGTAGCGAGATAACCACAAGCCCAGCGGCCAGCGCTGAATGGGAAAGAATGCCCAGAAGGGTATCTAGCGCCAATGCCCCCTGCTGCTCCAAAGCTACCAGCCCCAATGCCATTAAGAGGCAGACGGCCGTTACCGCAATGCCAAGGTCGATATTTAGTAAGACGCCTAGAGCAACACCTAAAAGGGCGCTATGAGCCAGCGTGTCGCCAAAATATGCCATCCTGCGCCATACCACAAAACAGCCTAGAGGCCCTGCTACTACTGCCACGCCCAGTCCGGCAAGCAATGCATACAGAAGAAAATCAATCATGTTGGCACCCTTCCCCGTGCTGATGGTTGCCATCGGCATCTATTACTTTGCCCTGTAAGCTGTGTTGATGGTTGTGCTGGTGGTTATACAGCGCTGTTTCACCAAAAATATCTAAATAGGCAGGGTCTTGAGTGACCTGTTCGGGCTTGCCCTGACAGCAAATATGATGATTTAGGCAAATAACATGATCTGTTGCCGACATTACCAGATGCAAATCGTGAGAAACCATAACAATGCCGCAATTTAGCGATGATCTTAGCTC
>JAQWMF010000051.1 GCA_029246925.1 Porticoccaceae bacterium
TATTTCTGGCTCAAAGTAAAGTCTGAATTGTTTATTATTAAATTCTACAGGGCATTGAAAGACACGCTCATATTCTTTGAGATTAGTGTTTGCATCGTGGGTAAAGCAAATTTTAGTTGGCTTAAACCTGTCATCGCTGACTGATTGTAAAAATCTTATTAGGCTCACTACCATTGCCTCGACTAAGTGAGGTGTCAGATATTGGTGCTCAGAGAAATAGTTGGTTAAGAAGGGCGTTGATGACTCAGTGATTTGCCCATGCATAGCGTCGCTAATTAAACGCTGATAACTTAACACGCGTTTTAATCCATCACCGAAAGTAGGGCTACTTAAGAGAAGATATTCGAGAATTTGCCCCTTGTAAACCGGCATATTTTCACCTAGATGCAAGCCAATACAAGGATCGCCAGAAAGTTCTACAGCAGCTTGCCAAAATAGAGGTTGAGCAGAGAACTGGGTGCGAAGGTTTGGTTTGTACAGCTGAGCTGGGTCCAGACCGCATCGACGCAAAACTTCATCTGCATCTACATCTAGATTGATTAAACCCTGATAAGCCATGCGTACTAGGGTGCCTGAATCCGTTAAACCTACCATATCAAGACTTCTCGGTTTATCTCATTATTTTTGAAAGATAAGACATCATACCTAATTGACTTAAATGACAAAATGATTTTTTTTATTGCCAATGCGGTGAATAAATCAAAGGAACAGAATATTAATCATGAATCAGGCTAGTAAAAACACAAAATCTTCGCTTCACAGTGTAACTCCTTTGCATTTAGAAGAGCCGCCTAACATGGCTCTTCTACTTGCAAAGGCTTCTGTTAAGACTGGGCAATACAAGGTTGGCGATGCGTTGCCGCCGTTAACGGCTCATTGGGAAAACTTATGGGTAGATAGCGATCATCTGCAACGCTACAACAAGATTTGTGGTTTTGATGCGAACCAACTACCAGCAACATATCTATGGGTTCGCGCCTTCCCACTGATTATGACGGTGCTTGTCTCAAGACAGTTTCCGCTTAGGGCAATGGGTCAGGTTCATTTGCGCAACAAAATTTCAGTCCATAGTCCCTTAGATATCAATAAAAAATTTAGTATTACAGCAGCCGTAGACCACTCCGAGCTTTCCTCAAAGGGGTTGGAGTGGTCTATGCAAATTTCTGTTATGACGGATAGTCAGATTGTTTGGTCTAGTTGTTCAACTTTTTTGTACCGTTGCGACACGGGCATAATGCGTGATTCAAAGCCATTAACAGAGCCGCAAGGCGATTCTCAAGAATGGGTCTTACCCAGTGATTTAGGCAGATGCTATGCATCTATTTCTGGCGACTACAATCCAATTCACCTAAGCGCCTTATCCGCCAAACTATTTGGATTTAGAAAAGCTATAGCACATGGCATGTGGAGTAAAGCGCGGTGTTTAGCGGCTATGGATTCAGTGATTCCAGACGCTGGATATAGTGTTGATGTAAATTTCTTAAAGCCCGTTTTTTTACCCTCAAGGGTAAATTTCTATTCCGATATATCAGAGGGGCAAGGTTATTTTTCATTGTTTAATTTTTGTGGTGATCAAATGCATTTACAGGGTTCTATTTTATAGGTAATCAACATGTCAGATTTTAAAGTACCAGTTAGCGACTATTTGTTTCTATTCAATGATGTGATGGATATGCAGCAAAATTATCAGCACGTCAAAGGTGGCGATCAAGCAACACCAGATATGATAGAGGCAATTTTTACCGAGGGTGCTAAGTTCTGCGAAAATGAATTATCATCGCTTTATCAATCGGGTGATGATGGCTGTCAATGGAATCAAGGTGATGTCACTACACCTTCGGGTTTTAAGGAGGCTTACCAAAAATATGTTGAGGCGGGATGGCCCTCACTAACTGGAACTCCAGATCTTGGCGGTCAAGGGTTGCCACCATCGGTTAGCTCTGCCTTTAATGAAATGCTAAATACGGCAAATTGGGCCTGGGCTATGTATCCGGGACTCAGTGAAGGAGCGGTAGCTACACTGGAAGATCATGGCACAGAAGAGCAAAAAAACGTCTATCTTTCAAAACTAATTAGTGGGGTTTGGAGTGGTACCATGTGCCTCACAGAAGCCCACTGTGGAACCGATCTTGGGCAGATGAAAACTAAGGCGGTTCCCAATGCGGATGGTAGCTATAAAATCAATGGTACTAAAATATTTATTAGTGCCGGCGAGCATGATTTAACGGAAAATATTGTTCATATTGTCTTAGCAAAATTACCAGATGCACCCGAGGGTACTAAGGGCATCTCTTTATTTATTATTCCCAAATTTCTGCCTGCTGCCGACGGCTCTGTCGGTGATCGCAATGCGGTTCATTGCGGATCTATCGAGCATAAGATGGGTATTCATGGTAATGCCACTGCGGTATTGAATTTTGATGATGCCACAGGCTTTTTGATCGGTACTCCCCATTCCGGTCTCAGCGCTATGTTTACCTACATGAATGTTGCTCGTATTGGTACTGCGAGTCAGGGTACGGCAGCAGCAGAACGTTCTTATCAGGGTGCCGCGGCCTATGCTATAGAGAGGCTCGCCATGCGCTCTATTTCGGGTGTTAAGAACCCAGAGGGGCCTGCTGACCCCATAATTTGTCATCCAGATGTACGCCGAATGTTGCTTACCCAGCGAGTGATTGCAGAGGGAAGTAGGGCGATGATTTGCTATGCCAGTCAATTTGCCGATTTATATACTTCTGCTAAGGATCCCGCGCTTAAGAAAAAGGGAGAAGACCGCCTCGGTTTTTGTACGCCTATTCTGAAAGGGTTTATCACTGAGCAAGGCGTTGTAGCCGCTAATTATGGGGTGCAGGTATTTGGTGGCCATGGATATATTAAAGAGTGGGGCATGGAGCAGATCTTACGTGATAGTCGTATTGCTACCCTATATGAAGGTACTACTGGTATTCAGGCGCTAGATCTTATCGGTCGTAAGACATTGATGGATAATTTTTCCCAATTAAAGGTTTTTACCTCTGAAATGCGTGCATTTGCAATGCCTTTATTGCGCTCGCTAAAAACCTCAAAGACCCTGCGAAAATATAGTTGGAATACTGTAAAGATGGCACTTAAATGGCGTTATTTAGCATTTCGGATGGGGTTGCAGGCTAAGAAAGATCGCGATGCAATCGGGGCCGGATCAGTGGATTTTTTAATGTTTTCTGGTTATGCGTTTATGGCCTATATGTGGCTAATGATGGCGGCAAAAGCGGAAGCTAAATTAGAATCTGGCGAGGGTGATTCACAGTTCTTTAGGGATAAATTACATACGGCTGAGTTTTTCTTTGAAAGGTATCTGCCACAATCTAAGGTTCACGCCAAAACAATTACATCTAATTTGGATTCTTTGATGGGGATGCCTTCAGATTATTTTGATAACTCTAAATAGCCTGTATTGCGCCGACGAAACTGGTGATAAGCAAAATCCAGCCTATATTGCGATAAAAAATACGGTTATCTCTTTGTAGTAACCATTGGTGCGTTTTGAGACCAATAATGTGTCCTATTGCGGCAAAGGGAAGAAGCTTTATCGCATTAGAAAATTGTAGGTCGACCTCTGCAAGGGTAAAGCCAATCATTTTTATAGCCACTAGGATAAACCAGATAACAAAGAGGGTGGATCTAAATTGGTGGGGTTTAATATGGCGCATGGCTACGGCGATAATTAGTGGGCCACCCACCAGTGAAGTGCCGCTAATATAGGCGCCAATAATCAAAAAAATAACATCCATAATGCTACTTTGACTGCGCATGGGTTTATCAAGTATATAGGTCAGGGCATAGGCGCCAATCAATGAAAAAATAATTAGATTAACTAAGTCTACCGGCAATACCAGAAGGCCGATAACGCCGGCAATTTTTGGGATTATCATGATCCCCATGCTGTAGCGAATAAACCACCAATTAACTTCCGTTTGCACTTTGTTGCCTGACTTGCCGCGACTTAAATACTGATCATTAATTAGGGTTGTGCTGGCAAAAAACAGCAAGTGTATGGAGATAATTGGCAAGAATATCAGGGGGTCATTATGCACCAAGAGTAAAAATGGCAAGGTAAATAATGCGCCACCAAAGCCAATACCTGAGCGTACAAAACCACTCCAAGCAAAGATCAGAGCAATAAGAGAAAATTGAATTAAGCTGAGTTCAAGCATATAGCTTAGTGGCCACAGTCATTTTCGCTATGGACATGACCATGGGATATTTCGCTGTTGGTTGCGTCTCTGATATCAATAACCTCTACCTCAAAATGTAGATTCTTACCTGCCAGAGGGTGATTCATATCCACGTCAGCGTTAAATTTTCCGACTTTGATAATGGTTCCCTGTCGTACACCTGAATCAGTGTTGACCTTAATTTGTTTGCCAGAAGTTAATTTGCCTTCGTGTTTAAGGTATTTGATCGGAATACGCTGGGTGTTATTAATGTTCTTTAGCCCGTAAGCATCGGCAGGCATAAGGATAAAAGATAATTTTTGCCCCTCAGTCGCTTTGCTTAAATTTGCTTCAAATCCTCGTACCATTTGATTTCGCCCGTGCAGATAAACTGTTGGCTTTCCTATGTCGTAAGTATTTTCTATAACATTTTGATTGTCGTCGGAGAGGATGTAGTGGACAGTGACTACCTTGTTTGATGAAATAAGCATTAGATTTCCTTTGGCTAACAATTATAATTTTAACATTAATTAACTACCCTAGGGCACAGAAAATGTCGTCTGAAAAAATAGAAGATAAACCTGATGCTAGTGATGATTTTTTTACGTCAATGCTGGACGATGATGTCGTTCCTTTAACGAGTAAAGGGACTTTCAGGGCTGAGACCACGCAAAAACAAACACCGGGCATGGCTGAGCGAAGAAAAGCAGCACAGCGTGATGAGTCTTTGCATGCCAATGCGTTGGCTACAGGTGATGAGATTAAACAGCTAGATCCCTTCGGTATTCTTTCCTTTACCCGCCCTGGTGTTCAGCATGGGGTTTTTAAAAATCTCCGCCTGGGTAAATATGATATTCACTCGGCCCTTGATCTGCATGGTAAAACTGTAGAACAGTCACGTCAGGCTGTCTGGGGTTTTATTAAGGATTGCTATAAGCAGGGTGTTCGCTGTGGGCTGATTACACATGGTAAGGGTCAGGGGCGTGAGGAGCCGGCTAAATTAAAAAGTTGCGTCAATCATTGGCTTCCTCAAATCGAGTCTGTTTTAGCGTTTCATTCGGCGCAAAAGCAACATGGTGGTTTGGGCGCTACTTATATACTATTTAAGAAGAGTTCTGCATCTCGACAACGCACTAGTGAACAACATCAACACCGAGGCAAGCGCAGTTAAGTAATTTTTTCATCCATTTTCTTTTTTTTTGCGTAGGGATTTAAAAGCCGACAGGAAAATTCCCGTGATAAACGTAGTTAGGCAATTCAAAAATAAGATAGTACGGGCCAAGTGGTTACCCCTAGTTTTGGCTATTTCTATTGTTTTTGTGCCTAACTCATACCTGCTCTTCAAGGTGCTTGGTGGTCTGCTAGCACTGGTTCTTTTTTACAACTCAATTATTTCAGATAAAAATATTTCCAGTAGGGATCTACTAAAATGATTGTGTATCTGCAAAGTATGTCTATGTCTTTTGCGGTTTGCTTCGGTGCTGTCATGTTATTAGCTATAGTAGGCTGGTTCTACAGTCTATGGGTGGATGAGGTCAGCATTGTTACTCCCCTATGGCCAATGATGGTTTTAGTCTGTACGTTAATATTTAATAATCTTTCTGGGGCAGAGGGTGCGCTTAGTATAGCTATTCAAGCGATGGTGATTTTGTGGGCATTTAGAATGGCAGTTTTTCTACTGATTAGAGACCATTATCGCCCAGAGCATAGACAGTATCGATTGATGCGTATTGAATTTCCTTCATCGTTTTATCTAAAGAGTCTTCCTAGGATATTCTTTGGACATGCTATTTCTGCTTGGATAGTGAGCTTTATATTCGCAATTTTGTTGTTTGATATTGGGGGTGGAAATGTTCAGTGGACTGGCGTTCACTCCTTTGCAGTCGGAGCCTTTACGGTTGGTTTGGTTATGCAGACAGTCGCTGATTATCAGCTTCTTTGTTACAATCGTAGTGTCCAGAGGGTCAGTGGTACTTTTGAGCAGGGGTTGTGGAAATATAGTCGGCACCCCAATTACTTTGCTGAATGTTTTATCTGGTGGTCTTGGGGTATCTTTGCATTACCAACTGGAAATATTTTGGCCATTATATCTCCAATATTTGTCACCTATATTATGGTGAACGTTAAGGCAGCTCAGGAGGTTGAAGATGAAATTGCCTCACGTCGTCCAGACTATAGAAAATATATCAAAAGTACGAGTTTTATGGTGCCATGGCGGTCAAAGCTATAACCACTTAGATAACCGTATTCTCCGTCGATAAAACGCTATAAATTCCCCTCATTAACGCCTCTAGCTGTTCATCTGAAATAATAAACGGTGGCATAACATAGACCAGCTTGCCAAATGGGCGTACCCATATTCCCTGTTCTACAAATTTTCTTTGTATTTCCGCTAAATTTACGGGTTCTTTCATCTCTATTACACCGATAGCGCCCAGCACTCTGGTGTCAGCTACATTATCTAGATGAGTAAAAGGTTTAATCTGTGTTTTAAGAGTCGATGCTATTCGGTCAATGTTGGCTTGCCAGTTGTCGCCGAGTAATTGATCAATACTAGCATTGGCTACGGAGCAGGCCAGAGGGTTGCCCATAAAGGTTGGTCCGTGCATAAAACAGCCAGCTTCGCCATCACAGATGCCGTTACTCACTTCATCGGTGCATAGGGTTGCAGCTAGCGTCATATAGCCACCTGTAAGGGATTTCCCAAGGCACATAATATCAGGGGAAATATTCGCCCATTCGCAGGCAAAGAGCTTGCCTGTACGCCCAAAACCAGTGGCTATTTCGTCAGCTATCAGAAGCACGTTATGCTGGGTACAAAGCGCGCGCACCTGTTTTAAATAGTCTGGCGAATAAAAGTTCATGCCGCCAGTTCCCTGAACAATCGGTTCAAGAATAACTGCAGCAATTTGCTGGTGATTGGTTTGTAGAATGGCTCTAAATTCTGCTATGTCACTATCGTTACAATCTTGGTCAAAGCCGACTTTGGGTTTTGGCGCAAAATAATGTTGTGGCAATACTTGATCAAAAATATGATGCATTCCGTTAGTAGGGTCGCATACTGACATGGCGGCAAAGGTATCACCGTGATAGCCGCCTTTAAGACTGAGTAATTTATTTTTATTTGAATGTCCTTGGGAGATCCAGTATTGAAATGCCATTTTGATCGCTACTTCGACGCTGACTGAGCCAGAATCGGACAAAAATACCTTGTTCAGACCTGTAGGTGTTATATCGACTAAGGTCTCGCAGAGTGTTACTGCTGGTTCGTGTGTGATGCCGCCAAACATCACATGACTCATGCGGTCAATTTGATCTTTAGCTGCGGCATTCAATTCAGGGTGATTGTAGCCGTGAATTGCACACCACCATGAGGACATACCATCGATTAATTGTGTACCATCGGCTAACTGCAAATAGACACCTTTTGCAGAAACTACTTCATAGGCAGGAATGGGGTGAGTCAGAGAAGAGTAGGGGTGCCAGACAAACTGCTGATCTTTTTGTGAAATCTCTGAAGATTGGAATGTTTCAGCAGTCACTATGAAATATGCCCCATGTTGAAAATTAATTACAATTTATCTGATACGTATAATTGGATGAATTGTAGCAAATAATTGCTAGGGTATGGTTTTTTGGTTGGTGATAGGATCTTTAACCACTACAATAGCCCGCCTTGGGATAATGCTGAGGTATCTGATGCTCAACAAAAAGAATCAACTAGAAGCCAATAAACTGCAAAAACGTTTACGACGTAATGTGGGTAATGCCATCGCTGATTATAACATGATCGAAGCGGGGGACCGCGTGATGGTCTGCCTATCAGGTGGTAAAGATTCTTATGGCATGTTAGATATTCTTATGAATTTACGCCGTAGTGCACCGATTGATTTTGAGTTGGTGGCTGTTAATCTGGATCAGAAGCAGCCGGGATTTCCTACCGAAATTCTTCCAAACTATTTAGATGCACTTGATATTGAGTATCATATCCTTGAAAAAGATACCTATAGTATTGTTACTAGCAAAGTGGCTGAAGATAAAACCTACTGTGGCCTCTGTTCAAGGTTGCGACGCGGAACTCTGTATGGTTTTGCGCAAAAAATCGGTGCAACTAAAGTGGCTCTGGGTCATCATCGTGATGATATTGTTGAAACCTTATTTTTAAATATGTTTTATCAGGGCAGACTCAAGGCTATGCCGCCTAAATTGCTGGCGGATGATAAGAAAAATATGGTTATTCGGCCCTTGGCCTATTGCCGAGAATCGGATCTACAGGCGCTTGCTGAATTGCGGGAATTTCCCATTATACCCTGTAATCTCTGTGGTTCTCAGGATGGCTTACAGCGTCAGGTTGTAAAGGATATGTTACAGTCATGGGAGCGTCAGTATCCTGGTCGTATAGATACTATTTTTAATGCAATTAAACATGTTTCCCCTTCGCAGTTAGCCGATTCTAATCTATTTAATTTTTCTGAGCTTGTGTTGCAGCGAGAGCCGGAAGAGGAAAGTTTAGCCAAAATCCCTGCACTATCTCTTTGATATTTTTAGCTGAGTGATGGCTGTACTTGCTGATTTAATACCTAATAATTAGTACTTACAGCAAAATTTAATTAAAAATCAGTGTCTATACTTAAAGTAACCATCCATCTTTGAGGCGATTGTTATGACATTAGATTTTGCTAAAAGGACTCAGCGAAAAAACACCCCTCTGTTGCTCATATTTTTATTATTCTGTTTTGCCCCAGCACAAGTAGTGGCTTTTGAGCTTGGTGTTGGTGCGAGAAATTTTGTAGTAATGTATGAGATCGGCAATAAATTTAGTGATAGTTTTAATTTTCGATTGGCATTGGGTGGACTTGAGGCTAATGCTAATGATGATATAAATTCTGCTGAAACCCCCGATTTGGATGACATTTTGTTAAACCAATCGGTCGACTTGGAGTTAGAGCAATTATCAGGACTTATTGACTACCATCCATGGCAGGGCGCTTTTCGTTTTACCGGCGGCGTTACTCACAGCAAAATGATACTGAATTCTGTCAATTTTGGTGATGGTGAATTTATAATCGGTAATCGAGTGTTCAACGATAATATTGTTGATTCAACAAGTCTTAGAGTTCAATTGGCTAATGGAATATCACCTTATTTTGGCTTTGGATGGGCCTCTGGATTTGGCAAAGAGAAAGGCTTTTCATTTAATGGAGATATTGGATTTATTTTTTCTAATAACATTGAAATAGACTTTACTGCACAGTGCTCAGATTCTGCGACAAATTATCAATGCAAAAAAGTTAAATCAAGTGTTAGAAAAGAACGGTTGGATTTAGAGCAAGATTTACAGCTGAACTTTTTGCCTGTAGTAGGCTTTGGTCTTTCTTATAAATTCTAGATCCCAAGATTGAGTTTAATAGTAAAGTCTACTAGCTTACATTTTTTCCATAACTTCGATGCCTAGTAAGTCTAATCCCTGTTTTAAAATAGTAGCGCTGTAGGCGCAGAGTTGCAGTCTACTTTGAGTAGTTTCAGGGTCTATATCAGATTTTAAAATTGGACAGTGTTCGTAAAAACTCATAAACAGGCTTGATAGCTCGTAGAGATAGTTGCATAGACTATGGGGATAGCAGTCTATAGCAACTTGATTAACAACTTCATTAAACTGAAGTAACTTTAATGCTAGCTGTTTTTCCTGTGATTCGGTGATTGTTATTTTGGCTGAAAATTCCTCGAGTTCAATACCTGCTTTACGGAAAATACTAAAAATTCTGGTATAGGCATATTGTAAATAGGGCGCAGTATTACCTTCGAAGGACAGCATGGCATCCCAGTCAAAAATGTAATCATTGGTCCGAGTTTTACTGAGATCTGCGTATTTAACAGCACCTATACCCACTTTGCGTGCAATCGTTATTATTTCTTGTTCGTTAAGATCAGTATTTTTTTCTCTTACTAGTTTTTCCGCACGCTCAACAGACTCCACGAGTAAGTCTGCGAGTTTAACTGTTCCACCGGTTCTGGTTTTGAAGGGTTTGCCGTCACTGCCCATCATAGTGCCAAAGGCATGGTGTTCTAGGCTAGTAGTATCTGGTGCATAATTAGCTTTTCTACTGGTGGCAAATACCTGTTTCATATGAAGTGATTGTCGCGCATCAATAAAATACAAAATTCGATCTACATTGAGTGTATCGACTCTGTATTTCAAGGCGGCTAAATCTGTTGTGGCATAGAGAAAGCCGCCACCAGATTTTTGTACAATCATCGGTGATGGGTCGCCATTTTTATCGGCCAGTTGGTCTAGAAAAACAACTTTTGCACCATCAGATTCTACGGCTAGTTGTTTGTTTTCAAGATCTTCTACAATCCACTTTAAGTCGTCGTTATAGGCGCTTTCTGGCTTAATGTGCTCAGTGGTTAAGCCTACATTAAGTTGTTGGTAGATGTCCGAATTGTGTGCGACAGAGACGTCAATAAATTGTTGCCACAACTTTAGGCAATTGGCATCGCCGGATTGTAACTTGACCACATAGGCTCTTGCAGTGTCGGCAAACTCTGGGTCGGCATCGAAGTGTTTTTTTGACTGTTGATAGAATACTTCTAAATCACTTAAGGCTAACTCGGCTTGCTCACCTTGACTCAACTGAAGTTCAAGTTCGGCAATCAACATGCCAAACTGTGTTCCCCAATCACCCATATGATTTTGACGAATTACATTTTGTCCCTGATACTCCAGTACTCTTGCCAATGCATCTCCAATAATGGTGGAGCGGAGATGGCCTACATGCATTTCTTTGGCTAGGTTTGGTGCAGAATAATCGATAACTACATTGCTGGGCTCAATGGGCGGTTTATCCAAGCAGTGTTTTAAGCAGTCAGCTATGTAGTCATTTTTTAGCGTGATGTTGATAAAGCCAGGGCCGGCAATGTCAGTTTTTTCTGCTATTTCAGCTAAGTCGACCTGATCTAAGATTTTTTGTGCTAAGTCTCTTGGGTTGGTCTTTAAGTGCTTGGCGGCACCCATTGCACCATTTGCTTGATAATCACCAAACTGTGGTTTGCCGCTTAGGTTGAGTAGTGGCGTGCACTCGCTGGGTATATTTAATGAATGCATTGCCGTTTCAAAGCGCGAGTTTAAGGTGTTTTTTATGCTCATAGATCCCAATCGCTCTTAACGATTTAATTTTATAGTTGCGAATTGTAGTTTTTGAAGTGAATAAAGCAAAGCCAAACTTGCAAAAAATGGGTACATTGCTATTATTTCGGCCTTGTAGCCAATTCTTTTCTCAGTTTTGGCAGTAATTTGATTATATTGTACGGACTATTGATGGACGCTTCGCTTATTTCTCAAGGTTTGGATCTCTTGTTATATGGTATGGGAACAGTTTTTACCTTCCTTACCTTATTAGTGGGATTAACAGCCTTAATGTCTCGATCTGTTATGTACTTTTCAAAGGAAGAGCCTATAGAGGCGGAGATGAGTTCTCATAAAATACATTCTACGCTTGTAGAAAAAAGAATAGTCAAGGTAATTCAAGCTGCAATTGATCAGCATCGTGGGAGCTAGCACATCATTTAATGGTTGCTAATGGCTCTAAATTTAGTTTTAAAAAGTAAAAGGACATATTTATGCCCTCTGCAAGCTCTGCGCTCGGTATAACTGAAGTAGTTTTTCGTGACGCCCATCAGTCACTTTTCGCAACTCGCATGCGTATCGATGATATGTTGCCTATAGCTGCAAAGCTCGACCAAATTGGTTATTGGTCTATGGAGTCTTGGGGGGGCGCTACATTTGATGCATGTATTCGTTTTTTGGGAGAAGACCCCTGGGACCGTATTCGTGAAATCAAGAAGGCTATGCCCAATACGCCTCAGCAGATGCTTTTCCGCGGACAGAATATACTTGGCTATAGACATTATGCTGATGATGTCGTTGAAAAATTTGTTGAGCGTGCGGCGGTCAATGGTATTGATGTATTCCGTGTGTTTGATGCTATGAATGATATGCGCAATTTGGAAACTGCGTTAAGAGCAGTTAAGCAGGTTGGCAAGCATGCGCAGGGCACTATTTCTTACACCGTAAGTCCAGTTCATACTGTTGATTTATGGGTTGATCTTGCTCGTGAGATCGAAGATGCTGGCGCCGATTCTATCTGTATTAAGGATATGGCGGGTTTGCTAAATCCGTATGTCGGTTATGAATTGGTTACCAAGCTTAAAGAGGCTGTAGATATTCCATTACAGCTTCACTGTCACGCAACTACAGGTTTGTCTACCACTACGATTACAAAGTGTGTAGAGGCTGGTATTGATAATGTTGATACCGCTATATCTTCAATGTCTATGACCTACGGTCATTCTGCGACTGAATCTGTGGTATCAATATTTAAAGACTCTGAACGCGATACGGGTTTGGAGATAAATAAATTGGAAGAAATTGCGGCTTACTTTAGAGATGTACGTAAGAAATATGCACAATTTGAAGGATCATTGCGTGGTGTTGATTCGCGTATATTGGTAGCTCAGGTGCCGGGTGGCATGTTGACCAATATGGAGTCTCAGCTTCGTCAGCAGGGCGCTGAAGACAGGCTCGATGATGTGTTGTCTGAAATACCTCGCGTTCGTGAGGACTTAGGTTTTATTCCATTAGTGACTCCAACTTCACAGATTGTTGGTACCCAGGCAGTACTCAATGTAATGACGGGTGAACGCTATAAGTCTATTTCTAGAGAAACTCAGGGGATTCTTAAGGGTGAATATGGTGCTACACCTGCGCCAGTTAATAAGGATCTTCAGTCGGAAGTTCTTGGGGAGAATGAAGAGCCAATTACCTGTCGTCCAGCGGATAATATTGAGCCTGAACTTGAGGTGTTAATAGTTAAACTTGAGGGGCTTTCAGCCGAGCACGGCTTTAACCTGACTGCCAATGAGGGGCATATTGACGATGTATTAACCTATGCCTTATTCCCGCAAGTCGGCTTAAAATTTTTACAGAATCGTAACAATCCTGATGTCTTTGAGCCAGTTCCAACGGGTAAACCTGAAGTTCCAACAAATGAGGCGGGTGAAGAGGTTTACACGGTTGAGGTTGAAGGTAAATCATATACTGTTACTGTTAGCGAAGGCGGTGATGTAAGCGGTATTGCATCTGTTGATGCTCCTGTTGGGTCTACGGCATCCTCAGTTTCTGCCGTTGGTGGCGAGCCTGTTACTGCTCCATTAGCGGGTAACGTGGTTAAGGTGTTGGTAAAACCTGGTCAAAGAGTGTCAGAGGGTGAGAGTATTCTTGTGCTTGAGGCAATGAAGATGGAAACTTCAGTGAGCGCGCCATCAGGTGGCGCCATTGTTGAGGTCAAAGTGCAGGCAGGGGATAGCTGTTCTGTTGGCGATGTACTAGTGACTTTGGCATAGGAAATTAAACCATGGAAAATCTAATTAGTTTATGGGCTAGTTCGGGTCTTGCTCAGATAGCTCTTGGGCAAGCTGTTATGATGCTGGTTGGCTTCGTGTTGTTGTATTTGGCGATTAGCCGAGGATTTGAGCCACTGCTCTTAGTGCCTATTGGTTTTGGTACTGTATTGGCTAATATTCCGGGTGCTGGGTTTGATGCGGCTCCCGTATATGATGCCTTGGGGCATTTAGAAAGCCCTGGCGGACTGCTTTACTATATTTATCATGCAGGTATTGAGACTGGTTTATTCCCGTTAATTATCTTTATGGGTGTCGGTGCGATGACGGATTTCGGTCCTTTGTTGGCTAATCCAAAAACCTTGCTATTAGGTGCTGCTGCTCAGGTTGGTATTTTTACTACTGTACTTGGTGCGGTGGCAATGAGTCATTTTGGTATCCTAGATTTTAGCATTAGAGATGCAGCTTCTATTGGTATTATTGGTGGCGCAGATGGTCCTACAGCAATTTTTGTGACCAGTAAATTGTCGCCAGATTTGTTGGGTGCAATTGCAGTTGCTGCCTACTCTTATATGGCGTTAGTGCCGATTATTCAGCCGCCTATTATGAAGGCATTAACCACTGATGCGGAGCGCCAAATTGCTATGGTTCAGTTGCGTCCGGTATCTAAAGCTGAGCGTATTGTTTTCCCGCTTACATTATTGGTTTTGGTGGCCATGTTATTGCCTGATGCTGCACCTTTGTTGGGTATGTTTTGTTTTGGTAATTTGATGCGTGAATGTGGTGTGGTTAATCGTTTAAGTGATACTACGCAAAATGCACTTATCAATGTAGTAACGATTTTCTTAGGGCTTGGTGTTGGTTCTAAAATGAGCGCTGAAAAGTTTTTAAACCCAGAAACTATGGGGATACTAGCTTTAGGTGCGGTGGCATTCTGTATTGGTACAGCTTCTGGTGTCCTCATGGCCAAGTTAATGAACCTACTGTCTAAAGATAAGGTTAACCCCTTGATTGGCGCTGCCGGAGTGTCTGCTGTGCCTATGGCTGCGCGTGTTGCAAATAAGGTTGGCCTTGAAGCAAACCCGCATAATTTTTTGCTAATGCACGCTATGGGGCCAAATGTAGCCGGTGTTATTGGCTCTGCTGTGGCTGCAGGTGTAATGATTAATCTTGTAAGTGGAATGTAATGGGCCCTGTTGAATCAATCATTGTACAAAAGCTTGAGAAAGCATTTTCACCCACCTATCTTGAGGTGATTAATGAAAGTGCTTCTCATAATGTTCCCGCTGGCTCTGAAAGCCATTTTAAAGTAATTATTGCAGCTAATTTTTTTGAGAAAAAGTCATCGGTCAAAAGGCATCAAGCCATATATTCCGAACTATCTTACGAGCTCAATACTTCAATTCATGCGCTTTCTTTATTTGTTTATTCTCCAATAGAGTGGGGGCAGGTTGAAAGTACTCCTCAATCACCTAAGTGTATGGGAGAATCTAAGCCGTCCTAAGTTCTGCAGTGAGATAAATAAGTCTCTATTTTATCCCCTAAAACCTATTAAATTCTTATATTTGTCGCCCCTCAACCGATTCACCGCATATATACGCCTGTTCAACGAATAACGCTGGTTCTAGCTCGTTAAGACGAACAAAATCAGGGGTTGAAATCAGTTTATCTCCAAGGTTTTCTTGGAATATTATAAAAACTCATCTAGGGGGAGTTATGCGTCAGCAATCTACGTCAAATTCATTCATTACACTACCGAGCCATTTTGGTGCGTTGGTAGCACTTTTCTTGTCACTTGCGCTTACCGCTTGTGGCGGTAGTGGCGATAGACCAATAGTTGGTGAGCCGATCCCAGATAATATTGATCAGGTTAAGGCAGAGTTTGGAGAAAGGTGTGTTGGCAACCTATGTGATGGCGAGCCTCCTGAATTAATCAGCCTTAGCGTTCTAAACAAATGTAATAGCCAGCCGGTTATTGCCCAGGACGATGTTATTGTTATCAGCCTTGAGGCCAACGAGTCCATTATGGAGCCCGTTGTTACAGTTAACAATATTGTTGTTCCTATGACAGGTCAGCATAGTTCATGGTCTGGTGAATACCCCCTAGCAACCGTTGATGGGCTCGTGGGTCAGGGTAGTATTCCCGTCACCATCAATTACGCTGATAACAGTGGTATGAGCGGTCTCGAGGTTGATTTGTCTAATCCGCCATCGAACATTGATGCATCGGAATTAAGCTTTTGTGCACAAAATTGTCAGTGTTTCCCTGAGTCAATTGAAGGTGTTTGGAAAAATGCCTCTAAACTTGGCGCGATGGGTGTTGGTCCATCGGAAGGTAATACTGAATATTGGGTGGTTGATGATTTTGAATTAAGTCGTAGATCTTGCCTATTTGCGGATGATACCTATACCTTCATTAAGGATGAGGCTACACAGCCTGGCGGCGGTATCTTTGAGCAAGAAATGAATGGTGATACATGGCTTGAGGGATGGGCTAGTCCATCTGGCTCTGAAAGTTGTGGTGACCCGACTCAGGTAACACTTGATGGTGGTACTGATTATGTATGGGATGGACTGGAGACTGGTTTAACATACAAGTGGAATCCTCAAGCTGGAATGCTTTCAGTTTTAGGTCAGGGTTCTCATATTGGTATTCCTCGTATCAGAAACGAAGGTGATGCTGCTACTGATGGTCCAGCTGGTGTAATTAACTACACTGTAGAGACGGCATCATACTGTGAAATTGCTTTAAATATTCTCGCGGGTAGTGACCTTTGGTGGCATTTTGAGCTTGAGAGAGTTTCTTTCCCTAATCCTGAAAATGCTAATGAGCAGTTATCTGTAGAAGATAACCCTGAATATTGTACCACTGGGCCAGCCGGTTCTGGCGGTGATACTGGCGGTGATACTGGTGGTGATACTGGTGGTGATACTGGTGGTGATACTGGTGGTGATACTGGTGGTGATACTGGTGGTGATACTGGCGGTGATACTGGCGGTGATACTGGCGGTGATACTGGCGGTGATACTGGTGGTGATACTGGTGGTGATACTGGTGGTGATACAGATACTGGCTCTAGCGCAACTGCTAACTTCTCAGAAGCATTTGGTGGCTCAACTATAGGTGAGGGTGGTGTATATACATTCCCTGCTGGCGCCGAAGTTTGGGCTGGCTTTGCCAATATGAATGCTGATATGTATCCGTTAACTTTCTCTAAAGCCGGTAGCATTTCGTTTAAAGGTTCAGTTCCATCAGGTGGTTCAGTTGATGTTCGATTTAGACTTGAGTATCAACCTCATCCAGCTGTTGACCCAGCTTATGACACTGGGACTGTTACAGTAACGGGTGCTGATGAAGCTACTTACACAATTCCTGTTACATCTCAGGGCGTTAACACCTTTAGCTCACTGATTCTGTATGTAGTGACTCAGGATGAAGCTGTTGTCGTTACTGATGTTGAAGTTACTAGTGATTCAGTTGGTGGAGATACTGGTGGTGATACTGGTGGTGATACTGGTGGTGATACTGGTGGTGATACTGGTGGTGATACTGGTGGTGATACAGATACTGGCTCTAGCGCAATTGCTAACTTCTCAGAAGCCTTTGGTGGCTCAACTATAGGTGAAGGTGGTGTATATACATTCCCTGCTAGTGCCGAAGTTTGGGCTGGTTTTGCCAATATGAATACTGATATGTATCCGTTAACCTTCTCTGAAGCCGGTAGCATTTCGTTTAAAGGTTCAGTTGCTTCTGGTGGTTCAGCAGATGTTCGATTTAGACTTGAGTTTCAACCTCATCCAAATGTTGATCCAGCTTATGACACCCAGGCTATTACTGTAAGCGGCTCTGATGAAGCAACATACACTATTGCTGTTCCATCACAGGGTGCTAACACCTTTAGCTCACTGATTCTGTATGTAGTGACTCAGGATGAAGCTGTTGTCGTTGCTGATGTTGTGGTTGTCAGTGATGCAGCTGAAAGTTCAGGCGATGATTCAGGTGATGATTCAGGTGATGATTCTGGCGATAACTCAGGTGATACCTCTAATGTGGCCGTGTGGACAGCATTTGAAGGTGCAACGCTTAATGAGGATTCCTCTACATTTACCTTCCCAGCTTCTGCCCCAGATTATGCTGGCTTCGCTAATTTAAATGATGCTGACTATCCGTTAAGCTTTGCGTCTGCGGAGACAATTAACTTTACTGCATCATCTAGCACTGAGGTAAGTGTTCGATTTAAGTTTGAAGCTGCACCTTACCCAGATACAGAGCCGTCATTCTTTACTGATTACGTAGTTGTTGATGGTGATTGTCAGGCTTACTCAGTGGCTGTTCCTGCACAGGGTAGCAATACTTTCA